>JBFHNV010000047.1:0-29719 GCA_041593595.1 Gammaproteobacteria bacterium
CAAGGTGCGCGCGGCGTTCAACGTGATGCACGAGATGGATCCCGAGCGGCGCGCCCGCGGCATCGTGCTCACGTCGTCGGGCAACTTCGCCCAGGCCTTCGCCTGGGCGGGCCGGCTGATGGGCGTGCCGATCGTCGTGGTGATGCTGGATCGCACCAGCGCCTACAAGGTGCAGGCCACCCGCGCCCACGGCGCCGAGGTGGTGTTCTGCGGCAGCGACGCCGCCGCCCGCCAGCCCACGGTGCGGCGCATCGCCGGCGAGCGCAGTATGACCGCCATCGACACCTGGGAGGACCGTCCCATTCCCGCGGGCCACGGCACCATCGGGCTCGAGATCCTGGAGCAGTGCCCGGACGTGGAGCGGGTCCTGGTGCCGGTGAGCAGCGGCGGCGTGGCCGCGGGCATCGCCGCGGCCATCAAGCTCTCGCGCCCGGCGGTGGAGGTGATCGGCGTGCAGCCCGAGCGCGCCAACGCGGCGTACGTGTCACGCCGGGCCGGGCGGCCCACCGCCATCGACTACTGGGACAGCATTGCCGACGGGCTCTCCGCGGTGCGCCCCGGGGAGTTCCCCTTCGCGCACCTCGAGCGCTTCCTGGACGACATCGTGCTGGTGAGCGAGACCGACATCGCGCGTGCCTTCCGCACGCTGCTGTTCCGCGCCAAGCTGCTGAGCGAGCCGGCGGGCGCGGTGGCGCCCGCGGGGTTCCTGGCGGGCCGCGTGGACGAGTCGAAGCTCACGGTGGCCACGGTCACCGGCGGCAACCTCACCGAGGACACGGTCCGGCGGCTGCTGGAGATGAGCACCGCCTAGCGCGCTTGCCGGGCCAGGGCCGGCGCTCAAGGCCGGCTCCCGCCGGCCGATAGCGGGGGCGGAACCCCAACGGGAAGCCACGTGAGCTCGACCTCTCGCCGCGCCCCCTGCCGGTGGCCGTGGCGCGTCGCGGCGGTCCTGGCCGTGCTGCTCCTCCCGGCGCTGCTGGTGCCGGGGGGCGGCGTTTCGGCGGATGACGCGCCGCTGTCTGGCGCCATTGCCGATGACGCACCGCCGCGAGGCGGCGCGGGGGCCGATGATGCGCTGCCCGCGGGCGGCGCGGGTGCCGATGACGCGCCGCGGTGGGGCGGCGTGATGGCCAGTCCCAGGGTCGATCACGGCGCCCGCTGGCGCCTGGACGTGCTGGAGGACACCCAGGCCACCCTCGCCATCGGCGACCTGTCCGCGCCGCAGGTGGCGGCGCGCTTCGTGCCGGCACCCGGACCTTCCGTCAACCTGGGCTTCACCGACAGCGCACTGTGGGCGCGCCTCACCCTGGACCTGCCCCCGGGCCATGACTGGGTGGTGCAGGTGGCGTATCCGCTGCTGGACGAGATCAGCTTCTACGCGCGAGCTTCCGACGGCGGCTGGCGGCGCCAGGAGGCGGGGGACACGCACCCGTTCGCCCTGCGCGATGTCAAGCACCGCACGCCGTCGTTCCTGCTGCCGGCGCGCGACGGTGGCGAGCAGGTGGTGTACCTGCGCGCGCAGACCCGGGGCTCGCTGCAGCTTCCCATCGCCGTGTGGCAGGCGAGCGCGTTCCACGGTCACGTCTCCCGCGAGCATCTCGTGCTCGGCGTCTACTACGGCATGATGCTGGTAATGGTGCTCTACAACCTGTTCCTGTTCTTCTCGGTGCGGGACCGCGCCTATCTGCACTACGTGGGCTTCATCGCGAGCTTCATGACCATGCAGCTCGCCCTCAACGGCCTCGCCTACCAGTACCTGTGGCCGGAGCAGGTGTGGTGGGGCAACCGCGCCTCGGTGGTGCTGCCCGGCGTCGTGGGCCTGTTCGGGCTCGCCTTCTCGCGCAGCCTGCTCAACACCCGCGCCCTCGCGCCGCGCATGGACCGCCTCATGATATGGCTGTCCCTCGCCATCGTGGTCGAGATCGCCGGCGCGCTGTTCGCGTCTTACCGCGTGGCGGCCTCGCTGAGCGCACTGCTGGCGGTGATGTTCGTGATGACGGTGATGCCCGCGGCGTTCGCGAGCTGGCGCCGCGGCTACCGGCCCGCGCGCTTCTTCCTGCTCGCGTGGGCGGCCTTCCTCACCGGGGTGCTGATCACGGGGCTGCTGCTGTTCGGGCTGGTGCCCAGCAACCCGATCACCGCCCACGCCATGCAGGTGGGATCGGGGCTGGAGGTGATCCTGTTGTCGCTGGCGCTCGCCGACCGCATCAACGTCATGCAGCACGAGCGCGAGCGCGCGCAGGCAGAGGTGGTGCGCATGGAGCGCAACGCCAAGCGCGAGCTGGAGGCGCTGGTGCGCGCGCGCACCGTGGAGCTCGAGAACAAGAACGCGATGCTCTCGGAGCTCGCGGCGCGGGATCCGCTGACGGGGCTGTACAACCGCCGCGTGTTCCTGGAGCAGTTCACCCGTGCCCTGGAGGGCGCCCGGCGCGGCGGCGACCCGGTGGCGCTGGTGCTCCTGGACCTGGATCGCTTCAAGTCCATCAACGACACCTGGGGTCATCCCGTGGGCGATCGGGTGCTGCGCGACGTGGCCGGGCTGCTCGAGCGGCAGCGCCGCGCGAGCGACGTGTGCGGGCGCTTCGGCGGCGAGGAGTTCGCGCTGCTGCTGCACGGGTGCACGCCGCAGCAGGCGGTGGTGGGCGCCGAGCGGGTGCGCGCCGCGCTCGAGGCGATCCGCATCGGCACCACGCCGGAGGTGGAGGTGACGGCAAGCTTCGGGGTGTGCGGCGTGCCGAGCTGCGCGGGCAGCGTGACGGTGAACGAGGTGATTCGCCGCGCGGACGACGCCCTCTACGAGGCCAAGACCGGCGGCCGCAACCGGGTGTGCTTGTCCGATTCGGACGGGGTGCCTGCCGCCGTGCCCCGCCGCGCCGCGGAGGCCTGACGCGGCCGGGCGGGCTCAGCCCGCCTTGGAGCGGGCCGCGCGCATCTTCTCCTCCATGCGCTTGCGGATGTCCGCGAGCTGGTTCGGCGAGATGATGCGCCGCTTGCTGTCCTCGGGTGCTTTCGCCGGCCGGGGCTCATCCTCCCCCGGAATCTCGATCACCGGCATGGCGTCGACCTGGGGCGCAGGCTTCTCCGGCGCCGCGCTCTTGGCGGTGGCAGGCAGCTCGGACTCGTCGATCTCCAGGTCCAGCTCCGGCACGGGCGCGGCGGGCTGCGGCCGGGCCGGCGCCCGCCTGGGCTCCTCCCTGGCGCGGGTCGGCTTCGCCACGGGTGCGGCGGGTCGCGGCCGGCCAGGCGCCGGTTCGGGTTCCTGGATCTGCAGGTCCAGCTCCGGTGCCGGCGCGGCTGTCGGCGCCTTGCGCGCGCTCTCCAGCGCCTCGCGCAGCCGCACCACTTCGGTCTCCAGCCGCTGGCGCTCGTCCTCCAGCACCGCCTCCTGCTCGGCGAGGCGTGTCTCGTAGCCGCCGCGCATCTTCGCCACGCGCTGATCGAACTCCGTCAGCAGCTTGGCCACGTGGGCCTCCACCTGGTCCCGCATCTCTGCCTCGCGGGTCTCGTGCTCCTCGCGCACGTCGGCCAGGCGCTCCTCTACCAGCGCCGCCACTCGCTTCTCCACCTCGGCTTCCGCCTCCTCGCGGAAGCGGGCGTACTCGCCGTCCAGTCGGGCGCGCTCCTCGCTGATGGCGCGCTCCACGGTGGTCTTCCACCCGACCTTCTCGCGGCTCAGCGCCGCCTCGCGCTCCGCCAGCGCCGTCTCGTGCTCCGCCAGCCCCGCCTCGCGTGCGCTCAGCTCCTCGTCCACCGTCTGCCGCGCCTGGGCCAGGTCCTGCTCGCGGGCGTCCAGCGCCTCGACGCGGGCAGCGAGCGCCGCCTGCCCCTTCTCGAGGGCCGCGCGCTCGCTGCGCAGCTTCGTCTCCGCCTCGTGGCGCGCGCGCTGGGCGGACTCCAGCTCCTCGGCGAGGCGCGCGCGCTGCTGCTCCAGCGCCTCGGCCTCCGCACGCATCTGCTCCCGGGCCTCGGCCACCGCCTGCTCCGCGCGCAAGGCATGGGCGTTCAGGTCCTGGGTGGCCTCCAGGTTGCGCGCCTCGGCCGCTGCGAGCTGCGAGCGCACCTCGGCGAGCTCGCGCTCGGCCTTCTCCTGGCGCGACCGGTGGTCGGCGGCCTCCGCGCGTGCCGACTGCACCTGGTCCTGGAAGGCGGCCTCCGCGGCCATCCGGGCGGACTCGGCCTCCTCCAGCTGCTTCGCCAGCGCCGCGAGCTTGTCCTGGCTCTCCTTCGCCAGCCCCGCGATCTTCGCCTCGGTCTCCTTCGCGCGGGCGTCCAGGCGCTCGCGCTCGGCGTCGGCCTTCTTCTTCTCCCCGTCGCGCTCCTGCTGCAGCGATTCCAGCCGCTTGGCGGCCTTGTCCAGCTCGCCCTTCAGGCGCGACTGCTCCAGGCTCTCGGCGCGCTGGGCGTCCGCCTTGGCCGCGGCCAGCTCCTTGTCCAGGGTCTCGCGCCGCGACCGCTCCGCCTTCAGGCTGCCGGCGAGCTCCTCGTAGCGGCGCTTGAGCTCGCGGGCGGTGTCCGCGGCCTTCTTGCCGTAGGCAGCGGCCTTGTCACGCTCCGCCTCCAGGGCGGCGAGCCGGGCGCGCAGCGCGCCCATGTCCGCCACCGCGGCGGGGGCCGGCGCCGCGGCAGGCGTCGCCGGGGCAGGGGCGGGCTGGGGCTTCGCGGCGGGCGTCGGTGCCGGCTTCGCCGCCTGCCCGGGCGCCGGCGCCTCCTTCGCCCCGGCGGGCGCGGGTTCCGGCGCGTCGGTCTTCTGCGCCCCCTGCGGCCCGGCGCCGCTGGTCACGAACTCGAACTCGACCCCCCCGCCCGCGGATGCGGGTGCGGCCATGGGTGCTGCCTCGGCGGCCGGTGCCGCGGCGCTCGCCTCCCCGGCCGGCACGGTGGCGGCCGCGCCCTGGCCCAGAGGCGAGCGCTCGAGGCCGCCGGCCAGGTAGCACACCTCGAAGCCCAGCCGCGCGAGCAGGAACGCGCCGGCCGAGCTGCGCGCCCCGGTGTCGCAGTACATGATGTACTGGGAGTCGCGGTCGAGCTTCGAGGCCTGCAGCCTGAGGGCGTTGAGCGGCACGTTGCGACTGCCCTCGATGGCCTGGGACTCGTGTTCGTCCGGGAAGCGCACGTCCAGCCACTGGGCACCGGACTCGACCATCGCGCTGGCCTCGGACCACGGCACCGCCTTCAGGGTCGGCTTGCCGATGAGCTCGTGGAAGGCCTGCTTGGGCAGGCGCATGAGCATGCCGTCGTTCAGCATGCGCACGGAGGCGTTGCGCGGCGAGTTGGAGATGATCGCCTCCTCGCCGAAGGTGTCCCCTTCCTTGAGCACCGCGAGCTGCACCTCCTGCCCGCCCCCCGGCGCGCGACGCTCCACCGCGCAGCGTCCCTCCGCGACGATGTAGAGGTAGTCGCCCTGGGTACCCTGCTCCACCACCAGGGTGCCTTCCGCCGCCTCCAGCGGCTCCAGCTCGGTGAAGAAGCGCTGGATGTTCTCGTTGGGCAGGCGGATGAACAGCTCGGAGCTGAGCAGGCGCGTCATCCAGTCGCCGCCCTCGTCCTCCTCTTCCTCGATCTCGCGCACGTCCATCGAGCCGGCGGCGGCGTCTTCCAGCATCTGCTCGTCGGCCAGGATGTGGTCGAGCACGGCGCGCTCGATGCGGAACAAGGTGACCGGGGTCATGGCCACGGCCGTGTAGCGCCGCGGCTGCAGCTGTGCCAGGGCCCGGCGGGCGTTCTCGTCGCCCGCCTGCATGCGCACGGGCGAGGCGCCCTGGGCCTGCAGCTCCAGCTCCCCATCCAGCAGGTAGAAGGTGTAGGGGTCGCGGGCGCCCGCCTCGAAAACCGTCTTCTTCCGCTTGAACTCCAGCAGCTCGCCCTGGGCCAGGGCCTGGTCCTGCAGCCGCGGGTCCAGGCTGTTGATGGGGACGAGGCCGAGGATGCGTCGAGCGAGGGCGTGTTCGCGGGCGATCAAGGCGCGCTCCGGGCCGGGACGTTGCGGACGGTGAACATACTACAGGCGGGTGTTGCAATGGACGTCCGGGAAGGCTCAGGCTCTCCCCCCGCGCCGCCCCGTGAAGGAGCCGACATGAGCGCCCCCGAGAGCATCATCCTGGACGCGGTGCAGACACGCGTGCTGGGCGTGCTGATGGAGAAGGAGGCCACCACTCCGGACGTGTACCCGCTGACCCTCAACGCCATCACCGCGGGCTGCAACCAGAAGTCCAGCCGGGAGCCGGTGATGCAGCTGGACGAGGGCCGCGTGCGCGACGCCGTGGAGGCGCTGGTGGCGGCCCGACTGGTGCGCGAGCAGGGCTCCGCGGGGGGGCGCGTGAGGCGCTTCGGCCACCGCCTGGACAGCCGGCTGTTCGGCACCCTGGAGTTCTCCCGCCCGGAACGGGCCCTGCTGTGCCTGCTGATGCTGCGCGGCGCCCAGACTCCCGGCGAGCTGCGCGCGCGCAGCGTGCGGCTGCACGCCTTCGAGAGCGTGGACGGGGTGGAGCAGGTGCTGAACGCCCTGGCCCGGCGCGAGGACGGGCCCCACGTGCGTGCCCTGCCCCGGGAGCCCGGGCGGCGGGAGGTACGCTGGATGCACCTGTTCTGCGGCGAGAGCGTGGCGCCGGTGCCATCGCCCTCGCGGGAGGAGCGCCCCAGCGGGGACGCGGAGCTGGAGGACCTGGAGGCGCGGGTATCCGCCCTGGAGGCGGCGGTGGCCGACCTGCGGGCCCGCCTGGGCGGGAAATGACGGGCGGTGCCCGCCCGCGGGGCGGGGGTGGACATGGCGGGCAATTGATCCGGAACATGTCGCGGGTCGTGTCGGATCTGCAGGATTAAGGTATCGTTTTGGGACTGCCGGGGCCGGGTCATGGACTACGAGCGCTTCTTCAGGGCCAGCATCGAGACGCTCCACGGCGAGGGCCGTTACCGGGTGTTCGCCGACCTGGAGCGCTGCGCCGGGGCGTTCCCCCGCGCCACCCACCACGGCCTGGGGGGGCCGGTCACCGTGTGGTGCTCCAACGACTACCTGGGTATGGGCCAGCACCCGGGCGTGATCGCGGCCATGCACGCAGCGCTGGACGCCTGCGGGGCGGGGGCCGGGGGCACGCGCAACATCTCCGGGACGAACCACTACCACGTGCTGCTGGAGCGCGAGCTGGCGGAGCTGCACGGCAAGCAGGCGGCGCTGCTGTTCACCTCGGGCTACGTGTCGAACTGGGCGGCACTGGGGACGCTGGCGTCGCGGCTGCCGGAGTGTGTGGTGTTCTCCGATGCGCTCAACCACGCGTCGATGATCGAGGGCATCCGCCACAGCCGGGCGGACAAGCACATCTTCCGCCACAACGACCCGCAGGACCTGGACCGCAAGCTCGGCGAGGTGGCGCGGGACCGGCCGAAGCTGGTGGCGTTCGAGTCGGTGTACTCCATGGACGGGGACATCGCGCCCATCGCGGAGCTGTGCGAGGTGGCGCAGGCGCACGGTGCGATGACGTACCTGGACGAGGTACACGCCGTGGGGCTGTACGGGCCGCGCGGCGGGGGCGTGGCGGAGCGCGAGGGGGTGGCGGACCGGCTGACGGTGATCGAGGGCACGCTGGGCAAGGCGTTCGGGGTGCTCGGTGGGTACATCGCGGCCAGCGGCGCGCTGTGTGACTTCGTGCGCAGCCACGCCTCGGGCTTCATCTTCACCACGGCGCTGCCGCCGGCGGTGGCGGCGGGCGCGCTGGCGAGCGTGCGGCATCTCAAGACGAGCGGCGCCGAGCGCGCGCGCCACCAGGCGCGGGTGCGCGCGCTCAAGGCGCGGCTGCGCCAGGCAGGGATCCCGTTCCTGGAGAATCCGAGCCACATCGTGCCGGTGATGGTGGGCGACGCGGCCCTGTGCAAGCAGGTGAGCGACGTGCTGCTGGAGCGCGACCGGGTCTACGTCCAGCCCATCAACTACCCCACGGTGCCGCGGGGCACCGAGCGGCTGCGCATCACCCCGTCGCCGGTGCACAGCGACGCGGACATGGACCACCTGGTGACAGCCCTCACGCGGGTGTGGAGCGAGTTCGGGCTGGAGCGCGCTGCCGCGTGATGGCGATCCCCTGATGGCTCCTTCGTGATGGCGACGCCTCTGGCCACCCGCGGCTGGGCCTTTGCCCACCGCTTCGCTTCGCCGCCGCATTTCTACCGCCTGGCCGGCGCCCTCGTGCCCTGGTGCGCCTGGGGCTTCGCCCTGCTGGCCGCGGCCGGGCTGTACCTGGGGCTGGTGGTGGCGCCGCCGGACTACCAGCAGGGAGACAGCTACCGGATCATCTTCGTGCACGTGCCCAGCGCGTGGATGAGCCTGTTCGTCTACGTGGTGATGGCCGCCGCCGCGGGCATCGCCCTGGTGTGGCGCATGAAGCTGGCCGACGTGGTGGCGGCCAGCAGCGCGCCCGTGGGCGCCACCTTCACCTTCCTCGCACTGGTCACCGGCGCGCTGTGGGGCAAGCCCATGTGGGGCACCTACTGGGTGTGGGACGCGCGCCTGACGTCGGAGCTGATCCTGCTGTTCCTGTATCTCGGCTACATGGCGCTGCGCTCCGCCATCGAGGATCCGCGCACGGCGGGACGCGCCTCGGCGGTACTGGCGCTGGTGGGCGTGGTGAACATCCCCATCATCCATTACTCGGTGGTGTGGTGGAACACGCTGCACCAGGGCGCGACGGTGACCCGTCTCGACGGGCCGGCAATCCACTGGACCATGCTGGTGCCGCTGCTGCTGATGGCGGTGGCCTTCAAGCTCTACTACGCGTGGGTGCTGCTGGTGCGCGCGCGCACGGAGGTGCTGGAGCGCGAGCGGTCCAGCGCCTGGGTGCGGGAGCTGATGCGCGCCCAGGGCGCCGCGGCGCGATGATCCCGGAGATCGGTCAGTTCGCCCTGGTCATGGCGCTGGCCATGGCCAGCGTGCAGGCGCTGGCGCCGCTGGCCGGCGGCGCCGGCGCGGGCGGCGCCGCCTGGCGCGCGCTGGCGGAGCCCGCGGCGCGCGCCCAGGGCCTGTTCCTGCTCGCCTCCTTCGTCTGCCTCACCGCGTCGTTCGTGGCCTACGACTTCTCCGTGGCCTACGTGGCGCAGAACTCCAACTCGCGCCTGCCGCTGTTCTACCGGGTGTCGGCGGTGTGGGGCGGGCACGAGGGATCGGTCCTGCTGTGGGCGCTTGTGCTGTCCGGCTGGACAGTGGCGGTGAGCTTCTTCTCCCGCAGCCTGCCGGAGGTGTTCCGGGCCCGGGTGCTGGCGGTGATGGGGCTGATCAGCGTGGGCTTCCTGCTGTTCATGCTCGGCACCTCCAATCCCTTCGACCGACTGGTGCCGGCGGCGGCCGAGGGGCGGGATCTCAACCCGCTGCTGCAGGATCCGGGGATGATCATCCACCCGCCCATGCTGTACATGGGCTACGTGGGCCTGGCAGTGCCCTTCGCCTTCGCGGTGGCGGCGCTGCTGGACGGGCGTGTGGACGCGGCGTGGACCCGCTGGACGCGGCCGTGGACCACCGTGGCGTGGGTCTTCCTCACGCTGGGGATCGCGCTGGGGAGCTGGTGGGCGTACTACGAGCTCGGCTGGGGCGGCTGGTGGTTCTGGGATCCGGTGGAGAACGCATCGTTCATGCCGTGGCTGCTCGCCACCGCCCTGATGCACTCCCAGGCGGCGACCGAGCAGCGCGGCGCGTTCCGCGCCTGGACCGTGCTGCTCGCCATCTTCGGCTTCTCCCTGAGCCTGCTGGGCACCTTCCTGGTGCGCTCCGGGGTGCTGGTGTCGGTGCACGCCTTCGCCACCGACCCCACGCGCGGCGTGTTCATCCTGGCCTTCCTGCTGGTGGTGGTGGGCGGTGCGCTCGTCCTGTTCGCGTGGCGCGGCGCGCGGGTGGTGGGCGACACGTCGAACGCCCTGTTCAGCCGCGAGACGCTCCTGCTGGTGAACAACGTGCTGCTGGTGGTGGCCAGCGCCTCGGTGCTGCTGGGCACCCTGTACCCGCTCATCGTGGACGCGCTCGCGCTCGGCAAGATCTCCGTCGGGCCGCCGTACTTCAACGCGGTGTTCGTGCCCCTGATGCTGCCGCTGGCGCTGCTGGTGGGCCTCGGGCCGCTGGTCCGCTGGAAGCGCGACGGGTTCGCGCGCCATGCGCGGCGGCTGTGGCCGTGGCTGGCGGGCGCTTTCGCGCTGGCGCTCGCGTGGGTGTACCTGCAGCCGTCACCCCGCTGGTGGCTGACGGCGGCGGGGCTCGGCACGGCGCTGTGGATTATCGCATCCACCGCCCTGGGCGTGCGCGATCGCCTGCGTCACGCCCGCAGCGGCGCGGCGGTTCGCCGGCTGCGGCCCGCGTTCCTGGGCATGACCATCGCCCACCTGGGGTTCGCGGTGACGGTGATCGGCATCACCGGCGTGAGCGCCTGGGACAATCAGACGGATCTGCGCATGGCGCCCGGCGGTAGCTACGAGTACGCCGGCTACACTTTCCGCTTCGGCGACGTGTCGCAGGTTCCGGGGCCGAACTACACCGCCACGCGCGGCCACGTGGAGGTGCTGCGCAATGGCGAGCGCGTGGCCCTGCTCACCCCGGAGAAGCGCGTCTACCCGGTCCAGGCCCAGCCCATGACCGAGGCGGCCATCGACGCGAGCCTCGCCCGGGACGTGTTCGTGGCCCTGGGCGAGCCGGTGGGCGAGGGCGCGTGGGCAGTGCGGGTGCAGGTCAAGCCGCTCATCCGGCTCATCTGGCTCGGGCCGCTGATCATGGCCATCGGTGGACTGGTGGCGGCGGCGGACCGGCGCTACCGGGTGCGCTCGCGGGCGCTTGAGGCGGTGACCGGCGACGCCGGCGAGCCGGCTCGCGCCAGTAGCGCCCGCGACGCGGTGGGCGGCGCGCCGGCGCGGTGAACGGCGTGCGCGCCGCGATCCTGCTCCTCGCCCTGGCGCTGTCGGCGGGTGCCGCCCGGGCCGTGACATTCGAGCCGCGGCAGTTCGCGACACCGACGCTCGAGGTTCGCTACAAGCATCTCATCGACGAGCTGCGCTGCCTGGTGTGTCAGAACCAGAACATCGCCGACTCGGACGCGCCCCTGGCCCAGGATCTCCGCCGGGAGGTGTACCGCATGCTCCACGAGGGACGCACCGACGGGGAGATCACCGCGTACATGACCGCGCGCTATGGCGACTTCGTGCTCTACCGTCCGCCGGTGAATGCGGTGACGGCGCTGCTGTGGGCCGGGCCCGCGCTGCTGGTGCTCGCCGGGCTCGCGGTGCTGGCGCGCGCCCTCACACGCCGCGGCGGGCGGGCGCCGGCGGGCGCGCTGTCGGAGGAGGAGCGCTCGCGCCTGGATGCGCTGCTGGCACGCGACCAGCGGGACTGACCGGCAGCGGCCGGAATCAGGGGATCACCCGGTCCACCACTACGCGCACCGGATGCGCGCCGCGGGTGGCCACTGGCGCGCTCTCGCCCTGCAGGTCGCCGGAGGCCGCGACGGGGTCGCCCGAGCGCGAGATGCGCGCGGTGATCACCACCTCCTCGGCCCCCGCCATGGACAGCTCCGGCGCCATGGCGTCGGACTCGTCCAGGGTGACGGTGAGCGGCAGCCGGTCGGCGGTAAAGCGCTTGACCGCCAGCGGCATGGGCGGGCCGGCGGGTGCGCGGGCGAACACGAACAGGGCCTCGCCACCGGTGATCCGCCCGACCAGCTCAGGCGCCAGGGACACCTCCACCCGCACCGACGCCGCCGCTGCCGGCGCCTGGCCCTCGGCTTCCGCCGTGCCGCCGGCGTCCGCGATGGCGGCGCGGATCTGCTCCCGGGAGCCGGCATCCAGCCCCGGCACGGCCAGGGTCTTGCGCCACCAGGCCACCGCCGCGTCGGAGTCGCCGGTGTTGTAGGCGTGCACGCCCGCGAGCCAGAGGGCCCGGGGCATGTCCGGCGTCACCGCCAGCGCACGCTCAACGAGCCGTACCGGCTCGCCGGAGAGGTCACCGCCGGCCAGGGACGCCAGGGTCTCGGCCTGGCTCACCAGGGCTTCCGGGTGGTCCGGCGTGAGGGCCAGCGCCTTCGCCAGCGCCGCGCGCGCCTCCTCCAGCCGGCCCATGAGCTGGTAGGTGCGTCCCAGCACCAGCCAGCCGCGGGCGTCGTCCGGGTGCTCCCGCAGGCGTTGCTCCACCCGCGCCACCATGTCCTCCAACGGCGGTGCCCCACCCGCCGCCTCTGGTGGGGCGGTCCGGGCACCCGCCACCGCTGGTGGGGCGGTCCGGGCACCCGGCACGAGCAGGTCGGGGGATCCCACGGCCAGATAGACCCCCGCCGCCGCCAGCGGCAGCGCCACCGCCACCGACACGGCCGCCCAGGGCCGCGCCCGCGGCGGCGCCGGCCGGGCCTCGTCCAGGGTGCCGAGCTCCTCGAGCAGCTCCCGATCCAGCTCGTCGCGGGCCGCGGCGAAGGCCTCGGCGTCGATCTCGCCGGCGTCCCGCTCCACCTCCAGCTCGCGCAGCCGTTCCCGGTGCACCGCGACACCCACGTCGCGGCGCGACGGTCCGGCGCGGGACGGCCCGCCGGAGACGCCGCGCATCAGCGGCGGCACCAGGAAGGCCAGCGCCACGGCCACCATGACGGCCGCGGCGATGAAGAAGCCGGTCATGCCGCCCGGGTCGGGACGGTGCCCTCGCCGGCGGCCTCGGCGAGGCGCTTCAGGCGCCGCCGCTGGCGGCGCGCGCGGGCGAGGGGCACGGCGATGTTGAGCGCCAGCAGCGCGGCCACGATGGCGTAGGACCACCACACGTAGAACGCGTAGCCACCCATGTGCAGGAACTCGATCAGGGCCTCCATCGGATCCGAATCATACCGTGGTGCCGCGTGCCGGGCAGGCTCCGGGATGATCCGGATCAACTGGGCCGCCATCCAGGGCCGCTTCAATCTGGGCCACGATGCAATCGCTCGTCGCCAAGTACAACGTCCCCGGGCCTCGCTACACGAGCTACCCGCCGGTGCCGTTCTGGGACGCGGACAGCTACTCGCCCGGGCGCTGGCGTGCGGTGGCCGGGCGCGCCTTCGCCGAGAGCAACCCCTGCGACGGCATCAGCGTGTACGTGCACCTCCCCTACTGCGAGTCGCCGTGCACCTTCTGCGGCTGCATCAAGAAGTTCACCCGCGACCACGCCCTGGAGGAGCCCTACGTGCGCGCCGTGCTCGAGGAGTGGGACCTGTACCTGGACCTGTTCGGCGCGGCGCCGCGCATCCGGGAGCTGCACCTGGGCGGCGGCACGCCGACCTTCTTCTCGCCCACGAACCTGGCGCGGCTCGTGGGCGGGCTGCTCGACGGCGGCGGCGTCACGGACCTGCACGAGTTCGCCCTCGAGGCGCACCCGAACACCACCACCCGCGAGCACCTGGAGGTGCTGCACGCGCTCGGCTTCCGGCGCCTGAGCCTCGGCGTCCAGGACTTCGATCCGGTGGTGCAGGAGACCATCAACCGGGTGCAGACCCACGAGCAGGTGGCGCGGATCACGCAGACTGCACGCGACATCGGCTACGACTCGGTCAACTACGACCTCATCTACGGGCTGCCTCGCCAGCGCCTCGCGGGCATTGCCGACACCATGGAGCAGGTGACGCGGCTCGCCCCGGATCGCATCGCGTTCTACGGCTACGCCCACGTGCCGTGGATCAAGGGCATCGCCCAGCGGCGCTTCTCGGAGGCAGACATCCCTCGCGGCGACGCGAAGCGCGCGCTGTACGAGTGCGGGCGTGCAATCCTGCTGGAGTCCGGCTACGACGAGATCGGGATGGACCACTTCGCGCTGCCGGCGGACGCCCTCGGGCGCGCGGCGCGCACGGGCACGGTGCACCGCAACTTCATGGGCTACACGCCGCTGCACACGCGGCTCTGCGTCGGACTCGGCATGTCCGCCATCGGCGACGCCTGGTACGGCTTCTCCCAGAACGAGAAGGATCTGCGCCGCTACGCGGCCCGGGTGCACGCGGGCGAGCTGCCCGGCTTCCGCGGGCACCTGCTGGACGACGAGGACCTGGTGCTGCGCCGGCACATCCTCGACCTCATGTGCCGGTTCGAGACCCGCGTCGAGTCCGGCGAGCCCGCCACCGTGCACGCCGGCGTGGAGCGGCTGCGCGAGATGGAGCGTGACGGCCTCGTGGAGCTCGCCGACGGCGCGGTGCGAGTCACCCGCGCCGGCCGGCCCTTCGTGCGCAACGTGTGCATGGCGTTCGACGCGCGCCTGTGGCGGCGCGAGCCAGGCTCACGGCTGTTCAGCGACGTGATCTGATCGCGCCACGGGGCGCGGGAACGTCCGATTGCGCCGCGGGGCGCGGCAACGCAGCATTGCGTCCTCGAGACGGAGCACGGGACGCATGCGGGAGTACGACTACATCGTCATCGGCGCCGGATCCGCGGGCTGCGCCGTGGCGGGCCGGCTGGCGGAGGACCGGGAGACGCGGGTGCTGCTGCTGGAGGCAGGCCCCGAGGATCGCAACCCCTGGATCCACGTGCCGGTGGGCTACTACCGCACCATGTTCGATCCGCGCATCGGCTGGGGCTACGAGACGGCGCCCGTCCCCGGCAGCGGCGGGCGCCGCATCACCTGGCCGCGGGGCAAGGTGCTGGGCGGCTCCAGCGCCATCAACGGGCTGGTCTACATCCGCGGTCAGCGCGAGGACTTCGACCACTGGCGCCAGCTGGGCAATGCCGGCTGGAGCTACGAGGACGTGCTGCCGTTCTTCGTGCGCGCCGAGGACCAGTGCCGGGGCGCCGACGACTACCACGGCGCCGGCGGGCCGCTGGGCGTGTCCGACACCTTCCCGCACCCGCTATGCGAGGCCTACATCGCGGCCGCCGAGCAGGCGGGCCTGCCGCGCAACGACGACTTCAACGGCGCGGTGCAGGAGGGTGCGGGTTACTTTCAGCTCACGGTGCGCAAGGGGCTGCGCTGCTCCAGCGCCACGGCGTACCTGAAGAAGGCACGCTGGAAGGGCAACCTGCACGTGGAGACCGAGGCCCATGCCACGGGGCTCGTGTTCGACGGGCGGCGCGCCACCGGCGTGCGCTACCGCCAGCGCGGGCGCGACGTGGAGGCGCGGGCACGGGCCGAGATCGTGCTCTCGGGCGGCGCCATCAACTCGCCACAGCTGCTGCAGCTCTCGGGGCTCGGCCCGGCAGAGCTGCTGAAGGCCCACGGCATCCCCGTGCGTCACGAGCTCACCGGCGTCGGTGCCGATCTCCAGGACCACTACCAGGCGCGCAACGTCTACGAGTGCACGCGGCGGTGGACCGTGAACGACGAGGTGCGAAATCCCCTGCTCAAGCTCAAGGCCGGGATCCAGTGGCTGGCGAAGCGCACCGGGCCGCTCGCGGTGGGCGCGGGCCACGTGGGGGTGTTCGCGCGCACCCGAGCCGAGCTCGCGAGCCCCGACGTGCAGTTCCACTTCATCCGCTTCAGTGCCAGGGCGCCGGGAGAGGGGCTGCACGGCTTCTCCGGCTTCACCGCCTCGGTGTGCCAGCTCAGGCCCGAGAGCCGCGGCACCATCCGCATTGCGAGCCCCGACCCGTTCGCGAAGCCGGAGATCCAGCCCAACTACCTGGCGACGGAAGGCGACCGCGACACCATGCTCGCGGGCATGAAGCTCGCGCGCCGCATCATCGCGCAGCCGGCCATCGCGCCGCTGGTCAAGCGCGAGGTGCTGCCCGGTCCGGAGGTGGAGGGCGACGCGGCGCTCGCGGAGTACATCCGCGACACCGGCTATACCATCTTCCATCCCGCGAGCACCTGCCGCATGGGCCCGGACGCGGGCGCGGTGGTGGACGCGCGCCTGCGGGTGCGCGGCGTGGCGGGGCTGCGGGTGGCCGACGCCTCCGTCATGCCCACGGTGGTGTCCGGCAACACCAACGCCGCGTGCATCATGATCGGCGAGAAGTGCGCCGCCATGCTGCGCGAGGATGCAAACGGGTAACCTCATTCAGTCCGGATTCAGCGCGCCGCTTCGAGGATGTGCACCGTGCGCGAAGGGCCACCCGGCCCCGACGCGCGGTGAACCTGAACGCAACCTGAAGGAGCACGCGATGAACACCACCAGCCACGAGCGTAATGCCCTGCGGCGCCTCGCCGCCGCGGCCGCCGCCGGCGTCATGGCGCTGGGGCTGTCCGGGGCGGCCGCCGCCCACGGGGACGACGATGACGACGACCGCGGATACCGGTCCCGGACCCACCACGTCGTCCATCACCACTACGACCACGACCGGGGCCACGGCCACGGCAAGTACAAGTACAAGAAGAAGGTGAAGGTGGTGGAGCACCACCACTACTACCACGAGCCGCGGGTGGTGGAACGGCACGTGTACCACGAGCCGCGGGTGGTGGAGCGGCACGTGTACCACGAGCCGCGGGTGGTGGAGCGCCGCGTCTACCGCGAGCCGCCGGAGGTCCGGCGCGACTACGGATACGGCCACGACTCGGGCTACTCGGGCGGCTCGTCGCTCAACGCCGGCGCCATCATGGGCGCCGCCATCGGCGGCCTGGTGGGCTCACAGATCGGCGGCGGCCGGGGCCAGCTCGCGGCCACCGCGGCCGGCACGCTGGGCGGCTTCCTGCTGGGTGACCACGCCACGCGCGGCTACCGCTGACGCGGCGCGCCGCGCCGCTCTCCCTGTTGCGGCGGGTCCGGGCCACGGTCCGGGCCCGCCGCTTTTTTCGTCTCGGGTATGCTCCGCCGCGTGGACTGGCAGGACATCATCGACGGCATCCGCGAGGACGTGGCCGGGGAGCTGGAGGCGGGCCGGGTGGCGAGCTACATCCCCGAGCTCGCGCGGGTGTCGCTTCGCCACTTCGGCATGGCGGTGCGCACCGCCGAGGGCGAGGTGTTCACCACCGGCGAGGCGCGCGCCCCGTTCTCCATCCAGAGCATCTCGAAGCTGTTCGCACTGACCCTGGCCCTGCAGCTCGAAGGCGAGGGGCTGTGGCGGCGCACCGGCCGTGAGCCCTCCGGCAACCCCTTCAACTCCCTGGTGCAGCTCGAGCGCGAGGAGGGCATCCCCCGCAACCCCTTCATCAACGCCGGCGCGCTGGTGGTCACCGACGTGATCCTGTCCCACCTGCACGACGCCAAGGCCACGGTGCTGGACTTCGTGCGTACCCTCGCGGGGAACCCGTCCGTGACGTTCGACCTGGCCGTGGCGGAATCGGAGCGCGCCACCGGCCACCGCAACGCGGCCATGGCGCACTTCCTGAAGAGCTTCCGCAACCTGCACAACGACCCGGCGACGGTGCTGGACGCGTACTTCCACCACTGCTCCATGGCCATGAGCTGCGTGGATCTCGCCAACGCCTGCGCCTTCCTCGCCTGTGACGGGCAGCTGCCCGCCACCGGCGAGGCGGTGGTGTCGCGCAGCCAGGCGAAGTTCATCAACTCCATCATGCTGACCTGCGGCACCTACGACGCCGCCGGCGACTTCGCCTACCGGGTGGGGCTGCCGGGCAAGAGCGGCGTGGGCGGCGGCATCGTGTGCGCCATGCCGCGTCACTTCAGCGTGTGCGTCTGGTCACCGGGACTGGACGGCAGCGGCAACTCCCACGCGGGCAGCCTGGCGCTGGAGCTGTTCACCACGCGCACCGGGATCTCCATCTTCTGACGGCCTGCTCGCCGGCACCGGGCCGTCAGCGGCGGGTCTCGCGGACCTCGCGCCGCAGCGCCTCCAGCGCCAGCGACGGCGTGTCGGCGCGCCACACCAGGGCGGTCTGCGAGCGGGCGTGGCGCGCCGGCAGCCGGTGCACCGCCACGCCGCCGCCGTCGCGCATGGTGGCCAGCACCGAGCGCGGTACCAGCGCGATGCCGGTGCCGGACGCGACGCAGGCGACGATGGCGTGATACGACGACAGCTCCAGCACGCGCTCCGGTGCCACGCCGTCGGTGGCCAGCCAGGCCTGGATGCGGCGCCGGTACGCGCAGCCCTCGGGAAAGCAGATGATGGTGTCCGCCCGCACGTCGCGGGCGCGGCGGATGGCCGGGTGCGCGCGCGACGTCACCGCCACCAGCTCCTCGCGGAACACGCCATCGGATTGCAGTGCGCGCCCGCCGTCGAAGTCCGCCACGAAGGCGGCCGCCAGCTCGCGCTCCGTGACCGCGCGCAGCAGCGCGTCGGTGGTGCCGGTGGCGAGCTCCACGCGCACCGCCGGGTAGCGATCGTGGTAGCGCGCCAGCAGCGCCGGCAGGCGGCTCGCCGCCGTGCTCTCCAGGGTGCCCACGCGCAGGGTGCCCCGGGGCGCGTCCGCCTGCACGGCCGCGCGGGCCTGCTCCCAGGTGGCGAGCAGGCGCTCGGCGTACTCCAGGAACAGCTCGCCGGACGGCGACAGGTGCAGGCGGCGCTTGTCGCGGATGAACAGGTCCACGCCCAGGTCCGCCTCGAGCTGCTGGACGCGGGTGGACACGTTGGACTGCACCCGGTGCAGCTTGCGCGCCGCGGGGCTGATGCCGCCTTCGTCCACGACGGCCTTGAACAGGCGCAGGGTGGCCAGGTCCATCGTTCTCTTCTGGAGATTGTTTCGTTCGTTATTTTTCATTTCCAAGGAACATTTGGTCAAGCCTATGATGCGCCCGGAAGCAGAAAGCGACATCGAGCGGGTCGGAGGGCCGGGGCATGGGCAACGCGCTGATGGAGCGGCTGGGGATGCGGGTGCCGGTGATTCAGGCGCCCATGGCGGGCGGCACCACCACGCCGGAGCTGGTGGCGGCGGTGGCCCAGGCGGGGGGCCTCGGCTTCGTGGGCAGCGCCTACCAGGCGCCGGAGGCCATCGTCCGCACGGCGCGGTCCATCCGCGCCCTCACGGACCGGCCCTTCGGCATCAACCTGTTCTCGCCGCAGCCGGAGCCGTCGCTGCCCGCCGACCCGTCGCCCGCGCTGGGCGCGCTGGTGCCCTACCACGCCGAGCTGGGCCTCCCCCCGCCGGCGCTCCCGAACGACGTGCGCGACCCCTACGCCGCCCAGGTGCCCGCGGTGCTGGCCAGCGGCGCGGCGGCATTCAGCTTCACCTTCGGCATCCCGCCGGCCGCGGACCTGGCGGCGGCGAAGGACGCCGGCATGCTGGTGCTGGGCACCGCCACTACGGTGGACGAGGCGGTGGCGCTGGAAGCCGCCGGCGTCGACGCGGTGGTGGCCCAGGGCGCCGAGGCGGGTGCCCACCGGGGCACCTTCGGCGGCGATTTCGCGGCGGCCATGATCGGCACCATGGCGCTGGTGCCGCAGGTGGTGGACGCGGTCACGGTGCCGGTGGTCGCCTCCGGCGGGATCATGGACGGGCGCGGCATCGTTGCGGCGCTGGCGCTGGGGGCGTCGGCGGTGCAGATGGGCACCGCGTTCCTGGTGTGCGACGAGTCCGGGACACCGGCGTGCCACAAGGACGCGGTGCTGGCGGCGAAGCCCCACGAGACCCGCATCACCCGCGCGTTCTCGGGCCGCCCCGCCCGGGGCATCGTCAACCGGGTCATGCGCGAGGTGGGCGACCCGGCTCATCCGGAGCGCATCCTGCCGTACCCGGTGCAGAACGCACTCACCCGCGGCATGCGCGCCGAGGCGGGCAGGCAGGGGCACTCGGACTACCTGTCCCTGTGGTCCGGGCAGGGTGGCCCGCTCGGGCGGCGCGAGCCCGCCGCCGCGACGGTGGCGCGCCTCGCGGGGGAGATCCGGGAGGCGCTGCAGGTGGTGCATCAGGGGTTTACCATGTAACCACCCTCGAGGCGGGACGCCAGCGGGAGGCGTTCATGTTCGCATCCCGAAAGTCTGTCCACCTGCGCTGGTCCCTGCTGCTGGCGGCGGCCGTCGCGGCGCTGGTGGCGATGCTGTTCCCCGACAGCGCCGCGGCCGGCGGCTACGGCCATGGCCATCGCCACGGCTACGGCCACACCGGCTACGGCCATCGACATTTCGGCCATGGCCACCACCGCCGGCACGTCCATTCGGGCATCAGCCTGCACTTCGGCAGCTACCGC
This sequence comes from Gammaproteobacteria bacterium, assembly GCA_041593595.1. Taxonomy (GTDB): domain Bacteria; phylum Pseudomonadota; class Gammaproteobacteria; order HK1; family HK1; genus JBFHNV01. The sequence goes on from JBFHNV010000047.1 coordinate 19,971, forward strand.
CGGCGCAGCCGCGTCCACTTCGCCTACCACGCGCCCCTGTACCCGGAGCCGTACTACTACCGGCCGGCCCCGGTGGTGATCCACGAGCGCCCGGTGGTGGTGTACGAGACCCATGCGGCGCCGTCGCGAGCCCTGCCCGACATGCCGCAGCTCTACTTCTATCCCAGCGAGGGTCAGGACGAGGCCCGCACCACCCAGGATCGACAGGAGTGCGAGCGCTGGGCCTGGCGCCAGACCCGGCCGGATCCGACCGCGGGCACCACCCGCACGACGCGCACCGTACGCCTCGTTCCGGTCTACCACCGCGGATATCCTGACAACCCGCTGCCGTCCGCCGCGGGCGGTGCCGCCCTGGGCGCGCTGGGCGGTGCCATCGCCGGCGACGCGGGCGCCGGCGCCGCCATCGGCGCGGCGGTGGGGGCGGCGTCGTGGTTCCTGGGCGCGCTCGCCGGCCCGCCGCGCACCCGTTACGCCGAGGAGGAGGTGATCACCACCGAGTACCTTCCGGCGCCAGGACCGCACCCGGACGATCTCCGCCGCGCGCTGAGCGCCTGCATGGAGGGGCGGGGCTACACCGTGCGCTGAGCGCCTGCCAGGGCGCGGCGGCGCTACAGCACCGACAGGTCCAGGGGCTCCATCGTCCCCATCCACAGGGCGTGATCCCGGTGATCCGCCACCGGGTCGCCGGTTTCCGGGTGCACGAACACGGTCAGTCCCTGCCGGTTCAGGGCGAGCCAGGGCACCACGTCCGCGAAGGCCTCCGGCCCGAAGGCCAGCTGGCAGCTCCAGCGTGGGTGTGGCCCCACGGGCTTGCGGTGGATCCGGCCCATGCTCACCGGCAGGCGCCGGGCGGCCTCCTCGCACAGGGCCGTGGCCCGGTCCACGGTGTCCGCGTCGAAGTACACGTGGGCGTGATAGCCCGTGATGGTGCCGACCGCCTTCATCGGGGCGAGCTGCGGGCGCGGTAGATGGTGCAGGCGGCCTCGCCGCCGGTGTAGGGGTTGTCGAAGCGAACCGGTGCCGCCTCCGCCTCCGGGAAGGCCTCGCGCAGGCGCGCGAGGAAGGCGCCGTCCGGCGGGTCGTTGGACCACAGGGCGAACACGCCGCCGGGGTGCAGGTAGCGGGTCAGGGCGGTGAGCCCTTCGCGGGTGTAGAAGCCCGCGTTGCCGCCGGCAAGCAGGTGATCCGGCGAGTGGTCCACGTCCAGCAGCACCGCGTGGAAGCGCCGGCCGGGCTGCGCGAAGTCGAAGCCGTCGCCGCCGGTGGCCAGCGCGAAGAAGTCGCCGTGCACCAGCCGGCAGCGGGGATCGCCGCACAGGGTCCCGCCCAGCGGCACCAGCCCCTGGCGGTGCCAGCCCACCACCGGCCCCAGGTACTCGATGACCAGCAGCTCCCGCAGCCGCGGGTCGCCGAGGGCTGCCGCCGCGGTGTGGCCGAGCCCGAGGCCGCCCACCACCACGTCCAGCGCATCGCCCTCCACCCACGCCAGCCCGCGCTCGGCGAGCGCCGTCTCGCCGGCGGTGAACAGGCTGGACATGAGGAACTCGTCGCCGAGCTTCACCTCGTAGACCAGCGTGTTGCCCACCCGCGGCTCGGTGCGCCGGCGCAGGCTGAGCTCGCCGAGCGCCGTGTCCCGGTGGTCCAGCTCCTCGAAGACCTGGGTCATGACCGGTCACACCTGCTCAGTAGGAGCGCGGCATCCCCAGCACGTGCTGGGCGATGTAGTTGAGGATCATGTTGCCGGACACCGGGGCGGTGCGCGCCAGGCGCGCCTCGCGCCACTTGCGCTCGATGTCGTACTCGCGGGCGAAGGCGAAGCCGCCGTGGGTCGTGAAGCAGGCCTCGCCCGCGGCCCAGGCGGCCTCCGAGGACAGCAGGCGCGCCATGTTGGCCTCGGCGCCGCAGGCACGGCCGCCGTCGAACAGAGCGGTGGCCTTGCGCACCATCAGGTCTGCCGCCTCCAGCTGGGCGTGGGCGTGGGCGATGGGGAACTGGATCCCCTGGTTCTGGCCGATGGGCCGGCCGAACACCACCCGCTCGTTGGCGTAGGCGACGGCCTTCTCGATGAACCAGCGTCCGGTGCCGATGGCCTCGCTGGCGGTGAGGCAGCGCTCCGCGTTCATGCCGTCCAGGATGTAGCGAAAGCCCTTGCCCTCCTCGCCGATGAGTGCGTCGCCGGGAATGGGCACGTCGTCGAAGAACACCTCGCAGGTGTTGTGGTTGATCATCGCGTCGATGGGGCGAATGGTGCAGCCGTTCTTCGTCGCCTCGCGCAGATCCACCAGGAAGGTGGACAGGCCCTCGGTACGCTTCTGCACCCGGTCCGCCGGCGTGGTGCGCGCCAGCAGCAGCATGAGATCGGAGTGGGCGGCACGGCTGGTCCACACCTTCTGGCCGTTGATGACGTAGCCGTTGCCCTGGCGCTCGGCGCGGGTCTTCAGCTGGGTGGTGTCGGAGCCGGTGGTGGGCTCGGTGACGCCGAAGGCCTGCAGGCGAAGCTCGCCGCGGGCGATGGCGGGGAGGTACCTCTCCTTCTGCTCCTCGCTGCCGTGACGCAGCACCGTGCCCATGGTGTACATCTGGGCGTGGCCCGGCGATGCGCTGCAACCGGTGGCGTTGATGGTCTCGAGGATCACCGCGCCGCCGCGGATCGGGAGCCCCGCGCCGCCGTAACGCTCGGGGATGAGTGCGGCCAGGTAGCCCGCCTGCGTCAGGGCGTTGATGAACTGCGTGGGATAGCTGCGCTCGGGAGGCTGGTTCTCGAGCCCGCGCCAGTACTCGCCCGGGAAGCCCGCGCACAGCCTGCGCACGCTGTCGCGGATGTCCGGGTAGTCCACCTCCAGGGACAGGCTGAGGTCGGCGTCGGTCATGGGTGCGGGACTCCCCTGCGGCGAGGGCACGCGGCGTCGAGGCGCGCATCTTACCGTTGCACGGCGCCGCGCGGTCACAGCCAGCCGCGACGGCGGAACAGGCGCAGCATCCACGCGCTGGCCACGACGATCACTCCCCACAGCGCCGGGTAGCCCCATTGCATGTGTAGCTCGGGCATGTGGTCGAAGTTCATGCCGTACACGCTGGTGAGGAAGGTGAGCGGGATGAACAGCGTGGCGATGATGGTCAGCGTCTTCATGATCTCGTTCATGCGGTTGCTGGCCGACGAGAGGTACGTGTCCAGCATGCCGGCGTTGAGATCCCGGTACGACTCGATGGTCTCGATGACGTGCACGGTGTGGTCGTACAGGTCGCGGAGGTAAACGTGCAGGTCGCCCGCGAAGGGCAGCGACTCCTCGCGCAGCATGGTGCTGATGGCCTCGCGCAGCGGCCATACGGACTTGCGCAGGTAGATGAGCTCGCGCTTGAGCGCGTGGATGCCGGACAGGGTGCCAGGCGTCGGGTCGCTCACCAGCGCCTCCTCCAGCACCTCGATGTGGTCGCCGATGCGCTCCAGGAGCACGAAGTAGTGGTCCACCACCGCGTCCAGCAGCGCGTAGGCCAGATAGGGCGGACCGCCGGTGCGGATCCGCGGCCGCCCGGCGCGCAGCCGCTCGCGCACGCCGTCGAACACGTCTCCGGGGCGTTCCTGGAACGAGATCAGGGTGTTGCCGGTGATGACGATGGAGAGCTGCTCGCTGGAGACCTCGGCGCCGGCGGCGTCGAGCTGCAGCATGCGCACCACCAGGTAGGTGGCGTCGCCGTAGGCCTCCACCTTGCTGCGTTGGGCCACCGTCACCACGTCCTCCAGCAGCAGCGGATGCAGCCCGAAGTGCTGGCCGAGCGCCGTCACCAGCTGCGCGTCGTGCACGCCGTCCACGTCGATCCAGCGGGTCGTGCCCTCGCGCGGTCCCGCCAGGCAGTCGTCCAGGGACGCGCCGGCGCGCTCCTCCAGGCCGGCGGAATCGAAGTCGACGATGCGGATGCCCGGCACGTGCGCGGGGGGTGTGTCGGTGACCTTGAGCGTGCCCGGCGCCAGCCCGGCCCGGTGCGCACGTCGGGAGAATCGTCTCATGGGGAGGCTCCTGCGTCCGTCGTTGCGAGCCTTATCATAGGGTACGGATCGCGGCAGAATGCGTCCCTCCGGTGCACGGCCGGACACCGATGGACCGCGACATGGACACGCCACCTCCCTCCGTTCCCCTGGCCGGCGTCAGGGTGGTCGAGCTCGGCACCAGCGTGGCCGCGCCCTACGCCGGCTGGGTGCTGGCCGCGCTGGGCGCCGACGTGATCAAGGTGGAGCGCCCCGACGGCGGCGACGACGCGCGCCAGTGGGGGCAGGTGCTGCCGGACGGCAGCTCCTCGTACTACAACGCCTTCAACCGCGACAAGCGCGGCATCACCCTGGACGTGAAGGACCCGGGCCAGCGGCAGTGGCTGCGCCGCTACTGCGTGGAGCAGGCGGACGTGGTGATCCAGAACATGCGCCCCGGCACCGCCGAGAGGAACGGGCTCGGTGCCGAGGCGCTCACCGCCGAGAACCCGCGGCTGATCTACTGCAACATGGGCGCGTTCGGCCGCGTCGGGCCGCTCAAGGGCCGCCCGGGCTACGACCCGCTGATGCAGGCCTTCGGCGGCATCATGAGCGTCACCGGCGAGGAGGGCCGCCCGCCCATCCGCGTGGGCACCTCCATCGTGGACATGGGCACCGGCATGTGGAGCGTCATCGGCATCCTGGCGGCGCTCAACCGTCGCGCCGCCACAGGGCGCGGCTGCATCGTCGACACGTCCCTGTACGAGACGGCCCTCGGTTGGATGACCCACCACGCGTCATCGGCGCAGGAGACGGGCCACAACCCGGTGCGCCAGGGCTCCGGCGCGCGCGGCATGGCCCCGTACCAGGCCTACGAGTGCGCCGACGGCTGGCTGGTGGTGGCGGCGCCCAACGACCGCCTGTTCCAGAAGCTGGCCGGCGTGCTGGGCCACCCGGAGTGGCCGGACGACCCCCGCTTCGCCAGCAACCAGGGGCGCTACGCGAACCTCGCCGCCCTCAACGCCGAGATGGAGCCGCTGTTCCGGGAGCGCGGCCGCGACGCCTGGAGCGCCGATCTGGAGGCGGCGGGCGTCCCCAACGCGCCGGTGCGCACCGCGCTCGAGATGCTGAAGGAGCCGCAGACGCTGGCGCTCGGCATGCTGCAGCAGGTGGACCCGGCGCGCACGCCGATGATGGGCCTGCCCCTGAGCTTCGACGGCGAGCGCCCGGCCATGCGCCGCTTCGCGCCGGCGCTGGGCGAGCACAACGACGAGGTGATGGAGTGATCCGCGCGGACTACGAGACGCTGCGGGTCGAGCGCGTGGACGGGCACGTCCTGGTGGCGACCCTCGACCGCCCCGCGGTGCGCAACGCCATGAACACCCAGATGGGCGTGGATCTGAAGGCGCTGTTCGAGTCCCTGTACGTGGACCAGGAGGAGGTGCGCTGTGTGGTGCTCACCGGCGCCGGCGACAAGGCCTTCTGCGCCGGCGGCGATCTCAAGGAGCGCAACGGCATGAGCGATGCCCAGTGGCAGCGCCAGCATGCCATCTTCGAGCAGTGGGTGCGCGCCATGCGCCACGTCCCGCTGCCGGTGATCGCGGCGGTCAACGGCGCGGCCTACGGCGGCGGCTGCGAGATGGCGCTGGCCGCGGACTTCTGCTACGCGTCCACCCAGGCACGCTTCGCGCTCACCGAGGTGACGCTGGGGATCATGCCCGGCGCCATGGGCACGCAGCACCTGCCCAACGCCGTGGGCGAGCGCCGCGCCAAGGAGATCATCCTCACCGGCCGCCCCTTCAGCGCCGAGGAGGCATGCCAGTGGGGCCTGGTGAACAGGGTGTGCGCGCCGGATCGGCTCCTGCCCGAGACACTGGACACCGCCCGCGCCATCGCCGCCAACGCGCCCCTGTCGCTGATGCAGGCGAAGAAGTCCATGTCCGTGGCCACCCAGGTGGACCGCGACAACGGCTACCAGTTCGAGATCGAGGCCTACAACCGCCTGGTGGGCACCGAGGACCGCCTGGAAGGCGTGCGCGCCTTCAACGAGAAGCGAAAGCCGGTTTTCAAGGGGAAGTAGGCATCGATCGACGCACGATTGATTGAACCACAGAGGCACAGAGGGCACAGAGAAGAGGTTCAGGGGAAGAGGCCCCATTCCGAGTCCCGATACTCTCTGTGCCCTCTGTGCCTCTGTGGTTGAAAAACAGGGGCTTGAACGAAGCACCGGCGCTCGATCAGTGCCGCGGCACGACCGGGGCGAAGGTGACGGTAGCTCGAGATCAGCCGCCTCGCTGCCACAGGCCCTGGGAGGGGATGCGCAGCGCCCGGTTGAACTTGCTGGAGCAGTTCTCCCAGGCGATCACGGCGGTGAGCTCCACGGTGGCGTCGTCGCCGTAGTGGCTGCGCAGGCGCTCGAACAGGGCATCGGGCACGTCCCGGTCCGACAGCGTCATGCAGTCGGCGTATTCCAGCGCCGCCTTCTCCGCGTCGCTGAACAGCGGGCTGCCGGCGTGCTCGTCCAGGGCCAGTATCTTCTCGTCGGGGACACCCAGCGCGCTGCACACGGCAGCGTTGATGTCCTGTCAGAACGCGCAGCCGTTGAGCGCCGCGACGCGCCGGTTCACCAGGTGCACCAGTGCCGGCTCCAGGATGGAGTCCTTGTTGAGCGCGCCCCACATGCCGCGGGCGGCCTTGAACAAATCAGGGCGCCGCGCGTACACGAGGTGGTTCAGCAGCGGCGCACCCCAGGTCTTCGCCTGCGCCTCCAGCACCTTCGCCACGTAGCCCTGCGTGGATTGCGGATCCACGCCGTCGATGCGTGCCATGAGCGCCTCCTGCCGGTGTGCCGGCAACGCATCCTACAGGTCCGCGTCCAGCGGTGCGCCGCGATCGCCGGCCCGCTCGCGGGCCAGCGCCGCCGCCAGGCGCGCCAGCGGCGCGTGCCCGGCCCAGGCCTCCACGGGCAGCGGCAGCTTGCGCCGCCAGTTGGGCTGCTCGTGCACCGTCCCGGGCACGTTCGTCTGCTCCACCTCCCCGAGCACGTCCTCCATCTGCACGCTGAGCAGCGCCGCCGGCGTGCGGGCGAGGAAGCGGTGCACGCCCGGGATCAGCGTCGCAGCGGGCAGCTCGCACGGGGACGTGTCCGGCGGCGCGGGGCGCAGCCCCTCGCGGGCGAGGGCGTCCAGCAGCCGGCCCCGATCGTGGCGGCGTCCCTCGCGCTGGCCGCGGGCGGAGTCGTCACTGGGAAACAGCCCCAGGCGCTCGCGGAGATCCAGGTCGTGGCCGGTCCAGAACCCGGCCAGGGTGGCCAGGTCGTGGGTGCTCACGGTGACCAGCGCCTGGGCGGGGTAGTGCTCCGGCGCGCGGAAGGAGTGGTCGCCGTGCCAGTGCTTCTCGAAGTACAGCACCCGGTACGACAGCATGCCGTTGGCGGCCAGCGCCTCGCGCAGCCCGTCGGGTACGGTGCCCAGATCCTCGCCCACCACCGCGCAGCCCGCGCGCACGCTCTCCAGCGCCGTCACCGCCAGCAGGTCGTCCACCGGATAGCGCACGTAGGCGCCGTCGGCGGCGCCGCCGCCAGAGGGCACCCAGAACAGGCGCAGCAGCCCGAGCACGTGATCGATGCGCAGCGCGCCCGCGTGGCACATGTTCGCCCGCAGGCACTCGGCGAAGGGCGCGTAGGCGCGCGCGCGCAGCGTACCCGGAAGCCATGGCGACAGCCCCCAGACCTGCCCCTGCAGGCAGAAGTCGTCCGGCGGCGCGCCGATGCTCACGCCGCGGGCGTACAGGGACGGGTCGCACCAGGCGTCTGCGCCGTGGCTGTCGCTGCCCACCGCCAGGTCCCGGTAGAGGCCCACGCGCATCCCCCGGGCGGCGGCCGCCGCCGCGGCGCGCCCGAGCTGCTGCACGCACTGCCACTGCAGGTACTCGGCGAAGGCCAGGTCGTCGGCATGCGCACGGGCGACGGCCTGCACTGCCGGAGCGCGCGGGTCCAGGTACTCGTCGGGCCACGGCGCCACGCCGGCACGGGTGAGCTTCGCGTGGATGGTCTCGAAGGTGGCGTGCCGGCGCAGGGCCTCCCCGCCCTCGGCGCGGAAGCCCTCGAAGGCCCGGGCACGGCCGCTGCCGGTGGCCAGGTGCCGGTCGCGGAAGTGCTCGTACAGCCGCCGCAGCACGCCGAGCTTTAACGGCACCGCGCGCTCGTAGTCCACCAGCTCCGCGTCGCGCAGCGCCGCGAGGGCGCGCTGGAAGCCTTCCGCGGCGACCTCGGCACGGGCGGCCTCGCACTCCGCGAAGTCGTCCATGGACTCCACGTGCAGGTAGGCCGGGTTGATGTAGCGCCGGCTCGACGGGCTGTAGGGGCTCGCCTGTGTGGGCATCGCGGGGAACAGGGCGTGAAGCGGGTTGATCCCCACCATGTCCACGCCCAGCGGGGCCAGGGCTTCGATGGCGGTCTCCAGATCGCCGAAATCCCCGATGCCCCAGTTGCGCGCCGAGCGCAGCCCGTAGAGCTGCAGCGCGATGCCGAAGGGGCGCCCGCGGTGATCCGCGCCGGGGGGCGGCTGGCAGGCGCGCGGCGCGCGGATGAGCGTCGCGGTGGCGCATGGCCCGCCAGTGCGCACCTCGAGACGGTGATAGCCGAGCGGCAGGTCCGCGGGCAGCGCGAGCGCTCGCCGGCGCACGAGCCCGGCTCCATGCCCCAGGTCCCGCACGTCCGTCACCGGCAGCGCGTCCGCGCGGGCCTCACCGTCGCGCCGCGCGCCGTCCTCCAGCTCGAGCGTCCAGGCGAGTGCATCCCCGTCCCGGGCGGCGGGCAGACACAGGACGACCTGCGCAGCGTCGCCCTCCCGTGCAACGACCACCGGCGGCAGGAGCGTGTCCCAGCCGCTGTGCTCGCTGCGGGCCAGGGCCTCGTCCACGGCGCCGTCGTCGGATGCGTCCACGCCCATGGCGGCCAGCAGCGCACGGGCGGTGCCCTCGGCGAGCGGGTGCCAGTGCCCCCAGATGTCGTGGTACCCGGGCTCGATGCCGTGACGGCGCGCGAGCTCCAGCAGCGCGCCGCCGGCGCTCACCGGGCGACTCCGTGGGGCACCGGCTCGAAGGCGCACACGCTGCGCGCCCCGACGCGGGCGCCGCACGGGCCGGTGAGGTCGGCATCGCCACCGGTGTCCAGCACGCAGCGCCAGGCGTGGAACGCGCGCTCGAAGCCGTCGCCGTCGGGCAGGACGAAGTCGACGCTGTCGTCACCGGCGTTGAACACGGTGACCAGCACGTCCTCGTGCTCGTGGGACTCGGGCTGCGGCGCGGTGAGCAGCAGACCCACGCAGCGTGCAGCGGGATCGTGCCAGTCGTGCTCCGTCATGCTGCCGCCGCCGGGGCGTAGCCACTGGATGTCGGGAAAGCCGGTGACCGGCCCGTGGGCGTCCCCGTGCACGTAGTGCAGCAGGCCCAGCGCCGGGTGGCGCGCGCGCAGCCGCGCCAGGTGCCCCACCAGGTCCACCAGGTCGCGTTCCGCGTCCAGGCGCGTCCAGTCCACCCAGCTCAGCTCGTTGTCCTGGCAGTAGGCGTTGTTGTTGCCGTGCTGGGTGCGGCCCATCTCGTCGCCCGCCAGCAGCATGGGCGTGCCCTGGGAGAGGAACACGGTGGCCAGCAGGTTCCGCACCGAGCGCGCGCGCAGCGTGTTCACCTGCGGGTCGTCGCTGTGGCCCTCGACGCCGTGGTTGTGGCCGTGGTTGACCGGGTGGCCGTCGCGGTTGTCCTCGCCGTTGGCGTGGTTGCGCCG
>JBFHNV010000048.1:0-29672 GCA_041593595.1 Gammaproteobacteria bacterium
TCGGGCGCGCCGCCATGGGGCTCGAGTACCTGCTGTTGCAGCGCGGCCCGCTGACCATGGCGCCGTCCCAGCTCGGGCTGTTCACCCGCTCGGATCCGTCCCGGGATCGCGCCAACATCCAGTTCCACGTGCAGCCCCTGTCCCTGGACCGCTTCGGCGAGCCGCTGCACCGGTTCCCCGCCATCACGGTGAGCGCCTGCAACCTGCGCCCCACCTCGCGGGGCACGGTGCGCCTGCGCTCGTCGGATCCGGCGGCCAAGCCGCTCATCGCGCCGAACTACCTGGACACCGACGACGACCGGCGCGTGGCCGCCGACGCCATCCGCGTCACCCGCCGCCTGATGGCGCAGCCGGCCATGGCGCCCTACCAGCCCCGGGAGTACCTGCCCGGCCCGTCCGTCGGCGACGACGACGAGTCGCTGGCCAGGGCGGCCGGCGACATCGGCACCACCATCTTCCACCCGGTGGGCACCGCGAAGATGGGCATCGAGAGCGACGCCAGCGCGGTGGTGGACGCGCGCCTGCGGGTCATCGGTCTGGAGCGCCTGCGCGTCATCGACGCCTCGGTCATGCCCACCATCACCTCCGGTAACACCAACACGCCCACCATCATGATCGCCGAGAAGGGCGCGCGGCAGATTGCGGAAGACGGCAGATGATCGACAGCGATCGCCCGCGGGCGATACCTGGATCGCCACGGCAGGAGGTCTCGCATGCGCCAATGCCGGCTGTCGCTCGGAACCTTTGCCCTGATCGCGGCTCCGTTCTACCTCAACGACCTCGCCAACCTCTGGGTCTCGGACTGGCGCGGCTGGCTCGCCATCGACTACCTGGGGGTCAAGCTGCTGCCGCTGGTCCTGATCTACCGGGCGGTGCGCCGGGGCGAGATCACGCCCGGCGGCCTGGGGTTGCGGGCCCAGTCACCGGGGGCGTTCGGGCTCACCTTCACCGGTGTCGCGGTGGCCGGGATCCTCATCGACCAGAACGCCTACGTGCTGCTGGAGGGACTGCCCGGTTATCCGCCCCTCGGCGGCATGCCACCGATCACGAGCCCGGCGTGGAACTGGTTCGACCTCACCGCCGGCCTGCTCGCCGTCGGGGCGATGGAGGAGCTGGTGTTCCGCGGCGCCGCCGCGGCGTGGCTGGGCCGCCACCTGTCCTCGCCGATGGCGGTGGTGGCCGTATCGGCCCTGCTGTTCGGCCTCATCCACTGGAGCGGCGGCGCCCACGCGGTGCTGGTCACCGGGCTCATCGGTGCGATGCTCATGTCGGTGTACCTGGTCACCCGCGCCCTGCCGGCCCTGATGCTCGCCCACGTCGCGATCAACTTCGTCAACTTCGCCGGCGTGGTTCCGAAGACCCTGTTCCGGCTGACGTGAGTGTGGCTGGCGCCGGCCCGCGGGCTCGCCACCCTCGACAGCCCGGCGAACCGCAACGACCACAGGGCCCCCTGGAGCGGGCAATGCCCCGGCCCTCAAGTATCACCATGCGCATCCGACAACAGGAGCGCGCGAGAACCGAAAGAGGACTCGAACATGCCGGTACTCGGCCTGCTGAGTGTTGCGTTGCAGATCGTCCTGGCCGTACACGCCGTCCAGAGCGGTCGTGACCGCCAGTGGATCTACATCCTGCTCATCCCGGTCATCGGGCCGGCCGTGTACATCGTCACCCAGCTGCTGCCGGAGCTGTTCTCGACGCCCGCCGCGAGAAGCGCCGGTCGCCGGCTGGCGAACGCGGTGGATCCGCAACGGGAGCTGCGCAAGCGCAAGGAGGAGCTCGAGCGCGCGGACACCGTGGAGAATCGGCGACTGCTCGCGGAGGAGTGCGTGGAGGCCGGCATCTTCGCCGAGGCCATCCTCCTGTACCGGAGCTGCCTCCACGGTCATTACGAGCACGACGCCGCCCTGCTGATGGGGCTGGCCCAGGCGCAGTTCGGCGCCGGCCAGATCGGGCCGTGCAAGGAGACACTCGACCGGCTGCAGGAGGCGCACCCGGGCATCTCGTCCCAGACCGGGCACCTCCTGTACGCGCGATCCCTGGAGGGACTCGGGGATCTCCCCGGCGCGGAGCGCGAGTACGCCCGCCTCGTGGAGTACGCCGGTGGCGAGGAAGCCCGCATGCGCTACGCGCGGTTCCTGAGCAACCTGGGCCGGATCGACGAGTGCCGGTCGCTGTGCGAGGAAACCCTGCGCCGCGCCCGGCTCGCCAGCAAGGCCTATCGCCGCGCGCAGGGTGAGTGGATCCAGGTGGCGCAGAAGCTCGCCCGCTCCGGCTGAACCGGGGGCCGTCGACTCCTGCTGCTGTCGTGTGACCCGAGCACTGGATCGCCACGTGCCCGGCTGGTCATGCTGGCAGGACGGCTTGGCCCGGCGAGCCGCGCCGAGCGCACCGACAGCACACCACGCGACTGCCATGAGGACCCTGCCGATCCCCAGCCACGTTCTCGCCCCGGGCCATGTGCCGTGCTGTCGCGGCGGACCGCCGGCCCCAGGCCGGCGCCACCGTGCCCGCCGGCGCACCGTGCGCGGCCTGCTGGCCGCCCTGCTCCTGGTGCCGGTGACCGTCGTGGCGGCCACCCTCGGGGAGGGCCTCGCCCTGTACCGGGAAGGGCGCTACGAGGCCGCCTTCCGGATCCTCGAGGACCTGGCGCTGGACGGCGATCCGCAGGCACTCACCGCCGCCGGCGAGATGCTGCAGGACGGTCTGGGTACGCCCGTGGACCTGGCGGAAGCGGTGCGCTTCTTCCGCTTCGCCGCCGGACTCGGCCACGTGCGCGCGCAGATCGCCCTGGCGCTCGCCCTGCAAGAAGGGCGCGGCGTCGAGCGTGACGAGTCCGCGGCGGTGCAGTGGCTCGCGACGGCCGCCGACCAGGGCGATGCCGACGCGCGCTTCCATCTGGCCCAGGCCTACCGGGCGGGACGCGGAGTCGAGCAGGATCTGCCCACCGCGATGCGACTGCTGCGCGCGGGCGCCGACGCGGGTCACGCGCCCTCCCAGGCCGCACTGGCCGCGCTGTACGCGGCGGGCCAGCGAGGCGCTGCCGACGCGCCGCCCGTGGCCAGCTACCGGGAGGCCGCGCGAGAGGGCGACGTCAACGCCCAGGTTCAGCTCGGCTTCCTGTACGACACGGGCACGCAGGTGGAGGCGGACCCGGAGGCAGCTCGCGACCTCTACCAGCAGGCTGCGCTGCACGGCAACGCCGATGCCCAGGCCCGTCTGGCCCAGATGCTGCGCAGCGGCCGCGGAGGCGTGCAGGACCGGGGGCTCGCGCTGTACTGGGATCGCCAGGCGGCGGACCGTGGCGAACCCGCCGCCCAGAACAACGTGGGCATGGCGTACCTGCTCGGCGAGGGAGTGGAGCGTGACGACGAGCTGGCGCTCGAGTGGTTCCTCAAGGCGGCGCGCCAGGAGAACGCCCACGCGCAGAACAACATCGGCCACATGCGTCTCGAGGGCCGTGCCGGTCCGGTGGACGACGGCGAGGCGCTCGAGTGGTTTCGCGCCGCCGCGGCGCAGGGGCTGGCGGCGGCGCAGGCCAACATCGGCTACGCCTACCTCAAGGGCCGCGGAGTCCCGAAGGACCCGCAGGCCGCGCGGCAGTGGTTTCAGAAGGCGGCCGACCAGGGCTACCCGCCCGCACTCGGCAACCTGGGCTACCTGTACCAGGAGGGGATCGGTGCCCCCCGGGATCGCGAGCGGGCCAGGTCCCTCTACGAGGAGGCCGCCCAGGGCGGCTACGCCTACGCGATGCGCAACCTCGGCTACATGCACGAGTACGGCGTAGGCGTGGCGAAGCAGCTGCCGGCGGCCCTGGACTGGTACCAGGCCGGCGCCGCCAGGGGCGACCGGCCGTCCCAGGAAGGCGTCGAGCGCCTGTGCGCCCGCTACCTGCTCGCCGGCTGCGGCGGTGAGATGGTGGTGCTGCTGCGGGAGGACGACGGAAAGATCGGCAAGGTGGTGGTGGAGAGCGGCGGGCAGGAGCTGCTGCTGGACTCCCACATGGCCGCCAGCCGGGTCAGCGGTCCGGGCGCCGTGGCGTCCGTGGAGGCCGACGACGAGAAGCTGGCGCAGGTCTTCGCGGGCGCCATCGCGGCGTTCCCGCCGCGGGTGCTCACGTACACGGTGCACTTCGCGCCGGGTGCCGCGGACCTGGACGCCCGCGCCAGCCGGCAGGTGGCGGAGGCGCTGGGCGAGATGCTGCCGGAGCTCGCGCGGCGCGAGGCGGTGGAGGTGCTGGTGGTGGGGCACACCGACAGCGTCGGCGAGGCCGACGACAACGACGTCCTGTCGCGGGCCCGGGCGGCCACGGTGCGTGACGCGCTGCTGGCCGGCGGCATCGCGACCGACGCCGTGCAGGCGAGCGGCCGCGGCGAGCGTGACCCGAAGGTCACGACGCCGGACGGTCGCGCCGAGTACCGCAACCGCCGCGTGGAGATCACCCTGCGCTAAGAGCCTGTGAAGGAACCACCACGCCTGCTGCGACGCCCCCTGGACGCCCCTGGCGGCGTTGCGGGGACCCCGAAAATCGCTTACGTAGCTACGGCTACGCGCGCGATTTTCTGCACCCCGCGCCTTGCCAGGGACGCCCAGTGTGCGTCTCACGACGGCGGGCGATTCCTTCACAGACTCTGAGAGCCCGCGAAGGAACCACCACGCCTGCTGCGACGCCCCCTGGACGCCCACGGGTGCGTGGCGCGGGCCGGGCGGCGCGCCGCGTCTGCCTCAGGCCGGGGGTGGCGGCTCGGCGCCGGACAGGCGCAACACCAGGCGCAGCAGGTTGCAGTCCTCCTCGCGCCGGTAGTCCAGCGTGACGCAGTAGAACTTGATGAGGGGCCATCCCAGGCCACCCACGGAGCGGCCGGTGAGGGTCCCGTTCAGGTCCGGCTCCTCCACGTCGTAACGGGGATCGAAGGGCTTGCCGCGGTCGCGGTAGGTGAGCTCGATGCCGCCGGGCACCGTGCCGAGGGAGACCTGGATGGGCGCCTCCGGCGGCGCGGCACCGTGCTTCACGGTGTTGGTGATCAGCTCCTCGAGGATCAGCAGGAGGATCCGCTGTTCGGGCGACTCGAGGCCCTGGGCCTGGCAGAATCCGATGGCGAACCGTGACGCGCGCTCGATTTCGTGAAGTCGGCCCTGGAGCGACAGGGTTTCGGGCTTCATACTTTTCCCATTCCGACGTACCGGGCCATCGTGCCCCAAGCCGCGGGGGCAGTCGACGTGTCGCAGCGGGCGCAGCACCGCCCGGGCGCGGCGCACCGGCACACCCGCAGGAGATCACCCATGAGGAATTTCGCTCTCATCCTGTCGCTGCTCGTGCCCTCCCTCGCCTGGGCCGACATCGGGCAGATCAAGACCATGAGTGGCGACGTGCGCATCGAGCGCGACGGCACCACGCTCACCGCCAGCGCCGGGGACGGCCTGCAGCCGTCGGACACCCTGGTCACCGGGCCGGATGGCCAGGTGGGGGTCACCTTCGTGGACAACACGCGGCTGTCCCTGGGGCCCGAAAGCCGCATGGAGCTGTCGCAGTTCCAGTTCGACGCCACCACCCACCAGGGCAGCTTCCTCGGCAAGATGCACAAGGGAACCCTGTCCATCATCTCCGGCCAGATCGCCAAGAGCGGTCCGGACGCCATGAAGGTCCAGACCCCCACCTCCGTGCTGTCCGTGCGTGGCACCCGCTTCCTGGTGAAGGTGGACTGAGCCGAATGTCGCCGCGCCTGCTGCGCTGCGGCGTCCTCGCGGCAGCGGCGGCGCTTGCCGGCTGCTCCACCGGCCAGCTGGTGGTGCTGCTCCCGGGAGACGGCGGCGAGGTGGGCAGCCTGGAAGTCGGCGGCGGCTGGTCCGCCCCGGTGACGCTGGATACGGCATACGCTGGCGCCCGTTCCGGCCTGCTGGGACGCGCCACGCCGGTGGCCGTGCCGGACGCGCAGGTGCATCGCGAGTTCGCCCCGGTCCTCGCCGCGCAGCCGCCGGCACCGGTGACGTACCTGCTGTACTTCGAGGAGGGCACCACCCAGGTGGTGCCCGAGTCGCGCCCGGCCCTGGAGCGCATGCTCGCCGACGTGGCCGCGCGCGCCGTGGCCGAGGTCCAGGTCACCGGGCACACGGACCGGCTGGGCACGGTGGAGGACAACGACGCCCTGGCGCGGGAACGGGCCGCCATGGTGCGCGCGGTGCTGATCCGCCAGGGCCTCGCGCCCGGCATGATCCGGGCCGTGGGCCGCGGCGAGCGCGAGCCCCTGCTGGCCACCGACGACGAAGTGCGGGAGCCGCGCAACCGGCGGGTGGAGATCACCGTGCGCTGACATGGGCCTCACTCCTCGGCGGCCGCGGCGACGGGCGCGGGCGGCCCGCGAAACTCCAGCACCAGCACCGTGACATCGTCGGCGGGCTCGGCGCCGGCGGCAAAGCGAACCACGTCCTCGGTGAGCGCGTCCACCACGGCCTGCGCGCCGACGCCGGGCGCCAGCGACGCCGCCAGCCGCAGCAGTCCCGCGCGACCGTAGAGCTCGCCATCGGGGTTCATGGCCTCCGTGACGCCGTCGGTGGTGAGCAGCAGGACGTCTCCGGCCTGGAGGCGGAAGCGCTCCGTGGGATAGTCGAAGTCGTCCAGCACGCAAAGCGGCGGCCCGCCCACACCCTCGAGCTCGCGGGGGGCTTCGCCCGGGCGCAGCAGCCAGGGTGCGTCGTGGCCCGCGATGCACAGATCCAGGTCCCCGGTCGCCGTGTTCAGCACGCCGGCGACCACCGTCACGAACAGCATCTCCGGGTTCTCGCGGGCGATCTCCGCGTTGGCCACCGACAGCCGCTCGGCCACCGTGCCCGCGGCACGCATCATGATGCTCTTGCACAGGGTCTTCGACAGCGCCATGAACAGCGACGCCGGGATGCCCTTTCCCGACACGTCCCCCACCGCGAAGAACAGGTGCTGTGCGTCCACCATGAACAGGTCGTACAGATCGCCGCCCACGGTACGCGCCGGCTCCAGGCGCGCCGCCACCTGGACCGCGTCCGGAAGCCCCGGCACGTGCGCCGGATCGGGCAGTATCCCCATCTGGATCTTGCGCGCCGCGTCCAGCTCGCCGGACAGGCGCGCGGCGGCCGTGCGCTGGCGGGCGAGCTCCTGGCCCAGCTCCCGGGCACGCCGCTTCTCCAGCGCCAGCAGCGAGCTCAGCAGCACGGCGAACACCGCCACCGTGGACAGCATGGGCATGGCCGGATCCAGCAGCCAGTGCCGCAAGGCGAAGGCCGCCCAGGCGCCGCCGCCGAGCAGCACCAGCAGTGCGAGGGTGAGCGGCGAGCCGCGCCGCGGGCCGAGACGCGGAAGCCACGCGATGAGCACGAGCCCTGCCAGCAGCAGCGCCGCGACCTCCAGCGCCGGCGCGAACGCGGGGCGCAGCAGACGTTCACCCGAGAGCAGGGATTCCAGCACCTGGGCCTGGATCTCCACGCCGTCCATCTTGCCGCTGATGGGAGTCGGCGGCGCATCCGTCGTGCCCAGGGCCGTCACGCCGATGATGGCCACCTGGCCATCCAGGAAGCCGGGTGGCAGCTCGCCGGAGAGCACCCGTACGGCCGACAGCCGGCGCGCGGGATGGCTGGGCGCGAAGTGCAAGGTGATCGCGCCGTCCGGGTCCAGCGGCAGGAACGCGTCTCCCAGGGTCACGCCCTCGATGCCGGCGGACGAGGTATGCACCTTGATCAGCGGTGTGCCGGTGGCCACCCGCAGCAGCTCCAGGGCCAGCGACGGGGCGATCTGCTCGGCCACCGCCGCCACCACCGGCACCCGGCGCACCACCCCGTCCACGCCCAGCAGGGAGTTGACCAGGCCGTGGCCGCTGGCACCCGCCTCGATCGGCGGCACGTTGAGGGTCACACCCTGGAACGCCACCAGGTGCTCCAGGGGATCGCCACCCTGGGTAACCACCGGCGCGTAGCGCGCCGGCCGCCCGGGGCTGACACCTTCGCCCGACGGCCGGCCCACCCGCGCCACCACCGACGGCACCTCCGAGAGCGAAAGACCCAGCAGCTCGTCGTTGGAGGGGATCCGGGCCAGCCGAGCGCGCAGATCCGCATCCAGGGCCGGGTTGTCCAGCGCCACCTCGCCGGGGGAGAAGCGCCCCGGCTCGGACAGGATCACGTCCACACCCACGGCCAGCGCGCCCAGGCGGGCGGTCTCCTCCACCAGCCGCGCGATGCGGTGGCGTGGCCAGGGCCACTGCCCGTAGGCCCTCAGGCTCGCCTCGTCCACGTCCACCACCCTCACCGGGTAGCGCTCCACGTGGCGTGGCATGACGCGCTGGTAGCCGTCGAAGACCAGGGTGCGCAGCGGCGTGCCGCCGCGGCTCTCGAACAGCAGCTGCAGGCACAGGCACACCGCCAGCAGCGCCAGGGCGCTGCGTCGCTCGCCAAGCGCCGCAAGCCCGGTCATGGGGCCCGTGACCGGGCCGCGCCCGGGGCGCGGCTCAGAGACGGATCTCCATCCCGTCCCACGCGCAGTGCACGGTGAGGGCGTGCCCGTCGCGGACCAGCTCCTCGTAGCGGATGGTCTCGCGCCAGATGCGGTCGATGCCCTCGTCGTCCTGCAGCGGCTCGTGATGGAACAGGCAGTAGTGCTTGACCTTCGCGCGATGGCAGAGATCCACGCCAACCACGTTGCTGGAGTGGCCCCAGTCCTCCTTCACGGAGGTGGCGTCGGCGAGCGAGTACATGGCGTCGAAGATGACCAGGTCGGCGTCGCGGTAGAACGCCACCACCGCGTCGGTGGCGGCAGGGTCCTCCAGGCGGTGCTCGGCATCGGTGGAGTACACCACGCTCTTGCCCGCCTTCTCGAAGCGGTAGCTGAACGAATCCCCCGAGTGATCCTGGCGTAGCGTGGACACGGTCAACCCCGCCAGCGACTGCTTCGCGCCTGGCTCGAGGCGCACGAACTCGATGTCGGCAGGCAGCTCGTCGAAGTCCACGGGGAAGGACGGCACCGCGTGCTGGCGGCGCAGCGCCTCCTCCAGCACGTCGTGGCAGCCGTAGATGACGATGCGGTTGCCCGGGATGTAGGCCGGCGCGAACAGCGGGAAGCCCATGATGTGGTCCCAGTGCACGTGGGACATGAAGACGTGGAAGGTGATCGGCTTGTCCAGCATGCCGCGCTCCGCCAGGCGCTGCCCGAACGCGCGCAGCCCCGAGCCCATGTCGCACAGCACGTAGCTCTCGCCGCCCTCGATCTCCACGCACGGGGAGTTGCCGCCCCAGGTGTGGCGCGCCGTGAGCGGGAGCTCGTGGTCCATGAACCGTTCGATGTCGGCGTCGCCATCGAAGCGCCGCCCATTGGCCGCCGCCAGCGCCTGGTGGACCTTGCGGCGCACGCCCGCGGCGTCCAGGGACACCGGCAACGAGCCACGCGTCCCCCAGAACCGGATCAGCATGACGGATCTGCCGCGGCGGATCGCCCCGACGGATCGCGGTCGTACACCACCACGCTGTCCGGCGCCACCGAGTTCAGGGCCTCGCGCACGCCGTCGTACACGGTGAACACGCGATCGAAGCGGCTGATCTGGAAGATCTCGCGCAGCGTCTCGCCCAGACCCGACACGACGATGGTGCCACCCTGGGCACGGGCCTGCTTCGCCGCCACCATGAGCGCGCGCAGCCCCACGCTGCTCATGTAGTCCACCTCCGAGAGGTCCAGCACCAGCTTGCAGGATTCTCCTTCACAGCGCTCCAGGTGCGGGGCGAGCGCCGCACCGAAGGCATCCGCGCTCTGGTGATCGATGCGGCCCCGCGGTGCAATCACGGTCACGTTCGCGAAGCTGCGCGCCCCGATATCCATCCAATGCCCCCGGCTGCACCGTTCGGCAAGCCTATCAAGCCGCGGGCGGACCCGGAATCCCGCGCCCGCGGCGGGCGTTCCTCCCGCACGCGCGGCAGCCGGCCGGCGGGACCCGGGTCCGCCCCGCCGATGGCGGGCGCAGCGACCATGTCCTCCCGGGATGACCCCTGGCACGCGTATTGGTGCACCGCAGCTAAGCACCTGTACAGAACGCCGGGCGATGGGGCGGGCGCGACGACACCGAGGCGGTCGTGGGCGATCCGGAGCATGTGGACGTTCAGCCTGGGGGTGGATGCCGCCACGTGCACGACCCGGCTCGCTGCCGGTCATTGCCTTTGTCCCGGCTGGACCGGGACACGCCCTCGCTCGCCCATCGGTGAGATAACCGGGCTAGAATCGCCACCGAAGCCGGTCCGGCCCGATGAACGCCGCGATCCGCTCGCGGACGCGATTCCTCCGGCTCGCGCCAGCCGACATTGCGTCGTGGGCAGATGGAACCGTGCCGGACGCCCGAGGGGATCGCGTTGCGCCCTCGGCATCCCGCGCCAGGTGAGGCAGAACCGATGGCATTGCGTGTGGACTCCGACTTCATCGTCGGCGGGGCAGCGCGGGACCCGCTGTCACCGAACTTCCGCTACGGCGAGTTCCGCTCCGTCACCGACGCGGGCGCGCCGCGGGTCCATCTGGATCTCGTATCCGGTCTGCAGCAGCTGCGCGAGCGGCTCGGCGCCGGGGTCTCGGTGCAGGGCGTCGATGCCGACGGTGCACCCGCCGGCGCGGTGAGCGGGCTCTTCGCCTGGGTCTCCGCGGCCGAAATGGACGCGCTCGAGGGCGCCGCCCGGGATCTGATGGCATCGGGATGGTTCTCGGACGTGGCCCGCGCCGGGGACCGTCTCTACGTGGCCGTGGCGCCGGCCCAGGCCCCGGCCATCGACGCCAACACCTCGCTCGACGCCTCGGTGCGGGTCACCTCCGCGTTCGAGACCTCCGGTGACCCCTACCAGCAGGTCACGGGCAACTTCGACGGCGCGGGCCTGTCCTTCGGCCCGGCACAGATCAACTTCGGCACCGGCACCCTCCCCCCGGTGTTCGAGGAGATGCGCCGCGCCGACGAGGACGCGCTGCGGGAGTGCTTCGGCAGCGACTACGATCGCTGGCTGGACGTGCTGGCCGCGCCGCGCCAGCAGCAGCTGGCGTGGGCCGACGGGCTGAGCCGCGGCTCCACCAAGGCCGGGTTCGCGCAGCCGTGGAAGGGATACCTCCAGGCCGTTGGCCGGGTGCCCGCGTTCCAGGTGGTCCTGGTCGAATCGGCCAAGTCCAAGTACGGCGCGAAGATGCGCCGTGCCCTGGGGCAGCTGCGGGACCTCGCGCCCGACATCGTGATCGATCGCCAGAACTGCATCGCGGCGATCTACGATCTCTGCACCCAGCAGGGCAGCCTCGACAAGGCGCTCGACACCATCGCGACCCGGATCGCCGCCGAGCGGCCGGAGGAACAGCGGGCCCTGGTGCGAATCGCGGTGTTCGAGCGCGGTGCGACCGCCCGATCCGAGTACCGGGCCGACTGCATCAGCCGCCGCCTCGGGATCCTCGATCGCATACCCGTGCGGGTCGAGCATTCCGGCAAGGTGGTCACGCGCCAGAACCGGAACTTCTGGCTCGTTCGCGGGGTGCCGGTCGCGGGCCTGGACTCGCTCTGAGCGGACGCGGATCGCGGATCAGCCCCCCGTCGTCGTGCGGCGCGCGTCGCCGCGGCCCTCACCGGCGACGACGCGGCGCACCGCCGCCGCGATGCGCTCCCGGTCCGGGAACACGTGGTCCTCCAGGCTCGGGGCGTAGGGGATGGGCACCGGCAGCGCGCACACGCGCTCGGGAGGTGCCTGGAGGGCGGCGAAGGTCTGCGGGTGCTCGGTGACCAGGGCGACGATCTCCGCCGAGGCCCCCGCCGTGGCGCCGGCCTCGTCCGCCACCACCAGGCGGCCGGTCTTGCGCACCGAGGCGCGGATGGCGTCCGCGTCCATGGGCACCAGCGAGCGCGGGTCCACCACCTCCACCGAGATGCCTTCCGCCGCCAGCCGCTGCGCCGCCGCCAGCGCCTCGTGCACCAGCCACGCCAGGGCCACGACGGTCACGTCGCGGCCTTCGCGCTTCACGTCGGCGACGCCGAGCGGGATGGTGACGTCACCGTCCGGCACCTCGCCTTGCTGGGCAGCCAGGCGGCCGGCCTCGAACACGATGACCGGGTTGTCGTCGCGGATGGCGGTCTTGATGAGGCCCTTCACGTCCCGGGGCGTGGACGGCAGCGCCATCTTCAGCCCCGCCAGGTTCATGAACATGGAGTAGGGGCTCTGGGAATGCTGCGCGGCGCGCCGGGTGCCGCCGCCGACGGTGGTGCGGAACAGGATCGGGAACCTGGCCTGGCCGCCGAACATGTAGTGGATCTTGGCCGCCTGGTTGACCACCTGGTCCATGGCGACGAAGGAGAAGGTCACCAGGCGCCAGTCGACGATGGGGCGGTAGCCGGATCCGGCGGCGCCGATGGCCATGCCGGTGAGCGCGCTCTCGGTGATGGGCGTGGCGCGCACGCGCTCCGGGCCGAACTCGGCGAGCAGCGGGCCCGGTGCGTCCGTGGACAGGTGGAAGGTCTTCGGATCCCGGCGCATCTCCTCGGCCACGGCTTCCATGATGGCGGCGCCATAGGTGATGGTTCGCATCGCCCGGCCCTCAGTCGGCGAACACGTCTTGGAGCGCCGCCTCCGGCGGCGGCACCGGGCTCGCCTCCGCGAAGGCCACCGCGGCCTCGACGGCGGCGCGGATCTCCGCGTCCATGGCCTGCCACTCCGCCTCGCCGAGCTGGCCCTGCTGCCGGCCCAGGTGGTCCTTCAGCCGGGCGATGGGATCGCGCGCGAGCCACGTGCGCACCTCCTCGTCGGGTCGGTCGTCGGGCTGGTCCGGACGCTCCGTGTGGCGGCGGTGGCGGTAGGTCTTGCACTCGATGAGGGTGGGCCCCTCCCCGGCCCGGGCCCGCGTCACCGCGGCGGCGGCCGCCTCGTGCACAGCCAGCACGTCGTTGCCGTCCACCACCACGCCGGGCATGCCGTAGCCCGCCGCCCGGTCCGCCACGTCGCGCACCGACACGCTGGCCGAGGCCGGCGTGTTCACCGCCCACAGGTTGTTCTCGCACACGTAGATCACCGGCAGCTTCCAGCACGCGGCGATGTTCAGCGACTCGTGGAACGGGCCGGCGTTGGAAGCGCCGTCGCCGAAGAAGCCCACCGCCACGCGGCCCTTGCCGTCCAGCTGTGCCGCCAGGCCGGCGCCGGTGATGATGGCGATGCCGCCGGCGACGATGCCGTTGGCGCCCAGCATGCCGATGCGGAAGTCGGCGATGTGCATCGAGCCGCCCTTGCCCTTGCAGTAACCGGTCTCGCGGCCGTAGAGCTCGGCCATCATGCGATCGAGATCCGCGCCCTTGGCGATGCAGTGGCCATGGCCGCGGTGGGTGCTGATGATGCGGTCCTCGTCCGTGAGCGCGGCGCACACGCCCACGGCCACCGCCTCCTCGCCGATGTAGCAGTGCACCACGCCGTGGATCCGCCCGGCGTGGAAGTCCTCGGAGGCCCGCTCCTCGAAGCGGCGGATCGTCTGCATCGTGCGCAGCATCGCGCGCTGCGTCTGCGGTGTGACGGCGGACATGCGGTCTCCTCCTCGAGCCGGCGTGAGCGGCGGGGGATTGGTAGCAGACCGGGGCGGCGCCGGGAAGAGTGGCCGGTCACGAATCCGTGCGGTCACGACCGGCAGCCGGCCCCGGGTCCGCCGGCCGCCGAGGCCGGAATCCCCAGCCCGATCAACTGCTTGCCCTTGCCACCGCGGCGACGGCGGCGCCGCGCCTGCGGATTCCCGCTCGCGCTCCAGGTGGGATGCCGTCGCGACGATGCCACAGGCCGGGCCCGGGGCGCCCGGCTTGAAACGGCGCGCCATCGCGCCCATGTGGAGAGCGTGGGCCGTCGCGGAGGCGCGCGCCCGTCACCCTGGGAGCGCACATGAGCACACGCGATCCGGGCCCGTGGATGTGGGCCGAGGCCTGCCAGATGCTGGAGCAGGCCGAGCGGCTGCACCGGCAGTTCTTCGCGCTTGCCGCCGGGCCGGCCCGGGGACCGTGCTGGGTGCCGCCGGCCGACGTGCTCGAGGACGAGCGGCACGTGATGGTGACGCTCGCGCTGCCGGGGGTGGCGGCGGATCGCATCGAGATCAGGCGCGAGCCCGGCGCGCTGGTGGTGATCGCGCTGCGCCAGCCGCCACGGGAGATCCGACGGGCCACGATCCGCCGCCTGGAAATTCCCTACGGGCGATTCGAGCGGCGCCTCGATCTGCCCGTGGAGCGTCTGGAGCTCACGCGACAGACCGCCGTGGACGGCTGCCTGCACCTGCTGTTCCGCAAGGTCTGAGAGCCGGTGAACGGATCACCGCGGGGATGCATGGCAGGGCTCCCCGGCACACCGGTCCTCCTCGTTCCCGTGCGGCCGCGAGAACGGACACGCCGCACGGCCGACACGCGTCGGCCGCAGCCTGTCAGGTAGGTTCCCATATGGACGAGCACACGACGGTCGATCACACGAACGCGGACGCGGGCGAGATGAAGCTCCCCGAGGACGTCGTCATCGTCGTGCCCGTGCGCAACGTGGTGCTGTTCCCCGGTGTCGTGATGCCGGTGGCGGTGAACCGCGAGCGTTCGGTGGCCGCGGCACAGGAGGCGGTGCGCAGCGAGCGCAGCCTGGGCTTCCTGCTCCAGCGCGATCCCACGGTGGACGAGCCCGGCCCGGACGATCTGCATCGCGTCGGCACGGTGGCCGGCGTGCTGCGCTACGTCACGGCACCGGACGGCACCCACCACCTCATCTGCCAGGGCGAGCAGCGCTTCCGCGCGCTGGACTTCGTGCCCGGGTTCCCGTTCCTGGTGGCGCGCAGCGAGCCCGTGCGCGAGACCAACGCCGGCGGCACGACCGTGGAGGCGCGGGCGCACTACCTGCGCGAGCAGGCGCTGGAGGCAGCCCGGCTCATCCCGCAGGTGCCACAGGAGCTGCTGCAGACCCTGCAGTCGGTGAAGTCGCCGTCGGCGCTCGCGGATCTCATCGCGAGCTTCCTGGACATCACGGCGGCGCGCAAGCAGGCGCTGCTCGAGACCTTCGACGTCAAGGCGCGCCTCGACCGCGTGGTGGAGCTGGTCTCGCACCAGCTCGAGGTGCTGAAGCTCTCCCACGAGATCGGGCGCCAGACCCGCGAGTCCATCGATCAGCGCCAGCGCGAGGCGATGCTGCGCGAGCAGATGGCCACCATCCGCAAGGAGCTGGGGGAGGACGAGGGCCAGGGCGCGGAGATCGCGGAGATCGCGAAGGCCATCGACGAGGCCCGCATGCCGGAGGCGGCGGACAAGGAGGCGCGCAAGGAGCTGCGTCGCCTGGAGCGCACGCCGGAGGCCTCCGGCGAGCACGGCATGATCCGCACCTATCTCGACTGGCTCACATCGTTGCCGTGGTCGAAGCTGGACGACGAGTCCATCGACATCGCGCGGGCGCGAGCGATCCTGGACGAGGACCACTTCGGCCTGGAGAAGGTGAAGAAGCGCATCCTCGAGTACCTGGCGGTGCGCAAGCTCAACCCCGAGGGTCGCAGCCCCATCCTGTGCCTGGTGGGCCCGCCGGGAGTGGGCAAGACCTCGCTCGGCCGCAGCGTCGCGCGCACGCTCGGGCTGAAGTTCGAGCGCCTGAGCCTGGGCGGCGTGCACGACGAGGCCGAGATCCGCGGCCACCGGCGCACCTACCTGGGATCGCTGCCCGGCAACATCGTGCAGGCGCTGCGCAAGGCGGGCACCCGCAACCCGGTGCTGATGCTCGACGAGATGGACAAGCTGGGCGCCGGCGGCTTCCACGGCGATCCGTCCTCGGCGCTGCTGGAGGTGCTGGACCCGGAGCAGAACGCGACCTTCCGCGACAACTACCTGGGCGTGCCCTTCGACCTGAGCAAGGTGCTGTTCATCGGCACGGCGAACGTGCTGGACGGCATCCCGGGGCCGCTCAAGGATCGCATGGAGATCATCGAGCTCTCCGGCTACACCGAGGAGGAGAAGGTGGAGATCGCGCGCCGCTATCTGGTGCAGCGCCAGCTGAAGGCCAACGGCCTCAGCGAGGCGCAGGCGACGCTGGACGACGGGGCCATCCGACGCATCGTGCGCGAGTACACCCGCGAGGCCGGCTGCCGCAGCCTGGAGCGCGAGATCGGCGCGGTGCTGAGGAACGTGGCCGTGCGCATCGCGGAAGGAACCATCGAGGGCGCCACCATCACCGCCGATGACGTCCCGGAGATCCTGGGCGCCCCGCGCTTCGAGAACGAGGTGGCGCTGCGCACCGCGGTGCCGGGGGTGGCCACCGGGCTCGCGTGGACGCCGGTGGGCGGTGACATCCTGTTCGTGGAGAGCGCGCGGGTGCCCGGCGCGGGCAAGCTCATCCTCACCGGTCAGCTCGGCGACGTCATGAAGGAGAGCGCCCAGGCGGCCATGTCGCTGGCGAAGGCGCGGGCCACCGACTTCGGCATCGACCCGAAGGTCTTCGAGACCCACGACGTGCACGTGCACGTGCCGGCCGGCGCGATCCCCAAGGACGGCCCCAGCGCGGGCGTGGCGATGCTGACCTCGCTCGTGTCGCTGCTCACCGGGCGCTGCGTGAAGAGCGACGTGGCCATGACGGGCGAGATCAGCCTGCGCGGCCAGGTGCTGCCGGTGGGCGGCATCCGCGAGAAGGTGGCCGCCGCGGCGCGGGCCGGCGTCGACACGGTGATCCTGCCGGCGCGCAACCGGCGCGACTACGACGACATCCCCGAGAGCGCGCGCAACGCGCTCGAGTTCGTGTGGGCGGCGCAGGTGGAGGACGTGCTGGACGCGGCGCTGTGCGGGGAGAGCAACGACGCTGCGCAGGAGCGCGCTGCCGACGCGCAGGGCTGAGCCGGCAACAAGCCTGCTGCGGTTGCCCGGATTAGCCCTCAGCGGTGGGTTGCGGCTCTCGACGGGACGGATCCGGGTCAGCCGGCGCGAGGCGGATTCGTGCACGGCAACGGTCGTCGCTCGCAGTGGAGTCGGCCCTGGCGGCCTGACTCGAACGAAACGGCCTCCGGAAGCACCGGGGCGGTTCAGTGACCCTGGCCTCGTCGGTGGTGAGGACGCGGATCGCCGGACAACCACAGTTGTTTCAGTCAGCTTTCCACGTCGCGCGGCACGACGCGACGATTCTCGGCAGTCGGAAACCGCCGATTACCTCAGAAGCGCAACGGGCCTCCCACGTGCGCCTGCATCATTGCACTGTCAAAGTCGACGCTACTGGCCAGCGAGCCGGCCACCGTTCGTGCGGTGTCGGCGTCGTCGCGAATCGTCAGCGTTCCCATCACTGCAACCGGCCACCCCCAACCGAGGGAGTCGCCCACGGGCGCGGTCAGTGCCGTACCGGCGGCGGGGCGCGAGCCGCGCGAGTCTCGAGGTGGGCGACGATGGCCGCGACCGTCTGCGGCTCGAAGTTATCGCTTCCGGATCTGACGGGCATGGATGGCGTCGATGCAGGAGGATTGCAGGAGCACTCCTTGCCTGCCGCCCGCGACATTCGTACGTGCGTGTACAGCACACACCGGCACGCGCGATACCGCACCGCAACGTGCGCAGCGGCTGACGTCGATGTCGAACACTCGACGCAGGTGCTGCGCCCGAGCAATCCACCTGCCGGAATGACGTTCCGGTTGAAACCCGGTCTCCCGGCGGCCAGGATTGCTCGCGTGCGGGTCGCCGGCTCGACGCCGGCCGCGAGAGGAGACGTTCCATGCAGTGGCGAACGGGAATCGCCTTACTCAGCCTGGCGGGTCCGACCCTGTGCACCGCGTCGCCGATGGGCGCCACCGCGTACGATTTCGAGCTGATCTACGAGGTGTCTGCGGGCACGCTGTCGCAGGCGCTCCAGACCAGTCCGGTGCTCAACGACGCCGGCACGGTCGCCTTCACCCTCGACACGATCGTCGCGGGCACCTCACTACAGCGCGTCCTGCGCGGCAACGCCGCCGGGCTCGAGGTCGTGGTGGAGACCCGGCCTTCGACGCCGGGCGCGATCTTCCGGCTGCGCGACTCGAGCATCGGGGACTTCAATCTGTCGATCAACGGCAGCGGCGACGTCGCCGTCGTGGGCCGTCAGCGCCGCGACGACCTGTTTCCCGTGGACGAGGGCACGGCGCTGGTCGTCAACGACCAGATCGCCGCGCTGCCGACGGAACAGTTCACGCGCTTCCGCTCGCGGCCGGTGATCACCGACTCGGGCGCGGTCTACGCATTGATGGAAGGCCCGTCGCCCGGCTTCTTCGAGGACGACGGGGAGCTCTTTCCCATCGCGCCGCAGAACGAGCTGCTGGTGCGTATCGACGGCGGCGCCTTCACGCCGCTGGCCGACTCGGACGTGGTCGGCGACTTCGAGTCGCCGGCGCTGGTGGCCAACGACGCGGGCGACGTCTACTACGTCTCCGACGACGGGGCCGGAAACGCCATCCGCGACGCGACCGGCAACGTCGTGTTCCGCGAAGGCGGCGCGCTGCCCGGCGGGGTGACCCTCGACGACATCGAGAAGCACGCGCTTTCGGTCAACGCGGACGGGCTGCTGGTGTTCCCGGCGCGCACGCCGACCAACGCCTCGGGGCTGTTCTCCTACGACGGCAGCAGCCTCGGGGTGATCCTCGAGCCGTCGCCGGAGCGCTTCGTCGGATCCGCGGCGGTGAACGCCGAGGGGGACGTCGCCTTTCTCGCCGCGGATCGCACCCGCTTCGTCGACTCGCTGGGGGTCGTCGCCGGCGGCGCGCTGCACACGGTGCTGAGCGAGGGGGATGCGCTGTTCGGCTCCACCGTGCGCAGCTTCGACTTCGACCTGTCGAGCGCGGCGTTCAACGCGGCAGGGCAGATCGTGCATCAGGCCTTCCTCGAGGACGGGCGAAGCGTGGTGTTCCTCGCGACCCCCGCCGATCCGACCGAGGCGGTGTGGATCAGTCCCGCCGGGGGCTTCTTCGCCGCGGGCGACAACTGGGAGTCGGGCGAGGTCCCCGGCCCGGGGAACACCGCCGTGTTCGACCAGCCCGGCGAGTACGAGGTGGAGTTCGTGTCGGGGGACTTCGTCGACGTCGATCGGATCGAGGTGCGAAGCGGCGAGCCCGTCTTCTCGGGCGGCGGGCTCAACGTGCAGACCGCCGCCGTCGCGCCGGGCGCGGGTGACGTCGCCGCCCTCACGCTGCTCGACATGGACGTGCAGAGCAGCGCGGGCGTGGTCGTGGGCGGCGGGGCGGGCGCCCAGGGACAAATGGTCCTGGCAGGGACGACCCGGTGGCGCGACGTGTCCCCGCTGACCACGGTGCTCGGCGACGGCGGCGACGGTGAGCTGGTCATCTCGGAGAATGCCCAGTACGAGTTCGCCACCCTGCACGCCGGGACCTCGGCGACCGGGCAGGGGACGGTCCTGGTGCTGGGCGAGGACGCGGGTCTCGCCGGCGGCAACCTCACGCTGGGCGTGGTCGGCGGCGGCGAGATCCAGATCCTCGACGGCGCCCGCTCCGGGGGCGGCCTCGTGGTTCTCGGCAGGGAGGCCGGCAGCGCGGGCCGGGCCGAGGTGCGGGGCGTCGGCGTGGACGACGCGTTGCGGCGCTCGCACTGGGAGCTCACCAGCTCCATCGTGGTGGGCGACGCCGGGGCCGGCACGCTGTTCGTCGAGGACGGCGGCGAGCTCCTCAGCGCGGGAGGCACCATCGGCGTGCGCAACGCGGCGGGTGGCGCGACCGGCGTGGCCACCGTACGCGGCACCGACGGCAACGTCGGCTCGCGGTGGCAAATCGACAATGACCTGATCGTCGGTCAGGAGTCCGGCGACGGCCGCCTGAGCGTGCTCGACGGCGCGACGGTGCGCGCGCGCAACGTCGACATCGGATTCCGCCGCGAAGCCCGTGGCGCGGTGCTCGTCGACGGCTTCGACACCGACTTCGAGGGCAACGAGCCGATCAACTCCGAGCTGGTGGTGCACGACGCGCTGGTCGTCGGCAACGAGGGGTACGGCGAGCTGCAGGTGGACGGCGGCGGCTCGGTGGTCGCGAGGAACGTGACCCTCGGGCGCAGCTTCGAGACCACCGCCCAGGGGCTGGTGCTGGTTCGCGGTGGCGACGAGTTCGACGCGCCGTCCACGCTCGCGGTGAGCGAGCTGCTGATCGTCGGCGAGAACGGCATCGGCTCGCTCACCGTCGACTCCGGCGGGCGCGTCGAGAGCGAGCGCGGCATCATCGGACGCCAGCTCGGTCATCCGGCATCCGCGGGCGCCGTCGTGGTGCGGGGCTCCGGCGAGGACGGTCGCCGCTCGACCTTCGCGCTCGCCGACACGTTGCTCGTCGGCGATCGTTCCGGCAGCGCCTCGCTGGAGGTGCTCGACGGCGGCCTCGTCACCGCGGAAACCGTGGCTCTCGCGGCCAACGCGCAGGGGCCGCTGACGGCCGCGGCACGCGTCGCGGGAATGAGCGACGAGTCGGCGGCCGAGCTGGTGGTGCGCGAGCTCTTCGTCGGCGCCGCCGGCAGCGCCCGCCTCGAGATCGCCGATGGCGGCGGCGTGGTCGTCGGCAGCATCGGCGGGGCCGCAGCCCCGGGCGCCGCCGCCGAGGTGCTGCCCGCGCTGACGGTCGGCGCCGAGCGCACCGCGAACGTGCTGGGCAGCGGCACGCTGGTCGTGCGCGGACGCGGTGGGGGCGGCCCGGCGTCACACGCCTCCGACCTGACCGTGTTCGGCCTGGCGGTGGTCGGCGACGCCGGCGAGGGACGCCTGCTGGTCGACGCCGGCGGCGAGGCGAGCCTGGACGTGCTGATCGCGGGCAACCGGGCCGACGGCCGCGGCAACGTGACGGTGGTCGGGCGCGACGCCGGGTCGGGCGTCTCCTCGTCGCTCGACGTCGCCGGGGAGGCGGTGTTCGGACGCGCCGGAGGCGCCGAGCTCTTCGTCGGCGCCGGCGGGCAGCTCCGCAGCGGCGCGTCGCTGCTCGCGAGCGAGGCGGGCTCGCGGGCACTCGCGACGGTGAGCGGGCTCGGGACGAGCTGGCTGGCCGGCTCCACGCTGGTGGTGGGCGGCGCCGGGGAGGCGACGCTCACGGTCGAGGATCGCGCCACCGTCGAGGTGGCGGGCGACCTCGTCCTCGGCGACGAGCGCGGGGGAGTCGGGCGCCTGCTCGCGAACGGATCGCCGGGCGACGGCATCGCGGTGGGCGTGGCGGCGCAGGGCCGCGCCGTGGTCGGCGGCGACGGCGCCGGTCGTGCCGAGCTCAATCACGACGGGTTCCTGCGCGCCAGCGTCATCGAGGTCACCGACACGGGCGTGGTGCACGGCGACGGCGGCTTTCTCGACGCGCCGCTCGTGATCAACAACGGCTTCATCGCCCCCGGGCTTTCGCCCGGCGTGCTGACGGTGACCGGCCACTACGAGCAGGGACCGGACGGCGCGCTGCACATCGAGATCGCGGGCGCGGGAGCCGGCCAGTACGACGTGCTCGAGGTCCTCGGCGACGCCTCGATCGCGGGCGAGGTGATCTTCGAGCTCATCGACGGCTTTCTGCCCGACAGGAACGACAGCTTCGCCTTCCTGCAGGTCGCCGGACTGCTCGACGTCAGCGCCGCGACCTTCCGGTTTCTCGACAGCGGCCCCGTCGTCGGCTTCGACCTCAGCTTCGGTTCAGGCGGGGGCCGTCTGATCGTGTCGGCGGTCGCCGCGTCGGTGGCCGAGCCGGGTGGACTCGGCGCCGTGCTGCTGCTCGCTGTCGGGTCGATGCTGCGCCGCGGGACGAATCGCGACGGGAAGCGTGCGGCGTAAGGTCGCCGCGCGCGCGTACGGCTACGACCGTGCCGCTGCGGGCTCGCGGGCGGCGCGCAGGCATGCAACCCCGGCTCGCGCCGGTCCGTCGAGCAGCCGCTCCGGATCCGACTCCCGGCGGCAGGGGTATACGCCAGCGCCAGCTCGTCCCGGACGATGCAACCGGACGACGTCACCCAGTGGTTGGTTGCGTCCAGGGCGGATTGAAACGGCCGATCAGCCTCGGCCAGCGTCAGCTGTTTCGCGTTGCGACCTCAAATGATGGGTGCGCGATTGCCCAGGGGGTGGGGTGCAGATTCCTGCCCTCATCATCACCCGAAGACGACTGTTTGCAATCAAACCGTGCGCATGGATTGGATGGGCAGGCTCTCCTCAAACGCACACTTCTCTTTTGAAATGCCGGCGGCGGTCACCCGATCGCCTTGCCGCAAGCAGCCATTCGACCAGCTACCGCGAACGGATTCGCCGGTGTGGGATGTGAAGCTGCCGAAGCCGTTGGGCAGTCCGCCTTTGAAGCTGCCCTCGTATCGGTCGCCGTTGACGAAGATGAAGATGCCGTGACCTTGGCAATCGCCGTTCAGGAAATCGCGCGCGTGGCGCCTCGTCTCAGCGTTATTTCGGAGGGCCCACCCCGGGGCGCACCCTCGCCAGCGGCCCGGCCCTTCGTGCGACCTGTGCCACCCGCCGGGAGCGTTGTTCCGGCGCAACCCGCCGCGGGCCGCCTCAGCGCGCAGGCGCGAGGTAGTCGGCGCTGATCCATGCTTCGGTGCCGTCGCTCAATTTGACCCGCATCCAGCCAGCCTCCTCGCCATGCACGCCCACGGGAGTACCGGCGTCAATGCGCATCAGACTTTCATGGTCCTTGCCAGGGCCGGTGCGCACATTGACACTATTGCCGGTGGCGACGTACGGCCGTCCGCCGTCGGGCAGGGGCTTGCGTTCGGTCTTGGCGTTTTCCTGATACCAGCGCACGAACGCCGCGTCGACTTCCTCGATGGAGCGCCCGCCCAGGGTGCGCTCCACCAGAGCCACGGCGTGGTCGCGGGCGTCGCCCTCGAGCTCGACGAGTCCGCGGTCGCGCACGGCGCGATAGACAGTGGTGAGTTCGCCACGCTGCTCCAGGTACATGGCGAAGTAGCGCGCGACCGCCATCATGGCTGCTTGGCGGCGGCCGGCGCCCTGGTCGTGGTAGCTCCCGCCATCGTTCATGGTTTCGAAGGCCGTCACGTGACGCGGATCGTCGTAGAGGAACCACTCCGAGCGAATCAGCTCCCGCAGCGACGGCCGCAAGCGCCACACGGAGTCGAGGGCTTTTCGCCGCCAGTTGTCCTGACCGTAGTAGCGATCCCCGCGCCGGCCCGAGACTTCGTAGAGTGAGGCCACGCCCTCGTCCAGCCACTGTGGGATGTCGCCGAAGTTGCTGCGCACCAGCATGTGGAACAGCTCGTGGAGGATGGTCCCCACCGCATCCTTCTGCACGAAGCCGACTACCGCGGCATCTTCCACGAAGGCGTAGCCGACAGTGGCGCGGCTCACGTCCAGTCCGTGCACGCGATTCGCGAACTCGCTGACCTGGTACGTGTCGCGCAGCAGGTGCACTCGCAGGTAATGACCCGGCGCGACCATCCCGTACTCGTTCACGAGGAAGCCCAGGAATCGCTCGAGCGTCCGGCCTACGCGCTCCAGGTCGGCGGGCGCATGCTGATCGTTGCCGATGATGAGAAAGGGGCCGTGCACGCGAGGCCGTCCGCGCGGAGCGAGCTCCCGCGCGAGCGCGAGCGCGCGTGTCTCCTCGCCGAGCGGCACCAGCCGGCGAGTAAACTCCTCGAGAGGAATGTTGGCCACCCGCCGCATGGGGTAGGCGCTCACGGGCTGGTCTTGCCCCGCCCAATGAAAGACCTTGCCGAAGCCGCTCATGCCGGCGGCGTACGCGACCTCGATGTCGCCCGGGCGCGCTGCTACACGCACGCCCTGAGCGCCCTGCGCGCACACCTGCTGCTCGACGCGCACCAGACGGCGGCTCTCGTGGCTCAAGGGGTAGGCGTAGAGCATCCAGTCGAGCAGCTTCAGCCCGTAGTCGCGTTCAGCGTCGCCCAGGCGACAGCCGCTCGTTCCGAGCATGAAGTCCACCACCGGACGTCTCCCGTTGGGCTGCTCGCGTACCCACGCCAGTCCATCGTAGGCCTCGCGAAAACGGCTGTCGTGCCAGGCCGCGGCGGCGCGGTCGAACTCGGGCGACGCCTGCGCGGCACAGGCAGCGGCGAGGCACAGCGCGGCGAGGAGTGGGCGGGGATTCATTGCTTCGCCGCTGCCGCGCCGCCGGGCGCTGGCCCGGGATCGCCGGGCGGTGGACCGGCGTTCGGAGCCCGACCGGGGTCCTCAGGTGTCGTCCCCGGCCGCGCACGCTCGTCCTCGCGGAAGGTGGCGATGGACGGTGGCGGCGGCAGGCGTCCGACGCCTGGCTCCAGGTACGTGGCCACGTCCCGCGTCTCCACCCCGAAGGGCACCACCAGCGTGATGGCCATCAGAATAGCGCCCAGCGTGCTCAGCACCAGTCCCGGCGACGAGGTGGCGATTGCCGCCTTGAAACCCTCGCCCTCGGTCTCCAGCCGCGTAGGCTCCTCTTGCAGCCGACCGAGGATGAATGCGGCGCCGACGACGGCGAGCAGCATACCGGTCAGGAAGCCGAGCTGACGGGTCCACACCCGCGCCAGCATCGTGGCGGTCGCCTGGTGGTAGCGGCGGTGCAGCGCGTCCGACTCGAGCAGCGCGGCGATCTTGAAGCGCAGGTAGGCGGGGTCGCCGACCCGTGCCGGGCCAGCCACCTTCTCGAAGGCCTCGAAGGTGCCGTCCAGCGCGAGCGGCTGGTGTTCCACTCGTGCGTAGAAGCCGCGCAGCTCGACGACGCTCATCACGGCGAAGAACACCGCCGCGCCCACCAGCAGCGTCCCCATCAGCGGCAGCAGCCGCCGCTGCCAGGCCTCGCGCCGGCGCTCGCCGGCCTCGCGGCGCGCAGCCTCGCGCTCGACGCGCCGGATGCCAGACCCGCTCGGGCGGTTCGCCTTCGCC
This sequence comes from Gammaproteobacteria bacterium, assembly GCA_041593595.1. Lineage (GTDB taxonomy): Bacteria > Pseudomonadota > Gammaproteobacteria > HK1 > HK1 > JBFHNV01. The sequence continues at coordinate 24,805 of JBFHNV010000048.1, forward strand.
TCGACGATGCTTGACGACTCTGCGGCCACGACCGGCTCCTCGGAATCGCCTTGTCCGTATCGATACAACTATAGCCGACGGGTCGCCCCACGGCGTGGTCGTGGTGCAGGCTCTGGGCGGTGTGCAGCACGGCCGTGGGCCGCAGGCCCAGATCCTTGTTGAGGTGCGTGAGCAGGTACTCGAAGTTCGCAGGGTCCGCCTCGTAGGACCCGATGTCCTCGGCCGTGTAGGTCAATTGCCGATCCGAATCTCTTGATGAAGGTCACGAGGCCGGTGAACAGGCAAGGTGGCCGGCGGTGGCGGCGTCGAATGCGGCCACGGAGGGGCCTTCGGGCAGGGTGGGCACGGGGCGGTTCTCGTGACCAGGATGCCGGGGCGTCGCGAACGGGAGAGCGGGCGCGGCGCGGGCGCCCTCCGCGGTCAGTCCGCGTCCGCCTCCTTCTCCGCCGCGGACAGGAGCGCCTTCAGGTCCAGCGTGCGAGACCAGCGCGCCAGATACGCGCGGTCCAGCTGATCCCGGGAGTGGCGCAGCACGCCCACCACGTCCCGCCACTGGCGCTCGGACACCTCCCCACCCTCGCGGAACCAGAGCTTGCGCAGCACCGTGTCCTCCGCGCGCTTGAGGTACATGTGCTCTCCCGGCCGCACCGCCACCCGCTCGCGCCGCTCGAACTCGCACCGGTCGTAATCGCCCGACCCGCGCATGAGCAGGTCCACCTTGGTCACCGTGGGCAGGTGGACGATGTTCCAGGCGGTGCCCTCGCGCACCGAGCGCCGCAGCTCATCGCGATCCACGAGGAACTCCTCGCCCAGCGCGTTCGCGAGCGCATCGACGTCGCCCACGTCCAGCGCCACGACGAAGTCGATGTCGTTGGTGGCGCGCGGCTCGCCCTGATACGAGCTCGCCAGCGACCCGCCGAGGAAGTAGCCGACTCCACAGCGCTCGAAGACGCGGGCAACCCGCAAGGCGACGCCGAGGACGTCCGAGAGGCTCAGTCCGGCGCTCCGCCACGGGAACCGAAGACACGATCGGCGAAAGTCCGCCCGTAGCAGAGCGACGCCAGCCGCCAGCGGAGCTCGTCGTCGCCGGCTTCCGGATGGCGCCGGCGCAGACCCGCCTCGGCGAGCGAACGCGCGGACGCGGACAGCCGCACGGCCTGGGCCAGCCGCTCCCCAGGCGTCGCCCGGTCGAGCAGCCGCCGGTAGGTCCGGGCCGCCCGCGGATCGGTGTCACGACTCATGCGGCGAGAATAGGGCGGGCACCGTGGCCGGACACCGCCCGGCCGCGACGACCGTCCCGGCCGCGGGCGGCGGCCATCCTGGCGGTCCGCGCGCGCATCCCGGTTTCGATGGCCGGCGCCCGACCCCTCCTGGGCCACGTGCTGCCCTGCGTCACAGGGCGAAGATCCGCTCCGCGTTCTCGTGCGCGACCGCGGCGCGCAGGTCCTCGGGCAGCGCGTCGACCCGGGCCCGGCAGCCGGCCATGTCGCCGATGTCGTGCGGGTAGTCCGAGCCGTACATGACCTTGTCGGCTCCGCCGACCTCGAGGCACAGCTCGAGCGCCTCCTGGCGGTAGGTGACCGCGTCGTACCAGATGCGCTTCAGGTACGTCGACGGCGGTTCCTGGATCGCCTCTCGCGTGCCGGGCGTCATCTCCCAGCAGCGGTCCATGCGCCCGGCGAGGTAGGGCACCGTGCCGCCCGCGTGGGCGGCGATGATCTTGAGGTTCGGGTGGCGGTCGAGGAAGCCGGAGAACACCATCCGCGTGATCGCCAGCGTGGTGTCGAACATGAAGCCGATCGTCGCGGTCAGCGAGTGCTCCGAGAGCAGCATCTCGTCCGTCCCCGGCGGATCCGCCGGATGCACCAGGACCGGGAGGCCGCGATGGTCGATTGCCTTCCAGATCGGCGCGAACGCCTCCTCGGTGAGCTGGCGGGCGGCGACGTTGGCAAGCACCATCACGCCGACCGCGCCGTCGTCGTGCGCGCGGGCAAGCTCCTCGAGCGCCGGCTTCGGGTGCTCCCAGGGCAGCGACAGCATCCAGCGGATGCGCTCGGGGTGGCGCCGCTGCCCCGCGGCCATCGACTGGTTGACGATGCGCGCCGCCTCCCACGAGGTCGCCTCGTCGCCCCAGAAGACGTTCGGGCAGGTGAGCGAGACGATGGCGAGATCGACTCCGGCCGCGTCCATGTCCCGCACGCGCAGGTCGTAGTCGAAGTGCCCCGGCATCGGCGTCATGAAATGCGCGCCGTGCTTGAAGATGCCCTCGACGTCGCCGGTGAGCGGCGCGACCGAGTAGCGCGGCCCACCCCTGCGCCTGAGGAGTTCGAGCCAGCGGCGGTCGAGCATGTGGGTGTGCACGTCGATGTAGCGCACGGTGGCCTCTCCGGGTGTCTGCGACGCCGCGCGATGCTACACCTGTCCAGCGACACAAGGTCAGCGGTCGTGCCGTCTAGCGAACCGATGCCACCGTCAGGTCATCGAAGAGAGCTGCCGCCATCTTCACGGCGTGCTCCGGATCATCAGGACTCGTGTCGTTCTGGGCGAGAACGAACACGACGACCGGTCCACGCCTTGCCACGATGCTGACGATGTTCGTGTCGAACGCATCGTCCAGGGCCGGCTGGCGGCCCGTTGCCCTGACCAGGATCGACCCCTTCTTCGCACGATAGACCCTGGTGATCGCGTCACCGTGCCTGCTGTCGCGGAACGACTCGTCCAGCACGCCCGGCAGCGCCTCCAGGTCGGTCCTCCAGCCCATCAGCGTGGCTTCGGACAGTTTCTTGAGAACGAGCCTGGGCTCGTCCCTGTCCATCTCCGCGATGGCGGGGGTCGGCATCACGCGTACACCGACCACCAGATACTGCCCGAAGTCATCCGCGTGGAGCAGCACCTTGTCGTATCGCAGGTCCCCCTTCGTGTCGAGCGGGGTGACCGTGTAGGGCACCCCGGCCCAGTTGGGAGCCCTCGGAACGCGCAGCGTGACCATGCGGTTCGGCCCGGTGTATTCCGGACCACGCTCCGTGTTCCGGGCCTGGACGGCCGTGAAGGCGATCAGCCCGCCCAGGAGCAGTGTTGCCCCCGTCGGCAGTCGTGCAACGCGTCTCATGCAAACCTCCTTCGGAAGGCACTTCGCCCGGCACCCCGCGGTCTCGCAGGCGCACAGACCCCACACACACCTCCGACCTCGGTCGCGGCCCGCCTTGTGAGCGCCGACGCCAGCCCCGGTTTCGAGCTGCCACCGATCGAGCAATCAATGTCACAACGATCGTGCCGAGTCCATCCGTAACCAGATTAAGAATCCGTCATCGCGCGCAGGAGTGTCCCACTGCGTTTCCAGCGCCGTGCACGGCACGCGCCATGGACGCGGCCATGCCGCCCGGGCCGGGCAGGCACTCGGGGCGGCAGGCCGGCGGGGAGCGACTGCGCGGGGAGCCGCCGGCGCTCAGGGCGAGGCGCTACCTGCCGCCGCGACCAGGCCGGCGCCTGGCGCGCCGCTCGCGCCCCGCCGCCGGTTCGGCACGCACCGCACCCGTTGGCGACCCTCTCGGCGGTGCGCTTCGAGCGCGCCAGGGACCCCTTGCTCGATTGAAATGGCTATCCCCTCGATGAGTGCCTCTCGAGCAGACAGTGCCCGGCCCCTCGACCAATCGCCTCATTCGAGCCGAAGCGGCTGACAGCTGGGCGTGACCGGGCAGCCGCATTCGGTGGGAATGAGCACGCGCGCGCGTTTCGGATCCTGCGCGTCGCTCGAATCGAGAATCAGACGCTGATTCATCCGGGTGTTGTCGACGATGATGCAGCCGCGGAACTTCTCGTCGCTGCGGACCTCTCCCCCCGTCGGTGACACGCCGCCGAGCGGGTTGCTCGTCGGACTCGCGGCGGCCAGTGGCCATTTGTGATAGTCGCGTTCGATCTGCAGCGGGGGTGAGCCAGGATCATCGACGCTGATGATGGGGTACAGCTCGTCGTCCCCGAGAAAGAACTTGACGACGCGACCATTCGGGCTCGTATAGGTGTTGTCCTTGCCGTACGCGAAGGTGTGTTGTGGATTCTTCGCCAGCACATCGGCAACGTAGCTCGCGAAGCTCCGCGGGTAGTCGGTGGCTTCGAAGAAACCGTAGGAGAAACGGGGTGACGGGTCCGCGTCGAAATCCTCCCGGTTCTCGCCCTCGTGACGACGTATGACGGCTTGTACAGGCTCTGAGTGACCGGCACGAGCGCGTCGACAAGACTCTGGTTCAGCTGCCGCCCGTGCAGTGACGTGAGCGGCGAAGTCCGCGCGTAGCCCAGGGACATCTGCGCAATACGATCGCCGTGCCGACCGACGAGACGCGTGTAGGGACGTTCGTCCATGTGGCGCCGGAAGGGAGTCGCGCGCCGGAAGTTGTTGCTCGAGGTCGCGAACCGGGCCGCGTTGTAGTCGAGCACGTTTCGCGCCGCACGTCGCACATCGCACCGCTTCTTGACGGCCCCGACGAGAACGGCTCCCTTGTTGTGCTGACAGACTCCGGGCACCTCGGCAAACTCGAACAGGTTGCGAATTGGCTGTTGTGCGTGCTCCGCGTAAGGTCGCGAATTGAACTCGTAGAAGTCTTCGACCATCAATCGCTGCAACTCGCGCAACCACCAATCGGTCATGCCGTTCGCGTCGTTGTCTGCGTCCACGCCTTCCCACGCATCCCATTTTTTGGCGCCCGGGCAATCGCCCGACCACTTCTTGAAGAGACTGTTGCTCAGGTAGCGCGCTGACTGAATCATCAGGATGTGGTTTTCCGTCTCGCGGATCGGCGTCGGGAAAACGTTGATCCAGAGGAATTCGTCGAGCTCATCGGCACCGCCGTTGGCCGGGAGCAGGTGGCGGAGAA
>JBFHNV010000049.1:0-29534 GCA_041593595.1 Gammaproteobacteria bacterium
CGGGCATCGGCCGACACGGCTGGCTGCCTCGCGAGGCGTCCGGTGGACGCGAACATACGAAACGCTGGATAGGGAGCGAAATCCCGCGATTCGTCTACGGAACGCGGTCGTCAGGGACCGTTACAGCCACCGTCCGCCCGCGCCCACGGCGACGACGACCAGGCCCAACGCCAGGTTGATCGCCACCACCGGCCGGATGCGGCCGATCTGCTTTCCCGCCTCCGGCCAGTCCTGCGCCGCCGCCGCGCGCGCGAGCTTCGCGAAAGGACCGAACCACACGTGGGCGAACAGCAGCATCATGAGGATCCCCAGCCCCTGCATCACGTGCACGTGGACACCCGCCGCCGCCATGCCGCCGAGGGCCCCGAAGATCATCGCGTAGCCGGTGGCGAGCAGCAGCGCGACGGCGATCCACACGTACAGGAAGAAGCGCGACAGCACCGCGTGCCACAGCCGGCAGCGGGCCGGCCCGTCCAGCGCGCCCGCGGCGGGGCGAAGCGCGAGATAGGCGAAGAACATGCCGCCCACCCAGACCACGGCGGCCAGGGCGTGCAGCGCGACGAGGATGGACATGGTGTGACGGGGCCCGTGGGTCGGCGTCGAGTGGACGGTGGGGAAACAGCATACGCGCACCCGGGCCGCGGGCGACCCGTCAGCCGGCCCGATCTCCGGCGAGGCCGGCGGGCCGCAGGCGCGAGAACAGGGTGCGGGCGATGAGCCCGACCACCGCCACGTGCGCGAAGCCCAGGGTCCACGCGGTGACGGACATGCCGCCGGCGGCATCCAGCAGCATGCCCATGATCACGGGCCCCAGGAAACCGCCGGCGTAGCCCAGCATGGAGTGCAGCGCGAGGGTGGCGCCGCGCCGGCCGGTTGGCGCGTTGCCGGCGGCGCCGGCGGTGAGCGATGACGAGTCCAGCCAGATGAGCGCCGCGTAGAGCAGCACGCCGGCAGCGGCGACGCCGTAGGACAGCCCCGCCGCGGCACCCAGCAGGGCCGCCATGGCAGCCGAGGCCAGCATCGCGCCGCGCACCAGTCGCGCGCGGCCCAGCCGGATGGCCAGCTCGTTGCCCAGCACGCTGGCGCCGGTGCCCAGCAGCCCCATGAGCGTGGCCACGGTGACCGGCGCGAGCCACGCGGGCGCGCCGCCGGCGCCCGCCGCGGCGAAGGCCAGGAACGCCACCGCCCAGCCGCGCAGCACGTTCATCTCCCAGGTGTGCACGCAGTAGGCCAGCGAGTACGCGAGGGCCGATCGCGCCGCGAGCACCGGGCGGAAATCCGGCAACCAGCCGACGACGGGCAGCGTGGCCGGCAGCGCGCGGGCGGGCGGCACGAGGAGCGCACCGATCAGCCAGGCAGCGCCGGCGCAGACGGCCGCAGCCGCGAATGCGGCGCGCCAGCCGAGCAGCGCATCCAGGCTGCCTGCGACGGCGAAGGAGAGGGCGCCCGCGACGCCGATGCCTGCGGCATGTCCGGCGACCGCCCGTGACATGAGCGTCTCGTCCACCCGGTCCGCCAGCAGCTTGAGCCCCGTCATGTAGGTGCCGGCCCACCCCACGCCGGCCAGCGCGCGCAGGGCAAGCGCGCTCCAGAAGCCCTCCGCCAGCAGCGCGAAGCCGGCATGAGACAGCACGGTGAGGCCCACCCCCAGCAGGTACACCCGACGCGGGTCCACCCGGTCCGTGAGCCCCACCAGCACCGGCACCGCCACCATGTAGGCGGCGTAGAACGTGCCGGTGACCCAGCCGGCCCGGGCGTTGTCCAGGGGCCAGCGTTCCAGGAATCCCGGCAGCAGGGCGGGCCAGGTATAGGCGCCGATCTGCGCCAGCACCTGGGCCGTGCACACCAGCGCCACCAGCCGCGCGGGAGACCGGCCGCCCGCCGCCGGGTCCGGTGTCATGCAGGCGCGGCGTCGCGGCCTGCGTGGCGCGCCAGCACCGACGCCACCGCGCAGGTGACGCGGCGCGCGGTCTCAAGGTGCAGGAACTCGTTGGGACCGTGGGCGTTGGACTTCGGTCCCAGCACCCCGGTCACCAGGAACTGGGCGCGGGGGAACTTCTCGCCAAGCATGCCCATGAACGGAATGGTGCCACCCTCCCCCATGGACGCGGCCGGCGGGCCGAAGAAAGCGCGGGATGCCTCGTCCACCGCCGCCGCGAGCCACGGTGCGGTCTTCGGCGCCTCCCAACCGGTGGACGCCATCTCGAGCTCGAAGCGCGCCTCGGCACCGTGGGGCGGGTCGTGCTCGAGGGTGGTCTTCACCGCGTTGGCGCCGGCCTGCGCATCGCAGGTGGGCGGCAGGCGCAGCGACAGCTTGAGTGACGTATGGGGCCGCGCCACGTTGCCCGCGTCGGCGATCGCCGGCAGGCCCTCGGCGCCGGTCACCTCCAGTGCCGGGCGCCAGGTGCGGTTCAGGATCAGCTCCACCGGATCCGTGTCCGCGGGCACCGCGGGCCCGTGCCACGGGAAGCCGGAGAACACCCCCTCGCCCAGCGCCTCGGCCGCCTGCTCTGCCTGGCGGCGGCGGGCCGCGGGGATCTGCGCGTGGAGTGCGTCCTCGAGGATACGCCCGCTCAGCGCGTCCTCCACCCGGCCCACCAGGGCGCGGGCGATGCGGAAGGTGGACGGCACGATGCCACCGGCATTGCCCGAGTGAACGCCCTCGGTGAGGTTGCGCACCGTGAGCACGCCGTTGACCAGGCCACGCAGGGACGTGGTGGACCACAGCCGCTCGTAGTCGCCGCAACCCGAATCCAGGCAGATCACCAGGTCCGGCTCGCCGATGCGATCGCGCAGGTGCTCGATGTAGTGGGGCAGGTCATGGCTGCCGCTCTCCTCGCAGGCCTCGATGAGCACCACGCACCGCGCGTGGGGCAGCCCTTGCTCGGCCAGCACGCGCAGCGCCGCCAGGGACGCGTAGACCGCGTAGCCGTCGTCGGCACCACCGCGCCCGTAGAGCTTCCCGTCCTGCAGCACCGGGCACCACGGCCCGAGCCCGTCGCGCCAGCCGGTCATCTCCGGCTGCTTGTCCAGGTGGCCGTAGAGCAGCACCGTGCCGTCGGCGCTGCCGGGGACCTCGCACAGGAGCAGCGGGGTTCGGCCCGGGAGCCGCACCAGGTCCACCGTCAGACCCGCGATGGGCTGCGCCTCGCACCAGCGGCGCATGTGGGCCGCCGCGTCGTCCATGTAGCCGTGCGCCGCCCAATCCGGATCGAAGTGGGGCGACTTGCAGGGAATGCGGATGTACTCGGTGATCTCGTGAACGATGTCGTCGTTCCACAGCCCGTCGACGAAGGCGCGGGCGGTCTCGGCGTGCAGCATGCGGTGTCCCTGCTCCGGATTCGGTGCGCGGCCAATGCTAGCGCGGCGCGCAGGCGACCAGGGGCGTCCATCGGTGCCGCGGTACCGCCTCAATTGGTCATAAGTGACTTCACGAGTGGAGCATAACCCATTGATTTTTTTTAGACTGAGGACTACCCTAGGCTTGGCCTCGGGGTGGGGGAGCGGCGACCATGGACTCATGGATGCGGGATGCCGATGGGCGGCGCGGCGGCGGCGAGGGCGCCTGGTGGCACGTGATGGGATTTGACGCCGGGCCGCCCCGGTCCCTGGACCACGTGGAGCGGCGGTTCCGCCGGCTCGCGGCCCTGGCGCACCCGGATCGCGGCGGCAGCGCCGAGCAGATGCAGCGCCTGCTCCGCGCCCGGGCGCAGGCGCGGCGCCAGCTCACGCCCTGATTCGCCTGCACCGGCGCGGCGTCCCCTGCACCGGGCGCGCTGGTATGCTCCACGGCCGTCTCCGACCGTGCACCGTCCATGAACTCGAACCTGCCCGAGCCCGCCGAGCCACCGGAAGACCGACCACGGTCCACGCCGCGGGCCGTGGTGTGGGAGTTCAGGACCGACGGGCGACCCGGTGGCCTGGCCGGGCTCGTCGCGGGCCTGCTCCTGGGGGTCGCACTGCTGGCATTCCTGGTGCTGGGCGCGATCACCGTCACCATCGCCCTGTGGATCGCGTGCGGCGTGATCCTCTTCGGGCTTGCCGCGGCATTCCTGCGCGCGCTGCTGCCCGGCCGACGCGGCAGGTCCCGTCGCGGCGACGGCAGCCCGTGACCGTGCCGGCGTGGGCGGCGGTTGCGCGGGTGAGGACGGGATGCGCCTGAGGGCGCTCGGGAACGCGCGCCGCAGCGTCCGGTAGCGAGTGCCGGCAGCGCGCCCCGGGGCGCTTCCTGCGTCAATCCGATCCGCTGCTTCCGCTGACGGCGCCACCGCCACAGGCGTCGCCGTCCCGGCGCAACACCTCGGGCCCGTGTTCCCCCAGCACCGGCGGCGGCCGGCGCAGCTCGCAGGGCGTGTCCGAGAGCTTCACCGGGAACCCCGTCATGCGGATGGGCCGGGCACCCTCCCGGTGCCACTCGATGATCAGGTCCTGGGACAGCACCTGGGGATCCCGGAACACCTCGTCCAGATTCATCACCCGCCCGCAGGGGCATCCGGCGCGGTTGATGATCTCGATCCAGTGGTCCACCGTGTTGCCCGCGGTGACCGCGTCGATGCACGCGTTGAGCGCCGCCCGGTTCGCCACCCGGGAAGCGTTGTCCGCGAAGCGCGGCTCGTCCAGCAGGCGCGCGAGGCCGATGGCGGAGAGGAACCGGCGCACGTAGGTGTCGTTGGACGGCGCCACGGCGATCTCCCCGTCGCTTGCCCGGAACAGGCCGTAGGGCGAGGCGATGGGATGGTCGTTGCCGGTGCGCACGGGATTGCGCCCGGTGTTGAGCGTCTCCGCCGACAGGTAGGCCAGCATGGAGATGAGGCCGCCGGTGAGGCTGGACTCCACGCGCTGGCCGCGGCCAGTGCGGTGGCGGGCCTCGAGGGCGGCGACGATGCCGAACGCGCAGTAGAGGCCGGCGATGAGATCCGACATGGGCGGCGCGGCGCGCAGCGGCGGGCCGTGCGGCTCGCCGTTCACCGCCATGAAGCCGCTCATGGCCTGGGCGATGAAGTCGAACGACGGGCGGTCCACGTAGGGGCCGCTGGAGCCGTAGCCATTCACGCTGGCGGCGATGAGCCGCGGGTTGATGGCCTGCAGGCGCGCGGGGCCGAACCCCATCGTCGCGAGGACACCGGGTCGATAGTTCTCCACCAGCACGTCGGCGTCCCGCAGCAGCGTCTCCAGTGCCGCCTTGTCCGCGTCCTGGTACAGATCCATCACCACCGAGCGCTTGTTGCGGTTGAACTGGGCGAAGTAGGCGCTGTAGCCGTCCACCAGCACGCCCTGGCCGCGCACCGGGTCGCCGGCGGGCGGCTCGATCTTGATCACGTCCGCGCCCATGTCCGCCAGGAGCTGGGTGCAGAAGGGCCCCGCCAGGATGCGGGTCAGGTCGACGACGCGGATGCCGTCCAGCGCGCCCATCAGGACATGGGGGACACGCGCGCAGACGCGGTCACGGGCCCGGCGCCAGCGTACCTGTCGCCCGCCGTCGCGGCAGGCGCGGTGGTTCGCTCACGGGCTCAGCCCTCGGCCACGCGCACCGAGTCCATGGCGTGCAGGTCCAGCCGGTGGCCGGCCTTCATCACCTGGCCCGGCAGCGGGTGGCCCACCACCTGCTCCACGTCGCAGGCGATGGCCGACAGCTTGCGGAGATCGATGCCGGTCTCGATGCCCATCTCCTGCAGCAGGTAGACGAGATCCTCGGTGCAGATGTTGCCGGTGGCCTTGGGTGCGAAGGGGCAGCCGCCGATGCCGCCGAAGGACGACTCGTAGCGGTCGATGCCCTCGTCCAGGCCGGCCATCACGCAGGCGAGCCCCACGCCGCGGGTGTTGTGGAAGTGCAGCCCGATGGGGAGGCCGGGGGCGGACTCGCGGATGGCCCGCACCGCGGCACGCACCAGCGGCGGGGTGGCCATGCCGGTGGTGTCGCCCAGGCTCACGGCCTCGAAGCCCATGTCCTGGTAGCGGCTCGCCATCCACGCCAGGCGCTCGGCGGGCACGTCACCCTCGAAGGGGCAGCCGAAGGCGGTTGCGATGGCACCGTGCACGGGAATGCCGGCGTCCGCCGCCACCCGCGCCACCTCCTCGAAGCCCGCCAGGGACTCCTCCACGGTGCGGTTCACGTTGGTGCGGTTGTGGCTCTCGGACACGGACGCGAACACCACCATCTGGTCCACGCCGGCCTCGGCGGCCCGCAGGGCGCCGCGCTTGTTGGGCACCAGGGCCGCGAGCACCGCGCCCCCGCTTCGGTCCACACCGGCCATCACCTCGGCGGCGTCTGCCATCTGCGGCACCGCCTTGGGCGAGACGAAGGACGTGGCCTCGATACGGGGCACGCCGGCCTCGATGAGGCGGTTGATGAGCTCGATCTTCTTCCCGGTGGGCACGAACTGCCGCTCTGCCTGGAAGCCGTCGCGGGGGCCCACCTCGGTGACCTCCGCGTGCCTCGGATACTGCATGGTCATGTCCGGTTCCTCCTGGCTGTTCGCGCCCCGTGGCCCGCAACGAGCGGCCACGCCTGCCGGCGCGCATCGGGCGTTCACGTCTGCCGGCGTGGGTCGGCGGGAATGGTAACCGAGCGGCGAGCGCTCTCAGAACTCCCAGTGGGGCGGCCGTGCCCCGGCCACCGGCGAGCGGAAGGTGAACAGGCCGTCGCCGGCCAGGGAGCCCAGGTACACGGTCTTCAGGTCCGGGCCGCCGAAGGTCACGCTGGCAATGTTGGCCAGGCGCCGGCCGGCGCCGATATCCATGTCCGCGCGGGTGAAGCCGCCCGCGCGCCAGCGCGCCATGGCATCGCCCACGGCCCGGGGGTCGCAGTCCTCGAGGATCACCTCCTGCCCGCCGTCGGGCAGCACCCGCACCAGCCGGTTGCTCATCACGCTGGCGCACCAGATGCCGCCCTCGGCGTCGAACTCGAAGCCGTCCGGGATCACGCCGTCGCCGTACTCCGCCACCGTCTCCCGCGGGCCCAGGCCGCCGGGCGTGACGGGGAAGCGCGACAGGCGTCGCGCCATGGTCTCGTTGGCGTACAGCCACTCCCCCGACGGGTGCAGCTTGACCTCGTTCGTGTAGCCGAGCCCGTCGGCCACGATGCGGGTGCCGCGGCCGTCCGCCAGGATCACGAAGCCGTCCGCCACCTCCCGGTGGAAGGCGCGGTCGCGGGGAATGCGCCAGGTGCTCACCGAGATCCACAGCCGCGCGTGCTCGTCCCGGTGCACGAAGTTCACCGGCGGCATCGCCAGCCCCTCCACCTCCCGCAGCACCGGGGTGCAGGCGCCGTCCGGGGCCAGTCGCCACACGCCCCCGGAGTTGCCCAGGTTGGCCAGCAGGAAGCTGCCACCGGGCTCCATGGACCAGCCGTTGGGCATCAGGTCCGCGGGCGCGCCGGCGGAGGCGACGATCGGGTGTGGAACGCCCCGAGCGTCCAGGCGCGCCACCCCGCCACCGCCCCCGGGCAGGGCGTGGCTGACCCACACGGCGCCGGCGGCGGTGCAGGCCACGCATTCCGGGCGGCGCAGGCCGTGCCCGAAGATCCCGAGGTCGTCCGGGGAAAGGGTCAGGGTGCTCACGAGATGCTCCTGGACCGCGCACCCAGGGTGCGGCGGGATTCCCGGCATGGTATCGGAGCCGGCCGGCGGCGTGCAGCACGCCGCCGGCACTGCCGACTCGCGCGCACGACGGCTGCGTGCGGTCCGCGACCGCGCGCGTCGCGTCGCCCGCGGCGTCCTCCGCTACGGGAAGACCGGCGGCAGCGACTCCACCCCGTGGTCCTCGACCTCGGGATGGTTGCGGCGCACCAGCGCCTCGATCTCCTCCACGCGCTCCGGCGGCACGTCCACCATGAGCAGGATGTGCCCGGCTTCCAGCGTCTCGTGGAACTTCTTCAGCCGGCTGTTGGGGATGGAGCTGCCCACCATGCCTGAGATCCAGGCGCCGGCGATGCTGCCCAGGATGGCGCCGGTGAACACCGTGCCCACGCCGAACACCAGGCCCGCCGCGGTGAAGGTGTAGATCAGCAGCCCCAGCACGGCGCCGGTGGCGGCGCCCACCACCAGCCCCAGCTCGATGCCGTGCTCGAGATCCATGGTCTGGGCGAGGGTGGCCCGGGGCAGGTCCTTCATGTCGACGCCGTCCTTGGCCAGGAAGTGCATGCGGCGCTCCTCGATCTTGGCGAGCAGGAGCTCGTCCTCGATCTTGCGCGCCGTCTCCACGTCGGGGATGACGAAGTCGAGTCGTCTTCTCATGGCAAACCTCCCGCTGCTGGCGCAGCGTTCGACTGCAGCCCGCCGGAAGGGTCGGCCCGGGGCGGGCCTGTGATTGACAAGTCTAGACCTTCCTGCGGCGGGCGGACAGGACGCGGATCACACCTCGAGCGCGACGGAGAAGGCGCTCGCAACAGACTGAATCTGAATTCTTTTTCTAAACTCCTGAGAATCTGGATGAAGACGGCGTTCCGCGCCGTGACGCCCGGCAGCCGGGTTCGCCATCGTCCCGGGGCGGGCGCTACTCTTGCCACGGTGCCGGGCGCGGGAGGACCAGGTCGATGCACGGTCTGATGATGGACATGCCGCTCACCATCGTGTCCATGCTGGAGCACGCCGCGCGCTATCACGGCGACACGGAGATCGTCTCGCGCTGCGTCGAGGGGCCGATGCACCGCTACGACTACGCGCGCTGCCTCGCGCGCACCTGCCGGCTCGCCAACGCCCTGACGCGCCTCGGCGTGGCGCGCGGCGATCGGGTGGCGACGCTGGCCTGGAACGGCTACCGGCACCTGGAGCTGTACTACGCGGTGTCGGGCACCGGTGCCGTGTGCCACACGGTGAACCCGCGCCTGTTCCCCGACCAGGTGCGCTACGTCCTCGACCACGCCCGGGACCGGGTGGTGTTCCTGGATCTCGGTTTCGTGGAGCTGGCGGAGTCGTTGGCCCCGGATCTCCCGCAGGTGCAGGCGTGGGTCGTCATGACCGACACGGCGCACATGCCGCCGACGTCCCTGCCCGGGGCGCTGTGCTACGAGGATCTCCTCGCCGGCGAGGCGGACACGTTCCCCTGGCCGGAGCTGGACGAGCGCGCCGCGTCGGCGCTGTGCTACACCTCCGGCACCACCGGGCGCCCCAAGGGCGTGCTGTACCACCACCGATCCACGGTGCTGCACGCCCTGGCCCTGTGCGCCGCCGGCTCGGCGTTGCCCCTGTCCTGCGAGGACACGGTGCTGCCGGTGGTGCCCATGTTCCACGTGCACGCCTGGGGGATCCCCTACGCGGCGGTGATGGCCGGCGCCCGCATCGTGTTTCCCGGGCCGAAGCTGGACGGTGCGAGCCTCCACGAGCTCCTGGAGGGCGAGCGGGTGACCCTCACCGCCGGCGTGCCCACGGTGTGGTTCGGGCTGCTGGCCCACCTGGAGGCCACGGGGGGACGCCTGAGCCACCTGAAGCGGGTGGTGATCGGTGGCTCCGCGGCGCCGCTGTCCATGATCCGGGACCTCGAGGACAAGCACGGTGTCGAGGCCTGCCACGCCTGGGGCATGACGGAGATGAGCCCGGTAGGCACCACCGGCACGCTGAAGCCGAAGTACCAGGGCCTGCCGGCCGACGAGCGTCATGGGCTGAAGCTGGCCCAGGGGCGCGTCATCTACGGGGTGGAGATGAAGATCGTGGACGACGACGGTCGCGAGCAGCCCCGCGACGGGACCGCGGTGGGTCAGCTCCTGGTGCGCGGGCCCTGGATCGCCAGCGCCTACTACGAGGACGCCGAGGGCACCGCGGAGTCCTTCACCGCGGACGGCTGGTTCCGCACCGGCGACGTGGCCACCCTGGACGCGGACGGTCGCATGCGCATCGTCGACCGCTCCAAGGACCTCATCAAGTCCGGCGGCGAGTGGATCAGCTCCATCGAGCTGGAGAACGCCGCGGTGGGGCACCCGGACGTGGCGGAGGCGGCGGCCGTCGCCGTCCCCGACGCGAAGTGGGGCGAGCGTCCGCTGCTGGTGCTGGTGCGCCGCCCCGGCACCGGCGTCGACGCGCACGGCGTGCTGGAGTGGCTCGGCGGCCGGGTGGCGAAATGGTGGCTGCCGGAGCGGGTGGTGTTCGTGGACGAGCTGCCCCACACAGCCACGGGCAAGCTGAGCAAGGCCAGCCTGCGTCGCATGCTGTCGCGCGGGGAGCTGGGCTGACCGGGTCCCGGGGCGGCTTGCGACGCTCGCCGCGGGCCACCAGGATCCGGGACCGGGAACCGGCCGCGGGAACGAGAGCATGGCGGAGACACGGCTGCACGAGCTGACGGCGGAGGCGGCGGTGGGATTGCTGCGCGCGGGCGAGGTCTCGCCGCGGGAGATGGTGGAGGTCGCGGCCGCGCGCATGGAGGCGGTGGACGGCGCGATCAACGCGCTCCCCACCCGCTGCGTGGAGCGCGCGCTGGCGCGAGCGCGTGACATGGAACGCGCCAACGCCGGGCGAGCCGGCGACCCGCGCTGGCTCGCGGGCCTGCCGGTGGCCATCAAGGATCTCAATCCCGTGGCCGGCGTGCGCACCACCTACGGCTCGCCCATCTATCGGGACCACGTGCCGCAGCAATCCGACCTGCTGGTGGAGCGTCTCGAGGCCAACGGCGCCATCGTCGTGGCCAAGTCCAACACCCCGGAGTTCGCCGCCGGCGCCAGCACCTTCAACCCGGTGCTGGGTCGCACCGGGAACCCCTGGGACGCCACCCGGTCCGTGGCCGGCTCCTCCGGCGGCTCCGCGGCGGCCCTGGCGTCTGGGCAGGTGTGGCTGGCCCAGGGCTCGGACCTGGGCGGGAGCCTGCGCACGCCGGCCAGCTTCAACGGCGTGGTGGGCCTGCGCCCGAGCCCGGGGCGGGTCGCCCGGGGACTGCACCGCTGGCCGTACCCCACGGTGGCCTCGGACATCATGTTCGTGGAAGGTCCCATGGCGCGCACGGCCCGGGACTGTGCGCTCATGCTCGACGCCCTGTGCGGCGAGCACCCGGAGGACCCGCTGTCCCTGCCGGTACCCGACGTGACATTCCGCGCTGCCATGGACGCCGCGCCCGCGCCGCGGCGCGTGGCGTTCTCCCCGGATCTGGGCATCGTCCCCGTGGATCCCGAGGTGCGGCGGCTGTGCGAGGCCGCGGCCCACCGCTTCGCCGAGATGGGTGCCGTGGTGGAGGAGGCGTGCCCGGACTTCCGGGAGGCCATCGACTGCTTCCAGGTGCTGCGCGCCCATCTGCTGGCTGCCGACCATGCGCCGCACCACCGGGATCACCGCGACCTGCTCAAGGACGACCTGGTGTGGAACGTGGAGAAGGGCCTCGCCCTCACCGGCGCGGCCATCGCCGACGCCGAGGCGCAGCGGCTGCGCATCATGGCGGGACAGCTCGAGTTCTTCCGGCGCTACGATCTGCTGCTGTGCCCCACCGCCATCGTGCCTCCCTTCGCCGCCGATGTGCGCTACGTGGAAGAGGTGGCGGGGCAGCGGTTCGACAACTACGTGCACTGGCTGGCCATCACCTTCGCCATCACGCTCACCGCGTGCCCGGCGGCCAGCGCGCCGGCCGGACTCACGGGAGCAGGGCTGCCCGTGGGGCTGCAGATCGTGGGGCCGCCCCGGTGCGAGGCGGCGGTGCTGGCCGCAGCCCACCGGCTGGACGAGGTCACCGGCTTCTCCCGGCGGCTGCCCGTGACACCGTGAGCGCGCACCGGCGGGCTCCGATCCCCATCCGGGCACCTGCGCCGCGGCCATGACCCCGGTGTCCTACGACTTCGCCGGGCGCATCGCCGCGGTGACCGGAGGTGCCGCCGGCATCGGGCGCGCCGTGGCGGAGCGGCTGCGCGACGCGGGCGCCACGGTGCACGTGTGGGACCCCGCGGCGCCGGAGTTCCCGGGGGTGCGCCACGATTCCGTGGACGTCACCTCCCAGGTCCAGGTGGACCGTGCCCTGGACGCGCTCATCGCTGCCCACGGGCGCATCGACGTGCTGGTGAACAATGCCGGCATCGCCGGCCCCACCATGCCCCTGGACGCCTTCGACCCGCACGAGTGGCGGCGCGTGGTGGAGGTGAACCTGGTGGGCGTGTTCCGGGTGTGCCGGGCCGTAGTGCCCCACATGCGCCACGCCGACCGCGGGCGCATCGTCAACATGGCCTCCCTGGCGGGCAAGGAGGGCACGCCGAACGCGTCCGCCTACAGTGCCGCCAAGGCCGGCGTGATCGCGCTCACCAAGTCCCTGGGCAAGGAGCTGGCCACCACGGGGATCCGCGTGAACTGCCTGGCGCCGGCGGCCATCGACACGGCGATCCTCGCGCAGATGTCGGCGGAGCACGTGCGCACCATGATCGACAAGAGCCCCATGGGCCGCCTGGGAACCGTGGCCGAGGCCGCGGCACTGGTGATGTGGCTGTGCTCGGACGAGTGCAGCTTCTCCACCGGCGCGGCCTTCGATCTGTCCGGGGGACGTGCTACCTACTGAGCCGGCGCCGGTGGACGCGACGCGTGCTTCCTGTCTATCGTTGCCCGATGACGGCGACAGGGGAGACGGCAGTGCGGCGCGGTGCGCGATGTCTGGCCTTCGCGGCACTTGCCGCTATTGTGGGGGCGGCGCCGGCCGAGGACCTGATCGGCACCGACGAGCAGGTGGCACGCATCGACGTGTGCTACGACTTCGGCTGCGCGAGCCGCAAGCGGGTGTACATCTTCGACACCGAGTGGCAGCCGGTGGCGGCGCTGCTGCGCGGCAGCACCTCCGCCGCCGACGAGCGCGCCCGCCTCGCCCGGGCCCTGGGCCTGATGGAGGACCTGGTGGGGGAGGTGACGCCCACCGGGGCGGACCGTGCCGGCAACGCCCACGAGGGCGGCGGCGACTCCGGCCAGATGGACTGCGTGGACGAGTCCACGAACGCCACCACGTACCTGGACCTGTTCGCGGCACAGCACCTGTTGCGCTTCCACCGGGTGCGCGAGCGCGTCTACCGGGCGCCGCTGCTCATCGACCAGCACTGGGCCGCCCAGGTGGAGGAGACGGGCAGCGGCCGGCGCTTCGCCGTGGACTCCTGGTTCCGGGACAACGGCGAGCCCGCGCTGGTGCTGCCCCTGGGGGACTGGGAGCGGGGCGTGGGACTGCCGGCCGCCGTGGCGCAGGCCGGCGCGGGGGGCTGACGACGGGCCGGCGAGCGGCGCGCGCCCGGCAGGCGCCGGCGCGGTGATTCCCACCCGCAGCGGCCGATGACGCCGACCATGAACCTGGACGCGTGAGAGGATCCCGCGCATGAGCCGCGAGTGGCTGGTGGGCATCGACATCGGCGGGACCTTCACCGATGTGGTGGCGCTGCACCCGGGCGAGGCGCGGCTGCGCACCGCCAAGGTCCCGAGCCGGCGGGAAGATCCCGTGGGCGCGCTGCTCGCGGCGCTGGACGCGATAGGCGTGGATCACCGCCAGGTGGAGAACCTGGTGCACGGCACCACGCGCATCACCAATGCCATCGTGGAGGGCAAGCTGCCGCCGGTGGCGCTGGTGACCACCGCGGGCTTCGAGGACGTGCTGGCCATCGCCCGGCTGCGTCGGCGCGACCTCTACCGCCTGGACGTGCCGCCGAAGCTGCCGCCGCTGGTGCCGGCGGAGCGCATCGTGGGCGTGCGCGAGCGCATGCGCCACGATGGCAGCATGGAGGTTGCGCTCTCCGACGATGCGGTGCACGAGGCGATCGCGCAGGTGCGGGAACTGAAGGTGCGCGCGGTGGCGGTGTCGCTGCTGCACGCCTACGCCAACCCGGCCCACGAGCAGGCCCTGGGCGAGGCGCTGGCGTCCGTCACCCGCCACGTGTCCCTGTCCCATGCCATCAACCCGGAGGCGCGAGAGTACGAGCGCACCTCGTCCACGGTGCTGAACGCCGCGGCCATGCCGGTGGTGGTGGACTACCTGGACGCGCTGCTGGCGAAGGTGCCGCTGGAAGGCCGCTGCCAGCTCTTCCACTCGGCCGGCGGCTGGGCCACGCCCGCGGCGGTGCGCGCCCGCCCGCTGGTCATGGCCCTGTCGGGCCCGGCGGCCGGAGTTGCCGCGTGCGCGCGTCTTGCCCGGAGCCTGGATTGCGCAGACCTGCTCACCTTCGACATGGGCGGCACCACCACCGACGTGTGCCTGGTGGTGGGCGGCGAGGCAGAGGTCGCGGATCAGCGCGACATCGCCGAGCGCCCCGTGCGCCAGCCCATGGTGGCCATCCACTCCATCGGCGCCGGCGGCGGCTCCATCGTGCGCCTCTCGAGCGGCGGCCTGTCCGTGGGGCCGGACAGCGCCGGCGCGGATCCGGGTCCGGCCTGCTACGGTCGTGGCGGCACCGAGCCCACGGTCACCGACGCCAACGCGGTCCTGGGGTACCTGGACACCACCCGACCCCTGGGCGGCAGCATCCGGGTGGACGTGGCCAAGGCCGAGGCCGCGCTGGCGCCCATCGCCCGGGCGCTGGGTCTGGGCGTGGTCGAGACGGCGCTGGGCGTGGTGCGCGTGGCCAACGCGACCATGGCGCGGGCGTTGCGGCGGGTCACGGTGGAGCGGGGCGTGGACGGGCGGCGCTGCACCCTGCTGGCCTTCGGCGGCGCCGGGCCCATGCACGCGGTGGGCCTCGCCAGGGAGTTCGGCATCCGCGAGATCCTGGTGCCCCAGGTGTCCAGCGCCTTCTCTGCCTACGGCTGCCTGCTGGCCGACATGAGCTACACCCAGCAGCGCACCGTGAACCTCGCATCGAAGGGCTTCGATCGCGAGCGCTTCGATCAGGTGTGCGCCGGGCTGGTGGCCGAGCTTTCCACGCCCTTCGCGGAGCACGGCGTGGCCGAGGCGGACCGTAGCGTCGAGTACGTGGGCCTGCTGCGCTACGAAGGCCAGAGCTCCACCGTGCCGGTGCCGCTGTCGCTGCCGCTGGAGCCGGACGCGCTGGGCGCGGACTTCACCGCGCGCCACACGGAGCTGTACGGCTATGCCACGGACGAGCCCTGGCTCATGGAGGGGATCCGGGTGCGGATCTCTCGCCCGTCCACCGCGAGCCTGGCAGAGAGCGCGGCCACGAGCGAGGCGCAGCCCGTGGACCACGCACAATGCTGGTTCGCCCCGGACGCGCCCACGGACACGCCACGCTACCGCCGCGGCGAGGTGGCGCCGGGGCAGACCATGGCAGGGGCTGCCATCGTCGAGGACGAGTGGTCCACGGTGATCTTGCCGCCGGGCTGGATCGCGCGCGCCGACCGGTACGCCAACCTGTTTCTGACGGAGAGCACCTCATGAGCCGCACCGCCGAGCACGTCCCCGCCGTCACGGATCCCGCGGATCTGGATCCCTTCCTGGTGGAGGTGATTCGCCACGGCCTCACCGCCGCCGCCGAGGAGATGTCCCTGGTGGTGATGCGCTCGGCGCGCTCGCCGCTGCTACGCGAGGCCGGAGATCTGTCCTCCACCCTCACGGATCACACCGGCGAGCTCATCGCCCAGGGGCGCGACATACCGGTGCATCTGGGAGTGATGAGCTACACGGTGAAGGAGTTCCTGCGCATCGTGGCGCCTGCGCGCCTGGCGCCCGGGGACGGCTGGGTGGTGAACCACCCGGAGGTGGGTGGCAATCACCTGCCGGACGTGAAGCTGATTCGCCCGATCTTCCGCGACGGGCGGCTGATCGCGTTCTCCGTGAGCCTGGCCCACTGGGCGGATATCGGTGGCGCCTGGCCCGGCAGCTACTACGCCGGCGCCTTCGACGCCATCCAGGAAGGGCTGCGGATCCCGCCGCTCAGGGTCTTCACGGCCGCCGGCGTGGACCGGGAGAAGATGGACCTCATCCGCGCCAACGTGCGCGGGCCCATCGAGCGCGAGGGGGACCTCATGGCCCAGTGGGCCGCCACCCGCGCAGCCGAGAAGCGCCTGCACGAGCTGTGCGACGCCCACGGCACCGGGACCGTGTGCCGCGCCATCGTGCGCCTGCACGATCTCTCAGAGCGGGAGATGCGCGAGGCGCTGGCCTCGCTGCCCGACGGGGTGTACGAGGGCGAGGACTACATCGACGAGGGCGGCAAGGGTAACGGACCGGCCGCGGTGCGGGTGAAGGTGACCATCCGCGGCGACGCCGCTGAGTTCGACTTCAGTGCTTCCGACGACGCGGTCTCCAACTACAACAACACCACCCCCAACGTGACCCGCTCGGCGGTGGCGTACGCGGCGCGGGTCTTGAGCGGGCGCGACATGCAGCCCAACGGCGGCTGCCTGCGCCCGCTGACGGTGATCATGCGCCGGGGCTCGCTGCTTGACCCGGGGCCGGACCGGCCCATCGTGGGCGGCAACCACGAGACCTCCCAGCGGGTGGTGGACGCCATCTTCCGCGCCTTCGAGCATGTGTTGCCCGAGCGCATCTCGGCCAGCGGCCCCGGCACCGTGGGCGGGCTGCTGTTTGCCCAGCGCACGCCGGAGGGCAACTGGAAGGCCCACTACGAGGTGCACGGGGGCGGCGAGGGCGCGCGCCACGACCGCGCCGGCTGCGACGCCACGCGCGTGCACCTGGTGAACACCATGAACACCCCCATCGAGGTGATCGAGGCCAACTACGCTATCCGCGTGGAGCGCCAGCGCCTGCGTCGCGGCTCCGGCGGTGCAGGAAAGCACCGGGGCGGCGACGGCTTCGTGCGCGAGTACCGCATCCTCGCGAAGGACATGGTGCTCACCACCTGCGTGGACCGCATGGTGGTGGCGCCCTACGGCATCCAGGGCGGCGCCGACGGCGAGCCCTTCCGGGTGCGCCTGGTGCGCGCCGCCGACGGCGTCGAGACGCCGCTGCCGGGGCGCTGCAACATGCGGCTCGCCGAGGGCGACCGCATCATCATGGAGACCTGCGGCGGCGGGGGATACGGCAGGGACTCTACTTCGTGATCATCGTGTCCGGGATCAGCAGGATGATCTGCGGGAACATGATCAGGATCGCCACGTTGATGAGATCCACGCCGACGAACCAGCCGCAGCCGCGGAACATGTCGCCCATGGACACGTTTCTCGCGACGCCCCGAAGCACGTAGACGTTGAGCCCCACCGGCGGCGTGATGAGGCCGATCTCGATCATGCGCACCACCAGCACCCCGAACACGATGGGGTTGATCCCGAGGTCCTTGATCACCGGCAGCACGATGGGCACCGTCAGCAGCAGCATCCCGATACCGTCCAGGAACATCCCGAGCACCAGGTACAGGGCCAGGATGCAGATCAGCACCACGGTCGGGTGCACGTCCATGTGCACGATGGTGTTGGACAGCGCCTGGGGCATGCCGGTGAAGCCCAGGAAATGCACGAAGATGAGCACCCCGGCGATGATGGCGAAGATGAGCGCCGACGCGCGGGCGGTCTCCAGCATGACCCCCCGGAATGCGCCCTTGGTTCGCATGAGGCCGGGTGCGGCCAGCAGCAGCGCACCCAGCGCGCCCACCGCGGCGGATTCCGTGGGCGTGGCGATGCCAGTGTAGATGCTGCCCATCACCAGCACGATGAGGATCAGGATGCCGATGGTGCCGCGCAGGGACTGGAAGCGCTCCTTCCAGGTGATGTTCAGCACCGGCGGGCCGAGCTTCGGATTGAGCTTGCAGCGGATCCACAGCATCGTGGAGTAGGACACGGCCTCCAGCAGCCCCGGCAGGATGCCCGCCAGCAGCAGCGCGCCAATGGATTCCTCGGCGATGAAGCCGTAGATCACCATCAGCACCGAGGGCGGGATCATGGTGGCCATGGTGCCGCCGGCGGCGATGGCGCCGGTGGAGATCTTGTCGTCGTAGTGGTAGCGCTGCAGCTCCGGCAGCGCCACCTTGCCCATGACCGCGGCGGACGCGGTGGACGCGCCACAGGCGGCGGCGAAGCCCGCGGATCCGAACACGGTGGCGATGGCGAGCCCGCCCGGCAGGTGGCCGAACCACTGCCGTGCGGTCCAGTACATGTTGCGGGTGATGCCGGCGAAGTAGGCGAAGTAGCCCATCATGATGAACAGCGGCAGCACCAGCAGCGAGTAGCTCACCAGGTGGCCGTGGGGGATGTTGGCGGCCAGCGCTGCAGAGGGCGTGTAGCCGCGCAGCACCCACAGCCCGATGAAGCCGCAAAGCGCCGTGGCGAACGCGATGCGCATGCCGGAGAACAGCAGCGCCAGCAACACGCCGAGGAAGAGGATGCCGGTGGTGACGGGGTCCATCGTGCGTCGCTGGTCCGGAAATCAGATCAGGTCGCGGGGAGAAGCGGGTGCCGCCTGGCGCGACCCCCACTTCGCCGCCACGACGCGTACCGGTGGTCGAAGCGGACGTGCAGCGGGCTACTCCGCACCATGCAGCTCCTTCAGCTCCTCGTCCGGCGGTGGCGGGAAGCGGCCCGGGCGCAGCAGGTGCAGCACCTGCAGCCACAGCCGCAGGGCCATCAGGAAGTACCCCAGCGAGATGGCGGCGGCGGAGGGCCAGGTCCGCCAGTAGGGAGGGGACATGGTGACGTCGTCGTAGCGGAACAGCTGGCTTGCGTACTTGACGCCGAACCAGGTCAGCACCGCACAGATGAGCATGGACAGGATATGGGTGGTGATCTCCAGCACCTGCCGTGGCCGCGGTGGCAGCGCGTCCACCACCAGCGTCATGCCCACGTGACCTTCGCGGGCCTGGGTGTAGGACACCGCCAGGAACACGATGATGGGCAGCAGCAGCTCGGCGCCCTCCAGGTGACCCGGGATGGGCGCATTGAATCCGTAGCGCATGGTCACCTCCGCGCACACGAACAGCATGACGAAGATGATCACGCCCGTGGACAGGTACGTGAGCCCGTTCTCGATCACGCGCAGGATCGGCTCGAAGCGGGTCGCCACGAGGGTGAGGACCCCCGCGGCGACCACGACCGTGCCGAGAACGGCGACGAGCTCGTTCACGGGAAGACGGTGACCGGCGCGGTATGCCGCGCTACTTGGAGTGCTTGGCCACCGACGCCTTGACGAAGTCCAGGATCTTGCGCCCGGGTCGGCCGGCGTCCTCCTGCTCCTTCACCCACTCCTCCCAGATGGTCGCCGCGCCCTCGGCGAGCTTGGCACGCTCCTCCGGCGGGAACGGCACGATCTCCACCTTCTCGTCGAAGATGGGGCGCCACTTGGCGTCCGCCTCCTCGTACGCCTCGAGCATCGCGTTCACCGCGGCCTGCTGGTACTCAGGCATCTTGTCTCGGATCATCTGCGGCGCCTTGTTCCAGGCGTCCAGGTTGACCGTCTGCAGGCACATGAAGCCGCTCATGCCCATGCCCTCGGTCACGTACTTGGAGACCTCGTAGAGCTTGTACGCGCCGAAGGCGTAGGTGTAGGGAAAGCCGAAGCTGTCGATGGTGCCGCGGCGCAGCGCCTCGTAGCCCTCCGACGCGGTGACGTTGGTGGGCACCGCGTCGAAGGCCTCCAGGGCCTTGGCGTTGAGGCCCGAGATGCGCATCTTCACGCCCTTCATGTCCGCCGTGCTCGCGATGCGCGAGTTGCCCATGAACTCGTACGCCGGCAGGAAGGCGGGACCGAAGAACTTCTGGTTCCAGCGGCTCTCCAGCTCCGCGACGATGTCCGGATGGGACAGCACCTCGAGCTCCACCTTGGCCCGCGTGGGAAGGTCGCGTGGCAGCAGGAACGGCAGCTCCGTCACCGACAGCAGGGGCAGCTTGTTCGGGTAGTAGCCGACGCACAGCTGCCCGGATTCGAACACGCCGGACTGGATGTTCTCGGGGTTCTGCTTCGCGGGGCCGAGCGCGTCGCCATAGTTGATGTTGATGCTGAACTCGCCGTTGCTGTCCTTCTCCGCCAGGGCGGCGATGGTCTCGATGCCCGCGGTGAAGGCGCGCTTCGGCCCCCACACGTTGAACTGCCAGACGGTCTTGGCCTCGGCGGCGGCGGCGAACAGGAGCGCCGCCGCGGCCAGGGCGCCGGGCAGCAGGCGCCGCAGCGGGCGCTGGACGGTGTTGGTCATCGGGGTCTCCTCCTTCGGATGCACGTCAGTTGCGATGCCTTGGTGCCGCCGGCCTCCCTGCCGTACGGCGGCATTCTCGTTGGGGCGGTTTCGCGCGACCTGCCGCAAGCGGTCCGCGCACCGACCTCCGGACCAAGCGTAGCACTCGCCCGGAGAGGGAACACGGTTCGTCCGGTGGTACGGCCCGTCAGGCCGTTGCCGACTCGCGCGCGGTGGCGAACACCCGGTCCGCCATGACCTGGCAGCGGTGCATGCGGCGGCGCCGGTCGGGGCCGTAGTCCGCCACCGCGTCGTGCAGGGTGGCGATGTCGTCCCACATGAGCACGTCGCCCTCGCTCCAGCGGTGTACGAAGCGGTACTCGGGCCGCAGCTGGTGGCGGAAGAGGGTTTCCAGCAGGGCGTCGCTCTCTGCGGGCGGCAGTCCCTCGATACGCACCACGTAGCCCGGGTTCGCGTACAGCACCTTGCGCCCGGACACGGGATGGACGAGACACACCGGGTGCGACACCGGGGGCTTGCGCCGGCGCTGATCGGCGCTCAGCGGTGGCCGCGTGCTGCCTTCCCGGCGCCGCATCATGTCCCAGAACTTCGCGAAGTCGTGCACCGCCGTGGCGCCCTCGAGGCGCGCCTTCAGGTCCTCCGGCAGACCGTCCCAGGCGGCGGTCATGCTGGCGAAGCGGGTCGCGCCCAGGGGCTCGCCACGCTCGTCGCGGGGCACTTCCAGGGCGTGCAGCACCGTGGCCAGCGCGACCGTGGCGCTGTAGGACATGTCCGTGTGCCAGCCCTGGCCGGCGTCGGCGAGCCCGATAGGCCGGCCGTCCTCCACCACGTTGGAGAGCACCATCACCTCGGGCAGGCCGCCAGCCTGGAACGAGCCGGACGCCACGTTCACCTCCAGGCTGCCGAAGCGCGCGGCGAAGGCCCTGAGCCGGGCCGGCTCCAGGGCCTGGCCCGGGAAGCACAGCACGCCGTGCCGGGCGAGGCTCTCGAGGATGGCGTTGCGACGGCCGTCGTCCAGGGGCTGCGCCAGGTCGACGCCCGTGACACGTGCGCCGATGCACGCTCCGCTGGGAATCACCTGCATGTCCCGTGCTCCCGTGGCGGCGGGGCCGCCGGCTGACGGGTCGAGTCTAACCCGCGGCGCGGGGAAACTCCGCGGGACCTGCGGCGGCGGGGGGCATGCCGCCCGCCGCCACCCCGTAGCACAGGAACACCTCGCCGTGGACGTTCACCCGGCTGGACTCCAGGCGCAGGCGCGCGATTTCCGCGCGCTCGAAGCCGGCGCCCTCGAAGCTGGTCCGGGTGTCCGCCCCGCCGATGATCAGCGGGCACAGGGTGAGGCGGATCTGGTCGATGAGGCCGGCGGTCAGCATGGCGAAGTTGAGCACGCCGCCGCCCTCCAGCAGCAGCCGCTCGACGCCCTCCGCCGCCAGGGCCTGCATGGCCGCATGCAGGTCGATCCGGCCGTCGGCGGCGGACGGCAGCACGTGCACCCGTGCCCGGGCCTCCGCCTCGCGCCGGCGTGCGGCGGGTGCGGCCTCGGTGGTGAGAACCACCCGCTGCGTGTCCGGGCACTCGAAGAAGCGCGTACCGGCTATCGTCAGATCCAGACTCGCGGACGCCACCACGTTCACCGGGTGCTCGGCGCCGCGCAGGGCCCGCCGTCGCGACGCCAGGGCGGGATCCCGCAACAGCAGCGGCGGGTCCTCGTCGCGCACGGTGCCGGCGCCCACCAGGACCGCGTCGTGCTCGCAGCGCAGCCACTCCATCAGGGCCCGGTCCTCCTCGCTGCCCAGCGAGAAGCTGTCCCGACTCGGCGTCGTGATCTTGCCGTCGATGCTGGACGCCATGTTGAGGGTGACCCAGGGCCTCGTCATCGGGCGGTGCCCACGGCCTCTCGCAGTGCCTGCATGGGCAGCTCCACGTCGGCCACGATGTCGTAGTCGTGGATGGACTCGTAGCTCACCGACTCCAGGTGCACGCTGGCGTCGGGAAACTGCTGGCCGAGGGTACGAGCCACCCGCGACAGCACCTGGCGCACCGCGTCCTCGATGAACTGCGGCGCGGCGTGGGCACGGTAGACCAGCAGCAGCTCGTGCTCCCGGGGCAGGGTGTTCTGCACCCGGTACACGGAGCGGTCCATGGCCTCCAGCAGGGCGCGCACCGGCAGCAGGCCCGTGAGCCGGCCCAGCTCGACGCGAGTGCGGCAGCGCTGGGAATGGGTCAGCAGCGGTGACACGGTGTCCAGCGCCGCGCGCACGTCGCCTCTGGCTGCCAGCAGCGCGTGCTTGTACGTCTGCTGCACGCACGGACAGGCGGTGATGTGGTTCACCGCGATGCCCGCGCGCTCGGTCGTGCCGTTCGCGTCGACGGTGCACGACGCGCTCAGCTCCAGGTGCTCCAGCGACGTCTTGTCCTTGTCCTGGCGCCAACCGGGCACGTCCTCCAGGTACGACAGCACGCCAGACACGCCGACCGTGGAGCCGAGGCCGTACTCGCTGGCGTCCACGCGGCGGGCCACCTCGCGGGCGAAGGCCTGCAGGCTCTCGTGGCGCCGCCCGGCCGCGCCGGCCACTGCCGTGCCGATGCGCGAGGTGTGGATGCCGCGGCGATCCGCGGGCACCGCCGTGCGCACCTGCACCTGGCAGCTCAGCTGGCACGTGCCGCCTCCACCCAGCGGATCGTCGATGATCACCGGCACGTGACGCCGATCCAGCCCCACGCTCGGCAGTGCGAGCGCGACCTCCGGCACCTGATAGGGCACGTCGTCCCCGGCCGCGTCCATGGCGGGGATGACGCGCTCCGCTCCAACTCCCAGAGCCTGGCGGAAGGTGGGTGCGGGACGCCGGTACGGGCCCGGGTGGTGATGCGGTGCAACGGGGGTCTCCGCGGCCCGGCCGGCGGTGTCGCACGAATCCTCGTGCCGGTCGCCGATGCGATCGACAGTCAGCATGCTGCTCTCCTTGAAAATGGAAACAGGCGCCAGCGCCGGCGCGACGGGAAGACGCTATCCGCGCTGTCTAAAGTTCGTCAAGGGCGTATCTGGACATACTGTATGGCTCGCATCCACCCGAATGTCCAGAACGCGCGTCGGCCTCAACCCGACACCGCGGCCCGGAGCTCGCCGATCACGCCGTCGAGGCGCTTCAGGCCGTCCACCAGGCGCCGACGCTGTGCCCTGGGTACGGTCCGCATCACCACCGTCGAGGAGGGCGGGATGCCTTCGGCCACGTCGGCGAGCTGCTGGCGCAGCACGCACTCCAGGAGGTCCCCGTGCAGGGTCACCAGCCCCTCCGCGTCGCTCGCCGGGAGGCGGCCGTCGCGGGCGGCGTCGCGCAGTCGGTCCGGGGTGGCGCGGGCGGTGGATCCGCCGCGCAGTGCCAGGGTGCGCGCGAGGCTCACCAGGGGCAGCAGCCCGTCGCGCTTCAGGTTCACGCGACCCGCCTCGGCGGGCAGGCGGCCGAACAGGCCGAGGCGCGGCGTCACCCCCTGCACCGACTGGGCCAGCAGGCCGATGAAGGGCGGCGTGCGCGCAGCCAGTGCCACCGCCTCCCCGTGCAGGGTGCGGGCGAGGTCGGTGTCGCCCGTCACCGCGGTCAGGTCGAAGAAGATGTCCACGTTGAGCAGGTCCTCGGGGCGGCCGCGCCGCAGCCAGTCCTCCACCCGCTCGCGCCACTGCTGGAGCGTGCCGCGCCATTGCGGGCTGGCCGCCATGATGCCGCCCTTGCAGCGGGGCACGCCGGCCACGTCCAGCATGTCGGCCATGGCCGCGCCCATGGCCGCGAACCAGGGATCCTCCGTCGGCGTGCCGGCGTGGATGAGGGCGTTGTCCTGATCCGCGCCCAGCAGGCTCTCGCCGCGGCCCCCGGACCCCAGCACCAGCACGCACCAGGGTGCCGGCGCGGCACCGCGGCCGGCGGCCTCCTGAGCCAGTGCGGCCAGCTCGGCAGCGCGGCCGGTGAGGGCCCGGAGCTCGCTGGACACCACGCCCGCCACCTCGCGTCCGGTCAGCCCCTCGTCCACCAGCGCCGCGGCCAGATCGGTGACGTTGCCGTAAGCACGGGCCAGCGCGGCGGCGTCCGCGGCGGTGGCCACCGCGTCGCCCAGGACCGCGGCTTTCCGGGTGCGGTAGCGGAGCAGGTCGCGCTGGGACACCATTCCTGCCGCCGCGCCCGCCTCGTCCACCACACACAGGTGGCGTACCCCCACCCGGTCCATGCGGGCCAGCGCGCGGTACAGCATCTCGTCGCGCTCCATGCACGCCACCGGCGTGCTCATGAGGGCGCGCACAGGGGTCGCGTCCAGGTCCGGGGTGCCGGCGGCGGTGGCGCGCAGCAGATCGCGCTCGGTGAGAATCCCCTCGGGCGCCCCGTCCGGTCGACCCACCAGCAGCGCGCCGATGCGTCGCTCGACCATCTGGCGCGCCGCCTCTCGTAGCGGCGCGTCCGCTGATACGAACACCGGCGGTGCGCTCATCAGCTCGTCCAGACGACGCTGGAAGGCATAGCCGTCCACCTGCAGCCCGGCGCCCGGGGGCGGCACCGCGCCGGGGCGGGTCTCGCCCGGCATGGCGTGCCAGCCGGCGTGGGCCTCGCGCAGGCGCAGATCGTCGCGCCGCGCGGCGAACGCCCGCGCCTCGCCCAGGGTGCGCACCCCCGCATCGCGCAGCCGGGGCAGGAGCTCGGCCCACACCCGGGCCGCTACCTGGCAGTCGCCCATGGCGCTGTGGCGACCGTGCACGGTCACGCCCAGGCGGCTCGCCACGGTCTCCAGCCCCAGGTCCGGCAAGGTGGGCTCGAGGGCACCCAGCAGCACGCTCACGTCCAGCGACGGCGGGTCCTGCCACGCGATGCCCGCCCGCGACGCCTCGTGGCGCAGCACTGCCAGGTCGAACGCCACGTGCTGACCCACCACCACCCGCCCGGCCAGGAACTCCGCGAGAGTGGGCACGAAGCCGGCGAAGCTCGGGGCACCGGCCACGTGGCCATCCTCCAGCCCGTGGATCGCGCTGGAGTCGGCGGAGATGGGGATTCCGGGATCCAGGATCTGCTCGAGGCGCCGGCCTTCCTCCGGGACCGAACCCGTCAGGGCCAGGGCGCCCACCTGGACCGCCCGGTCGCGACGCACGTCCAGGCCCGTGGTCTCCAGGTCCAGCACCACCACGGGCAGCGCCGCGAGGGGCGTGTGGGCGGGAGGCGTGGCAGCTCCGGGGACGGTCACGGACGCCTCGATCAGTTGAGCAGCAGGCCCACGAGATGGGCCACGCCCTGGCCGATCTCGCTCTCCAGGGGGAACGACAGCATGCCCATGACCGAGTAGCCCAGCAGCCAGGGCATCAGGTAGAAGCGCGCCATGTAGAAGAACCACGCCACGTACAGGGGCACCAGCGGGCGCACCAGGAACTCGGGCGTGATGGGGTCGAACAGCTTGATCAGTGGGTCGGTGACCCGCACGAAAAAGCGGCTGAAGAAGAAGCGGCTCTCCTCGGGCAGGAACAGGCGCATGCCGAAGCGTCCGATGAGGGTCCACATGATCATCCCGAGCAGGTAATCGATCACGATCACCCAGATGGGAAAGGCCTCGGTCATGTCCGATCCTGGGGAGTGCGCCGCGGAGCCGTGCGGGCAATCCTAGCCCGCATCATTCATGAACACTCCGCTGCGGACGCGGATCTGCCGGCATCTGCCGCCTCAGGCTTGCTCCGGGTGCTCGACCTGCCGTCAAGGAACGCCTGCGAGCCCGAAGCAGCGCCTGGCTCGCACCTGCCGGCATCTCCACGCCCTCGCGAGTCGCGTTCATGAACAATACGGGCTAGCGGGGCCGCGCGGATGGGAGCGATCGGTCGCGTGGATACGGCCGCCCCGGTATCGGGCCCCTCGAACGAAGGCGCCGGGGCGGACACCGCCCCGGCGTGTGACCGGTCCCGTGCGGCGACGCGCCCGCCCGCGGGAGGGCGGGCGCGCACTGCCGGTGCGCTAGTGGGTCGAGCCCAGGATGGTCTCGCCCCGCGGCACGCGGACCTCGTCCACCATGGCCTGGGTCTCCGCGTCCGGCGCCGGCGTCAGCAGCGACACCACCACCATGGACACGAGGCTCGCGGCGGTGCCCACGATGCCGAAGCGCAGGTGGTCGATGCCGAACCACGGCGTCATGCCGCCTGCGTACACCATGTACAGGTACCAGCTTCCCACGCCGAGGCCGATGGCCATGCCGGCGACGGCGCCGGCGCGGTTGGCGCGCTTCCACCACACGCCCAGCACCAGAGGGAAGAACAGCCCCGACATGGCGAAGCAGAAAGCCCACGCCACCGCGCCCAGGATCCCCGTGAGCTGCAGGCTCGCCACCAGTGCGCCGGCGGCGCCGATGACGATCAGCAGCACACGGGCCACGATCAGCCGCTTCCGGGTCTCCGCCTTGGGGTCGATGATCTTGTAGTACAGGTCATGCGACAGGGCGTTGGCGATGGCCAGCAGCAGGCCGTCGGCGGTGGACATGGCGGCGGCCATGCCGCCGGCGGCCACCAGGCCGGAGATGACATAGGGCAGGCCTGCGATCTCGGGAGTCGCCAGCACGACGATGTCGCCGCGCATGAAGAACTCGTTGATCTGCAGTATGCCGTCGCCGTTGAAGTCCTTGATGGCGAGGAACCCGACGCTGGCCCACTTCTGGATCCACTCGATGGCCTCCACCTCGGCGATGGCCTTGCCGATGATGCTGGTGGCCAGGTTCGGGTCCAGCACCTGCAGCTTGGTGAAGGTGGCCAGCGCCGGAGCGGTGAAGTAGAGCAGGAAGATGAAGAACAGCGACCACGCCACGGACTTGCGCGCGTCACGCACCGAGGGAGTGGTGAAGTAGCGCATCAGGATGTGTGGCAGCGACGCCGTGCCCAGCATCATGCACGCCGCCAGGGCGACGAAGCGCCACGCGGCGATAGCCGTGTCGTGGGACGCCGAGTGCAGCGTGGTCAGCGCGCTCATGCCCGCCACCGCCTCCGGCGGCTTCAGCACGCCCACCTGGTGGAGCTGTTCCAGCTCGATGATCCGCGCCACCGCGTCGCCGTAGACGAGCTGCGGCACCACGCCGAAGCCCTGCTTGTTGGACATCCAGAACACCGGCACCAGGTAGGCGATGATGAGCACGATGTACTGGGCCACCTGGGTCCACGTCACCGCCCGCATGCCGCCCAGCATGGAGCACAGCAGAATGCCCAGCAGGCCGAACCACACCCCGACTTCGAAGGGGATCAGCAGCGCTCGCGCCGCGATGGTACCCGTGGCGTTGATCTGCGCGGTCACGTAGGTGAACGACGCCACCACCAACACCAAGACGGCCAGGAGGCGGGCCAGATTGCCGCCGTAGCGGGTGCCGATGAAGTCCGGCACCGTGTAGCAGCCGAACTTGCGCAGGTACGGCGCCATCAGCACCGCCACCAGCACGTAGCCCCCGGTCCAGCCCACCACGAAGGCCAGGTAGGGGTGGCCGCCCATGTAGATGCCGCCGGCCATGGCCACGAAGGACGCGCCGGACATCCAGTCCGCCGCCGTGGCCATGCCGTTGAACACCGGCGGCACCTGGCGGCCCGCCACGTAGTAGGCGTCCACCTGCATGGTGCGCGACAGCCAGCCGATGAGGGCGTAGATGGCGATGGTGAACGCCACGAACAGGATGCCGATGGTGTCGGCGGTGACGCCCGTCTGCTCGAGGATGGCCATCAGCCCCACGAACACCAGGAAGCCCCCGGTGTAGAGGCCGTAGATCTTGGGCAGGTTGTCGATGAAGCTGCCCTGCATTCTGAACAAGCTCATGTACCTGCCCCCCTCAGTCTTCGGCCACGCCGCATTCGCGGTCGATCTTGTCCTGCTGCTTCACGAAGATGAAGAGCTGGACCACGAAAACCACCAGCGCGCCCTGCGCGGCCATGTAGTAGCCGAGCGGAAAGTGCATGAAAGAGATCTTGTTCAATGCGGGGGCGAACCAGTGGACCACGAACGAGAACACGAACCAGATGGCAATGTGCACCATCATCAGGTTCTTCGTCCGGCCCCAGTGGACTTCCCGCGAGGCGGTGCCTTCGCTCATGCGTCTACCTCCCACGTTGACATCGCAGATACGCCACCGAGCGCCGCGCCCGGGACGATGGCCCGGGTGGTCACGACAGTACCGCCCCGCTGCGGCAGAGGCAGTCAGCATTCGGTGGGCGCGGCGGGCCTGGTTTTCCCAATGTTTTCCAGCCGCGCCGGTGCATTAGTCACTAAACTTCGTCCCCAGTCAACGGCTGGAGCAGGGGCGAGTGGCAGGAAGTAGGGACTCCACGGGCAGGGGAACCCCCCGGATGCAGGACCTGCCCGGCGCCGCCCGTCGGGTGCTGGCAGCGCTGCAGGAATACCTGGATCCGCGCCGGCGGCGGCGCCTCGCCCCGGTGCGCGATGGCGCCGAACTCGCGCAGTTCCTGCAGACCCGATCCAGCTACGTGGCCCAGATGTCGCTGTACGGATACCTGCGCACCCGGGCGGGCATGCGCTATCCGGAGCTGTTCGACGACGACGCGTTCGTGGGCTCCATCAACATCGCCAAGTGGCACGTGTGGCTGGCCTGCCTGGCGGACCTGACGGTCTATGCCGGTGGCCTGCTGGTGCTGCGCGGGGCCGCGCCGGAAGCCGCCGGGCGGGTGGCGCGGGCGGCTGCGGAGGCGGTGCTGGCCGGGACCGGCGTGCCCGAGGATGCGGGCGGCGAGTTCCCGGAGCACGCACGGCGGGTGCGAGCGCGCCTGGCGGACTGCGACTGGGCGCGGGTGACGGACGGGGAGGGGCCGTTCACCGAGAGCCCCCCGGCGCTGGTGCGCTGGGCGCCTGTCGTGGACGAGCTCAAGGAGCTGGATGCGGAGATCGTGCAGAACTCGGTGCGGTTCCGCTGGCAGGAGGTGCGACGGGATCTGCGTCGGGCCCTGGACGCGGAGGCGGTGCTGGCGTCGGCGGGTGAGCGACCCGGGGAACGCGCGAGGGCTCCGGATTGCTGACCGGGCCGGGCCCCGCGCGCCGCGGCGACGGCGCCCGCGGCGCCGTCAGCCGTTGCTCGCGAGGCGGCTCAGCTGGTGGTCCACCTGGCGGCGCAGCTCCCCGCTCAGATGCTCCCGGCGGCTCAGCAGCTCGTCGACGATGGCGCGAGCACGGTCCTGCTGTCCGGCGCTCTCGCAGATGGTGAGCAGCACCATCTTGTGCTCGTCCCGGTGGGGATCCAGGCGGATGGCCTCCTCGATCGCCTTCTGCGCCGCCTTGAGCTGGCCGTAGGCCAGATGCACCGCGGCCTCCTTGGCCAGGTCGGCGGCCTTCGCCGTGTCCGTCAGGTGCACGTTCCCGGGCGCGGCGGCAACGTCCCGGTGCGGCTCGGTCTCGTCCCGCGCGGCATCCGCGGCTGCCACCCCGTGGGTCTCGCGCAGCGCCGCCAGTCGCTCCCGGGCGGCGCGCTCGCGGGCTTCCCGGTCTGCCCCCGACGCAGCGCCGCCAGCAGCGGCCCCGGGGTGCATGGCGCGGCGCCGGCGCACCAGCAGAAGGCCAGCCAGCGCCAGGACCAGGGC
>JBFHNV010000050.1:0-29390 GCA_041593595.1 Gammaproteobacteria bacterium
GAGAGCGACTTCCTGGCCGGGCGCGTCTTCGACTACGTGGCCAGCAGCGGCGGTGGGGCGGCGTTCCTCGAGCTGGCGGCGCTCACGTCGTCCACGGAGACCTTCCTGGAGCCGGGCCGCTACGTGGTGGCCGTGGGCGAGGAGTTCCTGTCGCCCTTCGACGCGGTGGACGGCACCAACCCGGACGGCGACGCGGGCGGCAGCTTCCGCCTGCAGATCTTCGACGCTGACCGCGGGACGGAGATCGTTCCGCTCGAGGTGTCCGGCGTGGCCAGCGCCGGGTTCCGCGACAGCATCCGGCAGCGCCTGGCGCTGCGCGCGAGCGCGCCGGGGGGAGTGGACTTCGTGGAGTGGCTGGACCCGCCGGCCGGTCTCGATCCGGACCTGTACGCCCTCGCGACCCGCGACGGCGTGCACGTGGGGCTGTTCGGCGACGACGCCTACCACGCCCTCGCCGAAAGCGGGCAGACGTCGGTGGCGCTGGAGGTGACCGCGATCTGCGGCGCGCCGGTGACGGTCTCCATCCCGGTGGAGGTGCAGCCGGATCCGGTGCCCCAGGCGGTCCTGGACGTGGCCGGCCCATTGGCGCTGAGCCAGGGCGAGAACACGCACCTGGGCGTGTCGGTGACCGACGCGGGCCGCAACCTGGCAAGCCTCGAGGCGCTGCTGTTCGCGCCGGGGGACGATGCCACGCCGCTCGCGACCCTCGGCGGGCATCGTTTCGACGGTGTGTCCGTCTCCCGCGACGGCTTCGACTTCCGTCTCGCCGTGGGCGTGACGCCGGCGGTGCCCGCGGGTAGCTACGACCTGCGGGTGCGCGCCATCGACAGCGTCGGACAGGCGAGCCTGTCGGCACCGGTGGTCGTGGAGGTGCAGCCGCCGGCGGCGCCGCCCAAGCTCGTCGTGACCGCGCCGGAGTACCGCGTGCCCGCCGGCGAGACGGTGAACGTGGAGGTGCTGGCCGAGCACCTGGCGCCGCTGGACCGGGTGGAGGTGCGCGCCACCGGGGCCCTGGACCTGCCGCTGGACACCACCCTGGCGGCGGCGGGCGACGTGCTCGGCGCGTCGATCCCCATCACGATCCGTGCGGGTGCGCTGCCCGGCGACGCGGTCACGGTGGACGTCACCGCCGTCGGCGCGGAGGGCAACCGCAGCACGTTCCAGGCGGTGATCCAGGTGGGGGCCTGGGGCGAGCGCACGGTGATCCTGGACGGCCCGGCGCTGGCCGGCGACGACATGCGCTTCGCCAACGTGGAGGTGGGCCCGCACACGCTGACCCTGGGCGACCCGGCCGTCGCCTTCAACCGGCTGAGCGTGGGCTTCGGCGGACGCATCGTCGTCACCGCCCCGGACGCGACCCTGCGCGTGCGCGAGGACCTGGTGGTGGACGTGGGCGGTACCCTGGACGTGAGCCCGCAGGCCACCACCGTGCGCACGGGCGGCGCCCACGGCGGCGACGGCGCCGACGGCACCGACGGCACCGGGGCCTACGGCGACTTCCGCGCGCCGCGCTTCCCGGGCGCCAGCTACCTCGGCTTCGCCGGACTGCCGGCGGCCGGTGGCGGCGCCCTCACCATCGTCGCCGACCGGCTGGTGAACGACGGCGTGATCGCCGCCGACGGCGACTCCTCGCGCTCGGTGCCCTCCCCGCGGGGCGGCGGCGGTGGCGGCACCCTGAACGTGACGGTGCGCCTCATCGAGGGCACCGGCCTGCTGCGCGCCAACGGCGGCGCCGGCGAGAGCGGCAGCGAGCGCTCCGGCGCCGGCGGACGCATCGCCGTGCGCTACCAGCGCTACGGAGATGGCAGCACGGCGCTTCGCGACGGCATGGCCTTCGAGGCGCTGGCCGGCACCGTCGCCAATCCTTTCTATCAGGCCGGCGCCGGCACCGTGTACCTGCGCGCCGACGCCCAGGTCCACGGCGAGTTGCTGGTGCGTGCCGGCGGGCGCCTCGGCACCATCGGACGCGACACCACCACGCTGCGCTCGGTGGGCCGCCACGCCATCACCGCGGTGGAGTCCCTGGGTGGTGACGGCTGGCGCATCCACGTGGCCGGTCGGCCGTGGCGCGCGCCGGATCCGGCGCAGTGGGAGCCCGGCCTGGTGGACCTGGAGGTACGCCTCGACGCCGACGATCCGGGCGCACCGGTCCACCGCATCCTCGACAACGAGGGCAGCTCCCTGCTCGTGAGCTCGGCGACGGATCTCTCCGGCCTCGCGGGCCGCGACCTGCAGGGCGTGGTGCGCCTGGACTACCTGGCCACGGACGACGGCGTGCGCCTGCGCAGCGGCGACCGCATCGAGACCGTGGACCACGACGTGAGCGACGCCGCCACCATCGACCAGGTGGCCGACTTCGTCACCGGGCGCGTGGACCTGCTCGGCGCCGCGGTGCTCGTCAACGAGCGCACGCCGCTGCTCGGCCACGTCACCGCCGACAGCCTGTCGCTGGAGGGCGCGGTGCTGAACGCCGCCGGCACCGTGAGCGTCGCCGGCGACGTGACCACCGTCCGCTCGCCGCTGGGCATCGACCTCACCGAGGCGCGCCAGCTCGCCACCAGCAACGCCGTCGGCTCGGTGCAGTACCACTACGTGGAGCTGGTGGCGGACGGGGACGTGCGCTTCGAGATCGTCACCGCCAACACCACCATGGAGATGCTGGTGTTCCGCGACGATCGGCCCGACGGCACCCCCGCCACCACCGACACGCCGCCGCCGAGCCTGGATGCCGCCGACTTCATCACCGACATCGTGGCGTCCACCGGTGGCGGGCAGACGCTGAGCCTGCCCGCGGGCCGCTACCTGGTGGCGGTGAGCCGCTTCTCGCTCACCACCGCGGAGGCCGTCGGCGGGTTCAACCTCACCCACAGCTTCTTCAACTACAGCTACACCCTGGGGGTGCGCGCGGACGATCCGCCGACGGTGATCCGCGCCCGCGCCCTGGCCGTCGGCGGCAGCCTGCGGGCCGACGCCGGCGAGGTGGTGCTGCGCGTCGATGGCGGCACCACCGTGGGCGACGACGTGGTCCTCGCCAACGGCGCCACCCTCACGGTGCCGGGCGCGGACGTGTCCGCCCGGCGGCTGTTCACCCTGAGCCTGGAGATCGGAAACGCGCTGGACATCGACGCGGCCTCCGCCATCGACGTCACCGGCAAGGGCTATCCCGGCGGCGACTACGTGGGCCCGGACTTCGAGCGCGACTTCACCCGCCGCGGCTGCCACGCCGGCACCGCCGGCAACAGCGCCGAGTGCGTCTACGGCCACTACGACCGGGCGCGTCACGCAGGCAGCGGCGCCCAGGAGCCCGGCGGCGGCTTCGTGGAGATCGCCGCCGCCACGGCGCGGGTGGACGGCGCCATCCGTGCCGACGGCGCCGGCGGCAGCTTCACCAACGGCGCCGGCGGCGGCATCCACCTCCAGGTGGGCGAGCTCACCGGCGCCGGGCGCATCGACGCCAACGGTGGCGATCCCACCTCCAGCACCTGGATCGGCGGTGGCGGCGGGCGCATCAGCATCCATGCGGGCACCACCGCCGGCTACACCGGCGCGTACAGCGCCCGAGGTGGCTTCGGCGCCGGCGCGTCGCCCCAGGGCGCCGGCACGGTGCTGGTGCGCGCGGACGGCGACCTGTACGGGCACCTGCACGTGGACAGCCCGACCCAGGCGGGCACGCCGCAGTCCAGCACCCCGGTGCGCAATGTGGGCCGCCATCCCGTGCGGTCGGTGACGGACCTGGGCGGCGGGCGCTGGCGGATCGCCGTCGGCGAGGAGGTGGCGGTGCCCGACCTGGACGTGGCCGGCACCGTGCCGTGCGCGCCGGACGGCACCTGCACCGTGCAGTACCACCGCTTCTCGATGGGCGCCGACGGGCGCGTGGAAATCGACCTCTCCGGCGGACAGTCGTTCCCGGATCTGTTCCGCATCGCCCAGCTCTACCTGTTCCGCGATGACGGCGATCTGGGCAGCGACGACCTGGTGGTCGGCCCACGCGATGGGTACTTCGCCGACCTGCCCGCAGGCGACTACGTGCTGGCGGTGGGCTCCGAGGCCATCGACCGCTTGGAGCGCACCGTGGAGCGCATCGAGGTGGAGGACGCCGTGAGTGGCGCGTACACCATGGTGGATCCGGCGGCGGACCTGGACTACACCCTCACCGTCACCGCCGACATCCCCACCACCTGGCGGCCCAGTGCCACCGGGCGCGGCATCGACGGCCTCATGGTGAGCCTGGACGCGGACGACCCGGCAGCGCCGCTGCTCACCGTGGAGTCGAACCAGGGCGAGTCCTTCGTGGTGAGCAGCGCCACCGACCTCGCCGGCGCGGTGGGCCGGGATCTCGTGGGCGTGCACCGCCTGGACGCCCTCACGATGACCGGCGGCGCCTTCAACGAGGGCCCGTCCCTGGACTTCGGCGGCGACCGGCTGGAGATCCTGGACCACACGCGGACGAACCTGTTCAGCGCCGAGCTGCTGGTGGGCGAGCTGGACGCGGCGACCCTGGCCCACGTCCTGGCCGACCCCGGCAACAATCGCTACGTGATCCGGCGCCTGGACGTGGACAGCCTCACCGTCGGCGGCGGCAGCTTCACCTTCGAGAGCCTGGATCTCGCCGGCGACCTCACCGTTCCCGGCGGCTTCGTCACCGTGACGGGCACCCTCGCCGCCGCCGGCGCGGTGTCGGTGAGCGGCGGCGGCGTGCTGCTCGCGGGCGACGTGTCCGCCGCGACGCTGGCCGTGGCGGGAACGAACACGCGCATGGAGGCGGGCGGTATCACGGCGGGCAGCGTGCTCGTGGACGGCAACGCCCGCCTGGCGGCCACCTCGGTGGCCGTCACCGCCAGCCTCACGCTTCGCGGCGGCGGGCAGCTCACGGCGCCGGAGGCTACCGCCAGCCCGCCGCAGCTGTTCCCGCTGCGCGTGAGTGCCGACAGCGTGTCCATCGACGTGAGTTCGCGCATCGACCTGGACGGCAAGGGCTATCCGCCGGACTACTACCGCGGGCCGGACTTCTCGCGGCTGTCCAATGCGGCGGCCTGCCACGGCGGCGCCGGTACGGGACGTCCCGCGAGCAGCACCGGCGAGGCCCTGGACTCCGACGGCTGCAGCTACGGGCGCCACGAGCAGGCCCGCCACGCCGGCAGCGCCGGCAACGAGCAGAGCGAGACCTTCTCCGGCCGCGGCGGCGGCCTGCTGGAGCTCGCGGCCAACGCCCTCGCCCTCGACGGCGTCATCAGCGCCGACGGCATCACCGGCAGCCTCGTGAGCGGCGCCGGCGGCGGCGTGCACCTGGACGTGGGGCTGCTCACCGGCGCCGGCCAGGTGCGCGCCAACGGCGCCGGCGCGCGGAGCACCTCCTTCACCAGCTACCGCGCCGGCGGCGGCGGGCGCGTGAGCGTGTACAGCGCCGACCGCGCCGGCTTCGCCGGCACCTTCCAGGCCCGCGGCGGCGGCACCCCCTTCACGCCCGTGGACTACACCGGCGGCGCCGGCACCGTCTACCTGCTGGATGACGGCGCCGAGCGCGGCCACCTGCTGGTGGACAACGGCGGCGTGGTGGCACAGCGGCGGTCCACGACGTTGCGCCAGGTGGGGCGGCACGTCGTCGGGACCGTCACCGATCTGGGCGCCGGGCAGTGGCGCCTGGACGTGCCGGGGGCGGCGTGGCGGCCCACCGACCCGGACCTCGGCTGGGGCATCGACGGCCTGGAGGTGGACCTGGACGCCACCGGCTTCGACGGGCCCCTGTACCGGGTGGTGGAGAACGGCGTGGACTGGCTGGTGGTGGAGAGCACCGGCGACCTCAGCGGGGTGAGCGGCAACGAGCTGGTGGGCGTGCACACCTTCGCGACCCTGAACGTGGTCGGCGGGGCCCGCGCCGATGTGGGCGCGGACCGCGTGCAGGTGCTCGATGCCGCCGGATCCAGCCTCACCGACGGTGGCCTGGCGGTGGGCCAGCTCGATCCGGCCCTGCGCGACCAGTGGCTGGCCGCCCTGGGCAACGGCACCCTGGAGCTTCCGGGACCGGTGACCCTCGGCAACCTGGCCCTCAACGCGGGCGCCCTCGTCGTCCGCGGCGACCTCACTTCCACCGGCAACGTGGTGGCCAGCGGCACGGGGCGCATCGCCGTGGACGGACGGCTCAGCGCGACCGGTGCCGTGGCGCTGGGCGGGCCGGGCAGCAGCATCGATGCCCTGGACATCGTCGCCGACAGCGTGCTGGTGGACGGCGGCACCCTGGTGGGCGCCTCCATCGCCGTCGCCCAGGGGGTGTCGCTGATCAACGCGGCCGCGCTCACGGTGCCCGACGCCACCGCGGATCCGCTGCCGCGGATCGTGCACACCCTGCGCCTGGACGCCGGAGGCACCGTGCTGGTGGGCGCCACGTCGCGCATCGACCTCACCGGCAAGGGCTACCCGCCCCTGCGCTACACCGGCCCCGACTTCGAGCGCGACGACCTGGCCGCGGGGTGCCACGGCGGCGTGCCCAACGACAACCTGGGCCTCGCCTGCACCTACGGCCGCTACGACCGTGCCCTGCACGCCGGCAGCGCCGCCAACGAGGCCGGCGGCGGACACCTGCGCCTCACCGCGCAGGTCCTCGAGCTTGCCGGCACCATCGTGGCCGACGGGGTGTCCGGGTTCGACGCCGGTGCCGGCGGCGGCGTGTGGATCCGGGTGGACGAGCTGACCGGCGCCGGCAGCATCTCGGCGCGCGGCGCGCTGGCCACCAGCACCTCCGTCAGCGCCGGCTCCGGCGGCGGCGGGCGCGTGCACGTGGACGCCCTCGACCGCACGAGCTTCACCGGCACGGTGGGTGCCGCCGGCGGACGCCGCTCGGCGAGCCAGAACGTGGCCTCCGCCGGCACCGTGTACTTCTCCGACCGCGCCACGGGATCGGGGCACCTGGTCGTCGACAACGTTGGCGCGAACCCGGGCCAGCGCACCCCGGTGACGCTGGTGGGCAGCCACGTGATCACCGGCGTGACCGACCTCGGCGCCGACCGCTGGCGCCTGAGCGTCGGGCCGCGGACCGGCCTGCACGTGGAGGCGTCCGGCAGCATCACCCAGAGCGGCACTGATTCCGTCGGCTACCACTTCTTCTCGCTGGCGCAGCGGCGCGAGGTCACCGTCCGGGTGCCGGAGGCGGATGCGCAGTTCGATCCGAACACCATGCTGTTCCGCGACGACGGCGCGCTGGACACCGCGGACTTCATCCGCAACAGCACCGACGTGGACGGGCTCATGACCGTGACGCTGGATCCCGGCGACTACCTGCTGGTGGTGGGCGACCACTTCCTCAGCACGTCGTCGGCGGTCTTCCGCAGCGCCTTCAACAGCCAGTTCGGCAGCTACCGGGTGACCATCGACACCGACGACGGCACCTGGCAGCCCACCGACCCGGCGCGCGGGGACGGGATCGAGGGCTTCCACGTGGACATCGGCCATCCGGCGGGTGACCTGTTCCGGATCCTCGAGAACGACGGCGACTCCGTCGTCGTGGAGAGCGCCGAGGACCTGAGCGGCTTCCTGGGCGGCACGCTGACCGGCGTGCACGTGTTCGAGACGCTCACCGTCACCGGCGGCGCGACGGTGGACTTCGGCAGCGACGTGGTGCTCATCCGCGACGCCGCCGGCTCGA
The DNA here is from genome assembly GCA_041593595.1 of Gammaproteobacteria bacterium. Lineage (GTDB taxonomy): Bacteria > Pseudomonadota > Gammaproteobacteria > HK1 > HK1 > JBFHNV01. Next base: position 7,640 of record JBFHNV010000050.1, read on the forward strand.
CCCTCGATCCCGGCTCCGTCACCGCAGGGGAGATCATCCAGTGAGATCGGCACCAGGCAGCGTCCCGGCCCTGCTCCTCGTGGCACTCGCGCTCGCGGGCTGCGAGGGCGGCGGGGAGACGGGCACGGCCGCGGCACCCGGGCAGGCGCCGCCGGCGGCGGCCGATACCGCCGCCGCGCCGGCGCGCGAGCCGGCCATCGCGAAGGTGGGCGAACGTGCGATCCCCGAGCAGCAGTTCGAGGACTTCCTCGCGTTCAAGCGCCTCGCCACCGACGACCCGAAGCGGCGCGAGCGCCTGCTCGAGGACTACCTGGAGCGCGAGGCGCTCGCAAGCGTGATCGAGGGCGAGGGCGTGCTCGACAAGGCGCGGGTGGAAGCCGAGCTCAACGAGTTCCGCAAGGAGATGCTCATCAGCCGCTACTTCGAGAAGTTCCTGGCGGACACGGTCACCGACGAGGCGGTGCTCAACTACTACAACACCCACAGCGCCGACTACGAGGAACGCAAGGTCAAGGTGGCGCACATCCTGATCCGCACCGACCGCAGCATGGGCGAGGCGGAGCGCCAGGCGAAGCTCACCACCGCCCGCGCGGCCCACGCGAAGGTGCTGGCGGGCGAGGACTTCGCGGAGGTGGCGAAGGCCTTCTCCGAGGACACGCTGTCGGGCAAGCGCGGGGGCAACCTGGGCTGGCTGAAGGAGGGCGCCATCGACGCGCGCTTCTCGCAGGTGGCCTTCGGGCTCGAGCCGGGCGAGGTTTCGGAGCCTTTCGAATCCCCCTTCGGCTTCCACGTCGTGAAGGTCCTGGAAGGCCCCGTGGTGGTGAAGCGGCCCTTCGACGCGGTCAAGGGGGACATCCGCTACATGCTGCGCAACCGCGCCAAGGACGCCGAGCTCGAGCGGCTGCTGTCGAAGGTGCGCGTGGAGCGCACGGGAGGTGGCACGCAATGAAGTGGCACTCCGGAACCGTGCACGCGGCAAGGCACGGGAGCGCGATCCTGGCGGTGGCCCTGGTCCTGGCAGGCTGCGGCGGGGACGAGGCGCCGCAGACGCAGGCGGCTGCCCCGCGGGCCCCCTTGGAGCCGGCCGCCACCGAGGCGCCGGCCACGCCCACGGAGCCGGCCGCGCGCGTGGAGCCCGCCTACGTGCTGGAAGGCGACGACACGGTGCTGGCCACCGTGAACGGCGAGCCGGTCACCCGCTACGACGTGCACGCGGCGGCGCGGACGATGCTGGGCGACACCCAGGCGACGTTGCTGGACGCCGCGGCCCGCCGGCGGGTGCTGGAGAGCCTGGTCACCAGCCGCGCCATCGCCCGGCGCCAGCTCGAGCGCATGGACGCGCACGGCCGCGCCGAGCTCGAGAAGCGCGTCGCGGCCTACCGCGAGCAGCTGCTGGTCAAGGCCTACCTTGAAGGGCGGACCACGCCGCGCCCGGTGACCCAGGCCATGGTGGAGGCCTACTACGCCCGCCACCCGGAGCAGTTCGGGGCGCGCAGCGTGCGCACCTACGAGATGCTGTTCGCGCCCGCGCCCGTCGCGGGAAGCCTCGCGAAGCGCCTGTCCGCGGCGCTGGCGGAGGTCGCGTCGCGCGAGGACTGGGAGGCCGCGGCGGCGGAGCTCTCGGGTCATGGACTGGCGACGCGATACCGTCGCGGGCGCGTGGACGCGCGGCTGCTGGAGCCTGCCCTGCAGCGCGCGCTCGGCGGGCTCGCGGTGGGCGAGGCGTCGGCGGTGGTGCGCGTGGACGGCCGCCCGCACCTGGTGCGCGTGCTGGACGAGCAGCAGGTGCCGCCGCGTCCGCTCGACGAGGTGAGCGCGGAGATCCGCCGGATGCTGGTGCCCGTGCAGATCAGCAGCGCCGTGGAAGACGCGGCGCGCACCGTGCTGGCGGACGCCAAGGTCGAGTACCGGGACGGTCGCGGCGCGCCGGACAGCGAGGGAGGCGATCGATGATCCAAGCCGCCCTCCACCGCATGGGTCGGGCGCTGGCCGCGGTCATGGCCGGTGCCGTCCTGGCGCTGGGGCATCCGGGCACCGCGCGGGCGGCGGTGGATGTCGGCTCCATGTCGCTGCTCGGTGCCGGCGACGTGGACGTCGAGGTGCTGTCGGGATTCTTCAACCGCCGCACCGGCGAGCTGACCTACTCGGTGACGGTGACGAACGTCTCGGGGACGGCCCTGGAGGGCACCCTCGTGCTCCTCGTGGACGACATCAGCGCCGCGGGCGTGAGCGTCTCCAATGCAGACGACCAGAGCACCGGCGGAAACCCGGTATTCCTGCTGGTGGACGCCGGCACCCTGGAAGCCGGGGCGTCGGTGAGCCGGGACGTGATCTTCGCGGGCGGCGGCCGCGTGCGCTTCAGCTTCGACACGTCGATCTACTTCGCGCCCCTGATCACCGACGCGACCCCGCCGACGCTCACCGGCAGCGTGACCGGGTTCACCGTGAACCCGTCCGTCACCGTGACGGGGAGCGCCGCCGACGCCGAGGGCGCCATCGCGGGCGTGACCGCCACCGTGGACACCGCTCCGGGACAGTCGTTTCCTGCCGCGGTCGCGCCGGACGGCAGCTACAGCGTGCAGGTGCCGGTGGCGCTCGGGGCCAACGCAATGACCGTCACCGCCAGCGACACGGCCGGCAACACCGCCGCGCTCGCCCTGTCCACCACCCGGGTGGAGCCGCCTGCGGTGGTCATCACGCAGCCCGCCGACGATGCGCGGGTCTTCGGCAGCACCATCGATCTCGTGGGCGAGATCGCGACCACGCTGCCCGTGAGCGTCCTCACCGTGCGCTTCCGGGATCGCACGGAGCAGCCGCCCCCGGCGCTGGTGAGCGGGACGGTGCCGTTCCGCTTCGACGCGGTGGAGCTGGTTCCCGGGCGCAACCGCCTCACCGTGGTGGTGGAGACCCCGGTGGGCAGCGTCGCTGCCAGCGTGGACGTGGAGCGGCGCGTCATCGACGTGAGCGGTGACACGAGTGGCCCGCAGATCACCATCGAGCGCCCCCTGCCGGGGAGCCACCTGGGCGGCGAGGTGGTGGTGGTGGCCGGGCGCGTGAACGACCCGAGCGGGGTGGCCGGTGTCACCGTCGCGGGCGTGCCGGCGCGTACCGTCGGGGCCGACGACACGGCGCTGCGCTTCGAGGGCGCGGCGGACCTGGCCGGCGCGAGCGGACCCGTGGGCATCCAGGTCACCGCGACGGACCTGCTCGGCAACGCGACCACCCGCAGCGTGACCGTGGAGCGCGACGCGAGCGCGCCCCTGATCCAGGTGGCGGGGCTGCAGGCGGCGCCCACGGTCAACCTGGTGGCCGAGAGCCCCTATCCTCTGGCCGGCACCGTCACCGACGCCAACCCGGCCTCGCTCCTGGTCAACGGTGAGCCGGTGGGCCTCACGCCCGGTGCAGGCCCCGACACCTACGACTTCCGGGCGCGGGTGCGCCTCGTGCCGGGACAGACCCAGTCGCTGGTCATCCAGGCACGGGATCTGGCGGGCAATGCGACGGTGCGCGAGTACGCCCTGCGCAGCGCCGCTACGGCGACCCTCGAGATTCTCTCGCCGCTGGAGGGCGACGAGATCCTGGCGAGCAGCGGCACGGCCAGCGTGCGGCTGGTGGCGCGCACCGGCGGGCTGCCTGCCGGCGCCACGGTGGAGGCGCTGGCCGACGGCGGGCCCGCGGTGCCCGCCGCCTTCGACGGCGACGTGGCCCACGCCACCCTGAGCGTGACCGGCGGGGCCGGAGCCCACGATCTCGCCATGGAGGCGCGCGCCGCGGACGGCACCCTGCTCGCCCGCGCGCGAGTGAACGTGGACCTGGTGGACCAGGACACGCTGGCGGTGGAGGTGATCCGCCACGAGCCGCAGAACGGCGCCACCGAGGTGGGCGTGTTCGACCCGGTGACGCTGCACTTCAACCAGCCCATCGACCTGGCCGACCTGCAGGTGGTGCTGCGCGAGACCTTCCACGGCCTCACCTACGCGCCGCCGCCGGAGGAGCCCGCGGCCTTCGGCGGGCGCGGCGCGGAACTCCTCGAGGTGCACCGCGACCGCGAGCAGGTGCCCGCGAACTTCTCGCCGCTGCCCGGCGACCGCATGGTGAGCGTGTTCCCCGTGCGCGAGTTCGCCTTCGGCGCCGAGGTGTTCGTGGACGTCCTGTACCAGGGCGCGACGCTCGCGCGTTTTGCCTACCGCACCCAGCCACTGCCCACGATCCTGGAGGGCCTGGTGGCGGATCAGCTCCTGGAGCCCGTCGCCGGGATCCAGGTGATACTGCCGGAGCTGGGCTTCACCGGCACCAGCAACAACGACGGTGCCTTCAGCCTCGGCAGCGGCGAGGCGGGGGCGCCGCAGATTCCCGCAGGACGCCACCGGCTGGTGTACAACCCGCGGCTCGCCAACAGGGCCTTCGGCACGGTGGAGAAGTGGGTCAACGTGCAGGGCGAGCGGCTCAACACGCTCGGCCTGACCACGCTGCCGATCCTGAACCCGGACGTGCCCTTCCAGCGCATCGAGAGCGGCCAGCCCGCCGCAGTGCTCGCGGGGGCGGATCTCGAGCTCGACCTGACCGCCGCGACCCTGCGCTTCCCCGGCGGGCGCGCCGAGGGCGACGTGCACGTGCAGTTCATGAACCTCGCCGAGGTCCCCCATCCCATCTCCGCGGGCGCGATCCCGCACTGGGTGTTCGCGGTGCAGCCGGCAGGGATCGCGGTGGACGGCGCGGTGGGCCTGCGCTTCCGCATCCCGCCGCTGTTCGGCAGCACCGGGTACATGCCGGGCGATGGCGCGCGGGTGGTGCTGGTGGGGTTCAACCCGGTGGCCCGGCAGCTGGTGCCCGTGGGGGTGGGCGTCGTCCAGGGCGCGTGGGTGCGCGGCGAGGGTGCGGTCGCGCTCGAGTCCCTCGACTACCTGGGCTACGCGCTGGTCGAGGAGGCGCAGCAGGAGACGCTGTCGCAGTTCGCCCAGGGGGCGTTGAGCCTCGCCGGACTGATCGCGGCGCTGCAACGGTGACGGCCAACGAGCATGAATAGCAAGCGGGTGAAACGCATCGTGTGCAGGGTCTGGGTGTCCCTGGCCGCCCTCGTGGTGGTGCTCGCCGCGCAGCTGGCCACGACACCGCCGATCGGCGCCATCCAGCAGAACTTCAAGGCCGGCGTGGTCGCCGCGCGCAACCTGGTGCGCGGCCCCAACGGCCAGCCCATCTTCGCCGAGTTCAACGCCCAGGGCGACGTGGTCAACGTCATCGGCGAGGCGGTCGGCGAGCTGGAAGGCGCGTACGTGCTGGCCGGCGACGTGTACCGCGCCCTGACCAAGGGCTTCCTGGACTTCCGGGCCGCCCATGCCGAGGGCATCGCCCGCGGCGGGCGCATCCTCAGCCGCGCGGAGTACGACGCCACGGACTTCGGCAGCGTGCGGGTGGCGAGCGCGACGCCGGGCGGCGAGCCCGTCGAGGTGGCCATCGCGAAGCCGGCACTGCCCCAGGGCGTGGTCAGCGTGTTCGTGCGCGCGGCCGACACCATCATCACGCGCGACCAGGCCCAGGAGGGGCCGATCCTGCTCAGGTCCTCCATCGACCTGCGGGAGGCCTCCACCAGCCCGCTGTCCGAGGACGTGCGCGCGGTGCTGCTGAACGCCGACGGCCAGATCCTGCACCGCGCCGAGACCAACATCGGCTACCGGGTCGCCTTCTTCAAGGCCGCGGAAGGGGACGTGCTCGACAACCCGGCCGACGACCAGCGCAGCACCCGGCTGCCCGGCGACACCCTGTGGGGGCCGGTGCAGGGCGCGCGCGTGTACACCACGCTCGCCGAGCGCTTCGCCACCACCAGCGACGAGGACGGCCGCTACGGCGTGCGCTACTTCCTGCCGCCGTGCCCGGGCTTCACCTTCGAGTACTCGCACCACGTCATCGCGGAGCTGCGCTTCCGCGACTTCAACCCACGCGCGCGTACCACCCAGGGCACCTACTACACCAGCCTCCCCGCCTTCGACTTCTGCAACGGGCTCGCCGACCTGCCGTTCCCGCCCACGCTCACGGGGCAGATGACCCGGGTCGCCGTCATCGGGATCATCGCCACCACCGCGGTGCCCGTGGTGCGTTCCGACATCAAGGTCGACGTGATCATGCTCACGGGCACGGGCAAGGTGTCGAACGCCACGGTGGGCGGCGGGCCGGTGGGCGTCGGCGAGACCGCGTACGGCTTCGCGGCTCCCACCTTCACGCCGGGCGCGCCCACGGGGCTGGACCTGGATCTGGACCGGCGTGGCGATTCCCTCGGCGAGCAGCGAGACGGGCGCGTCGAGGTGTTCTTCGACGGGCCCGGAGCGCCCGGCCCGGGCGGTGAGCCGCCACCGCCCGACGTCTACCGTGCGCTGGACGCGCCGCTCGACTTCCGCGACCAGGGACTGCTGGAGACCATCAGCGTCGAGGACCTGAAGGAGACGGATCTCTACGTCTTCCGCGCGTCCAACGGCCAGCTCGTGACGGAACGCCGGGGGTTACGCCTGGACGAGTACGTGCCCTTCACCGCCGGCGGCGTCATCGACGGTCAGAACAAGTTCTTCTACCGCATCGTGATCCGCGGGCCACGGCTGTCGCGCTTCCTGGGCAGCCAGCTCGAGACCTTCCAGCAGCAGACGCAGCTCAACCCGGAGCTGCACGGGCGCGAGGCCGACCACCTGCGCGTGGGCGAGCAGGTGGACATCATCGCCATCAACCGCCGCACCGGCTACGTCGCCCGCCAGCGCACCACCATCGCATCGGCGTCCGAGACCGGCGGTGCGCGCATCGACTTCCCCATCGGCGAGATGGTCCTCGGTCCGCCGAACCTCAAGGTCAAGGTGGACCGCGTGTACCGGGTGGAGAGCGGCCTCGAGCGCGGAGAGACCCGCGAGCGCCAGGTGACCTCCGAGGGCGGTGCCACCACCGACGACACCTACGTGGCCGTGTCCACCGAGTGGTTCGACCACGACGGCAGCCCGTTGCCGGTGGAGCTGCCCGGCTACACCGGGCGCCTCGCAATCGTCACCGGCCCCAACGAGCTCGCGCAGACCGGCGACGTCGCGCCCTTCGAGATCGAGCCCGGCCGGCACCTGAAGATGCTCAGGCTGCAGGGCAGCTCGCTGCGCAACGAGCACTTCTACATCCACGTCTCCGGCGAGCCCGAGGACCGCAATCCCGATTTCTCGGCGACCGGCGCAGGACAGGGGCCGCTGCGGTATCGCCCACGCCACTACGTGCCCTTCAAGGTGGCCTTCCTGGACGAGGCCGCCACTCGCGCACGCAAGCAGGCGTTCCAGTACACGCGACAGGACGGGCTCACCGAGGCCGAGAGCGTGCCCGCGGTGTACCGCTGGCACTACCGCCCGGAGATGGCGTTCTCGGTGCTCGACCTCAACGTCCGGAGCATCAACCGCGAGGACGTTGAAGGACGGATCCAGGACATTCTGGCGGCCGCGAACGATGGCGATCCCGACACCATCTCGGCCATCGCCGCCTCCGATCAGAGGGTCACGCTGACGTACGACCTGTTCGAGCGGGTCTTCACCGCCGGGGAGTTCGGCGGGCTCACGCCGTTCGGCCCGCAGCGCCAGTACATCTTCGCCCTGGGCGAGGACGAGGTGTTCGCGAACGTGGGGCCTGCGGGGGAGGCCCTGTTCGAGAACCTGGGGCACCTGAAGGATCTGAAGAGCCAGGACTTCCTCACCATCCGGCTCTACCAGAATGCCGACCCGGAGAACCTGCTGTGGGAGTTCGCGTTCGGCTCGGTTCCCGTCGGCAGTCCCCAGGCCCTGGAGGTCAGCGCCGACGACGCATCCCTGGGCCTCGTGGCCTACCTGCCGGGGGGAATCGCGGATCGAGACGACGGAACGCCGGGGCGGGTGACGCTGTCCTGGCGGCTCGAGGGTCTCGGGGGAAGTCTGGCTGAATCGGTGATGACCTCCGAAACCGGGGTCTACCGGAACACCCTCACCACGTCGAACTCGGCCGGCGACGAGTATCGCATCAAGCTGCGCGTCGTCGAATCCGACGATCCGAGGTTCCAGCGCGGCACCGAGACCACGCTCGGGCCGTACACGGTCATCCCCGGCCGCCCGGCCGCGATCCAGCTCGATCCGTCCTCCACGACGCTGGCGGCCGATCAGACCTCGACGATCACGGTGAACGCGACCGTGCGGGATGGCCACGGGAACACCGTGGCGGACGGCTCGTCCGTGAGCTGGCGGATCGACGGTGATGGCGAGTTCGACGAGGACGCGACCACGCTCGAGACCACGGACGGTCGGGTCAGCGCCGAGTTCCGCTCCGGAACCGTGGTCGGCAGCACAAAGGTGCTCCTCTCCGCCGGCGAGGACGCTGAGCAGACCCTCGACATCGGCCAGGAGTCCATCGGGCTCGCGGTGAACCTGGCGCAGACGGTGCTCAACGCGGACACGCTCGAGCCCACCACCGTGACGGTCGACGTCGCGAACGCGGCCGACGGGACGCAGGTGAACTGGTTCGCGAGCCGGGGCCGGATCGAGGGTGGGGACACCATCATCGGCGGGCAGGCCACGGCGACGCTCACGCCGGACGGTTCCCCGGGCGATGGCTCGGTGATCGTCACCGTCGCGGGCGAGAAGCGCATCCTCGGCTTCCGGCAGGTGAGCGGACAGCCGTTCCAGGCCGAGCTGGAGCTCGTCGCCATCGTGGGCGACGAGACCACGGATGGCTTCACGGACGTGGAGCAGTTCGACGGCACGACCCGCGCCTATGCCTACCGCACCCGCACCAACGTGAACCTGCGAGGGACGCCGGGCGAGACGGTCCGCTACAGCCTCGGCACGCCGCTGCGTCCGAACGCCGAGCCGGATGTGTTCTTCCCGCTGCAGAACGTGGTGGACGGAGAGGTGCCGGCCGGCATCGGCAGCACCAGCGCCATGGTCGTGGGGCAGGTCACCGCGGAAGCCGACGGGCTCACGTTCGAGGGCTCCGGCCACGTCCTGATCACCGCGAGCGGCGAGACGGACATTGTGGACCAGCTCTTCGCGAGCATCGGGTTCGCGAGCCGCGGTGGCGGCAAGGTGGTCGTCGGTCCGGGCGCGGAGCCGCCGCCGGTGCTGCTCGTCCAGCAGGGTCCCGACGAGACCTTCGCGTACCGGATCGAGCTGGTGGAGGACGCGGGCCAGCGCTTCGTGGAGGCCGCGGTGCGCACCGGCGGCACGGTCCACTCGGTGCGCCATCCCCACCCGATTGTCGATGACGATCCCTACCGGGTGGGACTGCGGTACCGGGACGGGGTGCTCGAGCTCGAGCTCGAGGCCGAGCAGCCGCTGCCCACCGCGGTGGTCAGCGTGGCCGCGACGGGAACCCTCGAGAACACCGCCACCGCGGTGGTGCTCGGCCGGGGATTCGAGGGCCGGCTGTCCGCGTTCCGGCTCGGGCAGGAACGCACCGACGAGCAGCTGCTGGCCATCGACGGCGTCGAGGGGCCGGTGAACGTCACCTTCGGCGCCGACGGCGTGGCGACGTTGAGCATCGGCGCGACCGGGCGCCTGAGCGGCTCGCTGGGCTCGGTGGTCGGTGTCGCCTTCGCGCCCGTGGGCGCCTTCACCGGCCAGGCGGCGCAGCCGGTCCGGTTCGCCAACCGCGCGGCCGAGTGGCTGCTGGACCTGGTCATCCCGAGGGCCGAGGCAGGGTTCTTCGACCGCGACGATCCGGGCGGCGTTGCCGTGGTGGACCGGGAGTCGTCCGGGTGGTTCTCGAGCCTCATCGACAAGGTGGCCGAGGTCGCCGATGCCGCCATCGACGTGGCGAAGACCGGTGCCGAGCTCGTCTCCATCATCGTCGGACTCGACGACTTCATCGTGCTCACCCGCGCGCTCGTCGCCCTGTCGTTCGGTGCCACGGACGAGATCGACATCCTGGAGATCGCCTTCGCCGCGGTGGGGGCGATTCTCACCATCTCGGCCATCGTGTCGGCCGGAAGCCTCGCGCCCGTGGTGGCGCCGCTGAAGGCGGGACTCGCGGCCTTCAAGGTCGCCGTGAAGCGGCTGGGGCCTGCGGGCGTCAGGGCCGGCTTCGGGATGGCGAAGGCGCTGGGCGAGATCATCCAGCGGGTCATCGACAACCCGCGCGCGGCGCTCGAGATCGTCGAGGAGACGGTGGCGGCGCTCTCGCACCTGGTCCGCCGACTGGGCGCGCCCATCTTCGCCACCTTCGGCCGGGTCATCACGTCGGCCAAGGACTTCGCGAGCTGGGTCCGCAGCTTCAAGTTCTTCCGGCGGGCATGTCGGGGCGCGGGGGCCGCCCCTGCGCCGTCCTGCGACGAGCTCTTCGAGCAGGCGCTGCGCCGGGGCGAGGACGTGATCAACCGGGCAGACGACCTGACTGATGCGCAGAAGCAGGCAAAGGTGGCCGAGCTGAACGAGTCGTTCGCGGAGCTCCAGGCGAAGATCGTGGACGAGGACGGGTTCACCCAGCTCGCCATACGACCCGAGGCCGCCGAGGGCATCGCGACCATGCTGGTGAGAGGCCGCAACCAGGTGAACGTGCGCTCGGTCGTGCGCGACATCGTGCGCAACGCACCGGGGAACGCCGCCGCGAAGAACGACGCGATCAACAAGGTCTTCCGGCTGATGAAGGAGCTCGACGACCTCCCGGAAGCCACCGTGGGTGCCCGCTTCTGGGGCGACGTGGGCAAGTACATCGGCAACCCGGGTTTCCTGCGCGGCAGCCATCACCAGATCGAGGTCATGGACGATCTGCGAAGAGCGCTGGGCAACGACGCCATTCAGGCCCTCGAGGAGGGGTTCACGACCTTCCGCGCGGTGGAGGGCGCGGAGGATGCGGTGCGCGTGCAGCGCTTCGTCGACATCACCGCCAGCGGCCGACACTTCGAGGTCAAGAACTTCAGCAACTATGGCCGCGCGAACACGACAGCGGTCGTGAACGGACTCGAGAAGGAGCTGGTGCGGATCGTGGACGAGGCCGCCGGCTCGGTGGACGAGGCAAAGGATCTGATCGACCGCATCCACTTCGTGTTCCGCGGCTCGCCCACCGCGGACGCCGTGCCCATGCTGCGGGAGATGCAGCGCGCGGCCGGCGAGGCGCTGGGAGACGTTGCCGGGCGGCGGAGCCAGGAGGTCATCGACTACTTCGACTCCAAGATTGCCGACGCCATCGCCGCAGCCAATCGATCCACGGGCAAGCTCGTGCCGGACGTGGGCGAGCTCGTGGTGTTCCAGGGCAGGACGGTTCCCTACTAGAATCTCGCGAGTTCCGAAGCGAAGAGGCTGCGGCCACGGTGAGCAACAACCTGCTGTACGAAGGGAACTGGCAGCCGCCCTTCCAGCTCGCCCGCGAGCAGTCGTTCTCCAAGGGCGGGCGCAACTTCGGCCCGACCCGGCTGATCGACGGCCGGCTCTTCGTCACCCGTCCGCGCTACCTCGCGTGTGTCGATCCCGAGACGCGCAAGGTGCTCTGGGAGATCGAGCGCAAGGAGCCGGGCGTGATCGGCACCCACGGCGATGACCAGGGCCTGTACGCCGACATCGGTGGCGGTCACGCGCGCCTCGATCCCGACTCGGGAGCGATCCAGTGGCAGTCCGACCCCGAGGAGTACCTGTACGCGGTCGGCACCGAAGCCCTGATCGTCGTTCGCCCCGACGGGGACCGTGACTGCGCGACGTATCGGGATCGCGGCTCGGGGGACACTCGCTGGGCCACTCCGTTTCGCAGCGGGCGCGTGGACGAGCTGTTCCTGGCCGAGGACCTCGTGGTGCTGAAGGGCGCCGGGGTCGTGGAGGTGCTGGATGCCGCGAGCGGCGAGCCCTCCTGGTGCCTGGAGTCGCTGGCCTGGTGCGAGCAGCACTTCGCCGAGCGGGCGAACGCCTGGAAGGAGGGACCGTCCGCCAAGACGGGCAGGGGGCCTCACCTGAGTCTGGGCCCGCTGGTGGACGGAACCCTGTACCTGAGCCTCGGCATCGGGCTGGTCGTGGCGCTCGACGCCGGCACGGGTGATCTGCGCTGGAGCAGCGACATGCCCGGTTCGGAGGACGTGGCCCGCACCCTGGTGGTTCGCGGCGGCCGCCTGTACTTCAACAGCCACCAGTACATGGGCCGGGACAGCCGGCTTTCAGCAGTGGATGCGTCGGACGGGACGCCCGTGTTCCGCCACGACCAGCCGTTCACGCCCGAGGGCTGCTCGAATCCCATCTTGCTGGACCGTCACTTTCTCGGCGGCAGCGGGCAGCACGCGGCTGCCTACGACGTGGAGTCGCAGGAGTTCGTCTGGCAGTACCGGTATCCGAAGAAGGCGCGTGCCTTCACCGTGAGACCGTGCGCTGTTCCCGGCGGCTTCGTCACCACCTGCGGCGAGCAGAACAAGCTGCTGTGGTTCGAGTCCGAGCCGGACTGAGCGGACACCTCTGGCCGTTCAACGCGCCCCGCGCTGGCGCAGCACTTCGGCGATGGCGTCCAGCTCGTCGAGCTCGGTGAGCTTCAACGGCGTCATACCAAGCTTGTCCTCGGCGTTCACGTCGGCACCGTGGGCGAGCAGCAGCTTCACGATCGCGAGCTTGCCGCGCTCCCCGGGCGCGCTCAGGGCCTCGTGCAGGGGCGTGTGCCCGAAGTCGCTGCGCACGTTCACGTCTGCGCCTGCCTCCAGCAGGACCGTGATCGTTTCCACCTGCTTGAAGAACACGGCGTAGGCCAGCGCGCTGCGGCCCACGACCCCGCTCGGCAGATTCGGGTCCGAGCCCTGCGCGAGCAGCGCCTGCACCTGTGCCACGTCGCCGGTGCCGGCGGCCTGGAGCAGGTCCGAGTACAGCCTGTCGGCGAAAGCGGCCCCGATGGGGGAGAGCAGGAGGGCGAGGAGGATGCTGCGGTGCACGCGTCTCGGGATCCGATGCGATGACGTTGGGGGGGAACCGCAGGGCAACGCGCCGACGCACGGCGTTGCCGGGAACACGCTCATCGTAAGTCATCGCGCGCTCCGCCGGCACCGGGTCGTAATGCGCCGCCGCGTCACCCGGCCAGCGCCTCCAGCGCGCCGCCGATGGTGTCGAGGCGCGCAGCGCGGTCGAAGTCCGCGTGGGCGCGGGCGAACGCCGCCGCGCCCTCGCGGAAGCGCTCGTCCACCACCAGCTGATCCACCACCACGGCGTGGTCGGGCGGGCGGCGGCGGGGATCCAGCATCAGGCCCGCGCCCAGCGCCGAGACCCGCAACGCGAGCCCGTGCTGCTCCACCTGGGTGGGCAGCAGCAGCAGCGGCCGCCCGGCGAGCAGCGTGGCGCACACGGTGCCGTGTCCCGCGTGGCACACGACCGCGTCGGCCTCGGCGACCACGGCGGACATGCGCGCCGGGCGCAGGACGAAGGCCAGGCCGGGGGAGCGGTAGCGCTCCACGAGCTCCCGCGGGATGCCCGGCGCGTGCAGCAGGATCGCGTGCCTCGAGCGCGACAGCTCCCGCAACATGGCCTCGAAGGCGTGGTAGCGGGGCTTCACGTACCCGAACACGCGGGCGTCGCCACGCCGCGGCCAGCGCGGTGCTTCGCCATGATCCGCCTCGAAGTCCGGTCCCAGGTAGCGGGCGGCGTCCCGGTGCTCGCGGTAGGTGTCCAGCTCCGCGAAGGTGCACAGGAAATCCCGCTCCACGTCGAACAGGTCGGCGAGCTTCTGCAGCGGCGGCTCGCCGGCCTGTGCGCATACCCGGTTCACGCACTCGAGCACGCGCGCCTCGCTCGCGGCCAGGCGCTGCATCGGGTAGCTCACCCCGGGCAGCATGCCCGGTAAAGGGCTCGTGCGCGGCGGGCAGAAGAAGCCCTGCCCGCTGACCGCGCGTGCGAGGCCCTGGCCGCGGGCCGCGAGCAGGGCGGTGGGTGCGTGGTCGAAGATCACCACGTCCGGACCCACCAGCCCGTACAGGCCGCGCCAGGCCCGCACCTTGCCCATCAGGCCGTCCGGGTCGAGGAAGCCGGCGCGGAACAGGATCTCCGGGTAGCTCGCCGCATGGGGCAGCCCGCGCGGCGTGTGCAGCCACACCGGCGCCTGCAGCAGCGTGTACCCGTGGCGGCCCAGGGCGTACTCCGCGTGAGCGAGATCCTTGAGCGCGAACGTCACCTGGTGGCCGCGCTCGCGCAACCAGGCCGCCACGCGCAGGTGCCGTCCCAGGTGACCGTAGCCCTCGCCCAGCTCCCACGCGATCAGGAACCTCGCCATGTCGGATTCCATTACAGCCCGTCCGTGATTCTGGCACGGCCGCGGGGGCGGGTTTCGCAAGTCACTGTTTTCACACTGCCGGCCCCGATCGGGAACGGCCCTTGCATGCACCAAGGTATCCAACTGGAACGAGAGTGAGATTCGCAGTGATACACGGTCTCTTCTTCGCTCACGGCACGGGTCGCGCGTCCACCCGGGTCCTCATCGCCGCCGCCATCGTGCTGGCTGCGCTGGCGCCGGCGCGCGCGTTCGCCGTGACCGTGACCCCCATCGACCTGAACGACTTCTTCTTCTTCCCCGGCGATCCGGTCACCATCGCGGCGGACGGCAGCACGGCCACCATCGGCGAGGATCCGGTCTTCTCCCCGATCCTGCTGGTGAACGATCCCGGCCTGGGCGATCCGAACGTGATCCTCCCGGCGGCGGACACCTTCCTCGTGTTCGAGTACGCGTTTGCCGAGTCGCCCGGCGACGACGACTCGTTCGTGGCGCAGATGCTGGACGGCACCACCGGAACGCCGATCACGGGGTTCGACTTCCAGACCGGGACGCCGGGCGCTGCAAGCGTCGAGTTCCCGCTGGAGTCCCTGGTCGGCACGCTGCTCGGATTGCAGTTCTCCCTGGGCACGAACCCGGGCGACGCCGCCCTCGGTGCCACCGTCACCATCAGCAACCTGCGCCTGGAGCTCCGCCCCCCGGTAGTGCGGGTCCCCGAGCCTGCGGCGCTCGTGCTGGCGCTGCTCGCCGCGCCGGTGCTGGCGCGAATGCGGCGAAGCGGCGCCGGCTGACGCGGCGCGGGCGACGTCCCGCGGTATATTGGCGGCGGTCCCCCAGGGAGCGCCGTCATGGCCGTACGCGTCGTCCGCCTGGGCAGCCCGCGCGCGAAGGGCGAGGGGCTGCGCATCGGCACGGTGCGCCGCCCGCCCCGCGGCGTGCCGAAGCGCGAGCACGCGAGGCAGGGCTGGTACGACGTGTGGCTGCCGGAGCTCTCGCCGTCGCAGGAGACTGTGAAGCGCGCCCAGTCCGCGAGCACGGGGGCGCAGTGGAAGGCGTTCTTCAGGGCCTACCGCGCCGAGATGAAGGCGCCGGCGGCCAGCCACCTGCTGGACCTCCTGGCGGCGCTCTCGCACCGGACCGAATTCTCCGTGGGCTGCTACTGCGAGGATGAGGCCCGCTGCCACCGCTCGGCGCTGCGGGACCTGCTCGTGGAGCGCGGCGCGCACCTGCGCTGAGCCGCGCTTCGCGCAGGCCCTGAATGCCCGCCGCCGATCGCGCCCTGGCCATCGGCTGGATGCTGCTCACGGGCGTGCTGTTCGTGGCCGTCACCGGCATCGCGCGCCCTCTGGGCAGCGACCTGCCGACGGGCGCGACGCTGTTCCTGGGCGAGCGGCTGCAGGCGGGGCGCATCGGCGCGCTGCTGGCGGGCTTCGGCGGCACCTGCAGCCGTTATCGTTCCTGCAGCTGGTGTGGGCGAGCCTGCTCGGGCTGGTGGCCTTCGGCGAGGTGCCGGACGCCCATACGTGGGTGGGCGGTGCCGTCATCGTGGCGGCCGCGACGTACATCGCACACCGGGAATCGGCGGCCCGCAGCGCCCGGATTCCGGGGTCCCGAGAGCCGGGAACCGGTCGTTTGACGGGGGGATTCGAAATCCCTAGCCTGTTCGCCGGCGGTCGTTCTCGCATCACGCGGGCGCGGCCGGACAACCACAACAACCATGCCCGGGAGGACACCGATCGTGCCGCCGCTCGACGCCGTCCGCTCCGCCTCTCCCGGTCGTTTCCGCCACCCTCGTGAGATCACAAGGAGAACCCCCATGCGTCCAGTCACCATCCACTCGGCGCTGGCGGGCCTCGCCTCGTTGCTGCTGTGCACAAGCGCAGCGCAGGCGCAGGTCCCCATCAAGCTCGAGCCGTTCGTCACCGGCGTGAACGCACCGCTCGCCATGGTGCAGCCCCAGGGCGACGACCGGCTGTTCGTGATCGAGCAGTTCGGCCGCGTGCGCATCATCCGCGACGGCAAGCTGCAGGCCGAGCCCTTCCTCGACATCCGCAACCTGATCCCGCCGCTGTGGTCCGACTTCGACGAGCGCGGATTGCTGGGCATCGCCTTCCACCCGGACTTCAAGAACAACGGCCGCTTCTACATCGCCTACAGCGCGCACCTGAACTTCCAGGGCGACCTGGGCAAGCAGTTCTGGTGGGACCACACCAACGTGGTGGCCGAGTACCAGGTCTCGAAGGACGACCCGGACGCCGCCGACCCGCAGTCCGGGCGCATCCTCACCTCCATGGACTGGCCGCAGTTCAACCACAACGGGCACTGGATCGGCTTCGGGCCGGACGGGATGCTCTACGTCTCCACCGGTGACGGCGGCTACGCCAACGACTGGGGCATCGGCCACAACGTCACCGAGGGCAACGGCCAGGACGGCACCAACCTGCTCGGCAAGATCCTGCGCATCGACGTGAACGGCCCCACGCCGTACGGGGTGCCGGACGACAACCCGTTCGTGAAGGACCACAACATCCAGGACGAGATCTGGGCCTACGGCTTGCGCAACCCCTGGCGTTGTTCCTTCGACATGAAGGACGGGCGCCTGTTCTGCGCCGACGTGCAGCAGAACAGCTTCGAGGAGGTGGACATCATCAAGAAGGGCGGCAACTACGGCTGGCGCCGCATGGAGGCCACCCACTGCTTCGACTACACGAAGCCGGACAATCACCCGTCGAGCTGCGACAAGAGCGGGCTCGAGCTGCCCATCCTCGAGTACCAGAACTGCACCGCGCAGCCGAACGGCTGCAAGGGCATCTCGGTGACCGGCGGCTACGTGTACCGCGGCGCCCACAAGGCGTGGGACGGCAAGTACATCTTCGGCGACTGGAGCAAGTCCTTCGCGGAGATGGACGGCCAGATCTTCGTCGCCACCGAGAGTGGCGGGAAGTGGACCATGGAGCACACCACCGTCACCAACATGCAGGGCAAGAAGAACCCCTACGTGCTGGCGTTCGCCCAGGACAACGCGGGCGAGGTGTACGTGCTCACCTCCACCACCACGGGACCGGTCGGGAGCCTGGACACGATCTACAAGATCGTTCCCGGCAACTGAGCCGCGCCCCGCGGGCGTGAACCGCACCGCCCCCGCCGGAGCACGGCGGGGGCGGTGTATCCTTGCGACTCGGTTTCCATCACGGGCCCTGTCATGCAGGCATGGACCATACGGCCGGGCAACCGGCGCACGATGCGCGCGGCGCTGCTGCTCGCGGGGGTCGCCACGACCGGCCTCGCAGCCGCGGGCGGCGAGGGCCAGGCAGCAGGGAGCGCGCCCGCCATCAGCGAGGCGTTCCTCGAGGACCCGGCGAACATCGCCGCAGGCGGCGAGCTGTGGGAGCAGCAGTGCCGCCACTGCCACGGGCGTTCCGCCTACCCGGGCAAGGCGCCGAAGCTCAAGCCGCGCAAGTACACCCCGGAGTTCGTGTACGACCGCGTCGCCAACGGCTTTCGCAAGATGCCGCCATGGAAGGGCGTGTACAGCGAGGAGCAGCTTCAGGCCATCGTGGCCTACGTGCTGAGCCGGGAATTCTCGCCCTGAGGCGCTGGCGTGTCCCGGCCTCTCCCCAGGAATCCCGCGATCGCCGTCACCGCCAGCCCCGCGGCGACGATCATCATGCCCATGCCCTCGCGGGCCGCCTCGCTCTGCCACCACACGTCCCGCTGCCAGAACCCTGCCTCCGTGGGCCACAACCAGGCGGTGCCGGCGAGGGCCCCGAGCAGCGACAGCCCCAGCCCGGCGGCTGCGACGGGACGGGCGAGCTGCGCCGGACGGAAGAACGCGACACCGGCCCAGGCGGCGGGCACCGCGTACACCGGCATCCAGAACCACCAGTCGGGATCGTTGTACTGCACGAGCACGAAGGCGACGAACAGGACGCACAGGATGCCGTTGACGATGCGCATGGCGGTGCCCCCGCGGGCGGTGGGCCGACGGCAGCACGCTAGCCGAGCGCAGGGGCGAAGTCGAGCCGGGCGCAGGGGAGCAGCAGGAGCATGAGCACGACCCGGTCCCTGGAGCAGGTGCACTGGCAGCGCTTCGCGGTGCCCTTCGAGTACCCCGTGTACTTCACCGAGGGCTTCCTGAACCCCGACAACCGGGTGCTGGTGGAGGCCCTGAGCCGGCGCGAGCCCGGACGCCGCCACCGCTGCCTGGTGTTCATCGACGACGGTCTGCTGCGCGCCCGCCGCGGCATCGGCGACGAGGTGGCGGCCTACGCGCGGCATCACCGTGTGCACATGGAGCTGGTGGCCGACCCGTTCCCGGTGCCCGGCGGCGAGGTCATCAAGAAGGACCTGGCCTTCGTGGAGCGCATGCAGCGCGCGCTCTACGAGCACCACGTCGACCGCCACTCCTACGCCATCGCCATCGGCGGCGGCGCGGTGCTGGACGCGGTGGGCCTGGTGGCCGCCACCACCCACCGGGGCGTGCGCCACGTGCGCGTGCCCACCACCGTCCTCGCCCAGGACGACTCCGGGGTGGGCGTGAAGAACGGCGTGAACCTGTTCGAGCAGAAGAACTTCGTCGGCACCTTCGCGCCACCCTGGGCGGTGATCAACGACCTCGATTTCATCGACCAGCTCGACCCCCGCGACCGCATCGCCGGCATGGCGGAGGCGGTCAAGGTGGCGCTCATCCGCGACGCCGAGTTCTTCACCTGGCTCGAGCGCAATGCCGACGCCCTGGCCGTGTTCGAGCGCCGCGCCATGGCCACCCTGATCCGGCGCTGCGCCGAGCTGCACATGCGCCAGATCGCCCACGGCGGCGATCCCTTCGAGACCGGCAGCGCCCGACCGCTGGATTACGGCCACTGGGCCGCCCACAAGCTCGAGAGCATCACGCGCCACCACCTGCGACACGGCGAGGCGGTGGCCATCGGCATCGCCCTGGATGCCCGCTACTCGGTGCTGTGCGGGCTGCTGGCGGCGGGGGAGGAGGAGCGCATCTGCTTCCTGCTCGAGCACCTCGGGTTCCGCCTCTGGCACACCGGCCTCGATCAGCCGGACCGGGACGGGCGCCTGGCGGTGCTGCGGGGCCTCGTGGATTTCCGCGAGCACCTGGGTGGGGAGCTCACCATCACCCTGCTGGCCGGCATCGGCACGGGCGTGGAGGTGCACGAGATGGACGAGCGCCTGGTGCTCGAGTCCATCGACTGGCTGCGCGCCCGGGAGGTGGCCTGATGGAGCTGGACCGGGAGCGCGGGCTGGGTCACCTGACCTACTGCACCAACATCCACGCCGCCGAGCACTTCGACGACGTGATGGCGGGCCTGGAGCGGCACCTGCCGCGCATCAAGACGGCCTTCTCGCCGGATGCGCCCATGGGTGTCGGCATCCGCCTCGCCGCCTCGGCGGCCGAGGCCCTGCGCGCGCCGGCGGCCATGGACCGCCTGCGCGGCTTGCTGGGCGACGATTTCTACGTCTTCACCGTCAACGGCTTCCCCTACGGCACCTTCCACGGCCAGCGGGTTAAGGACGGTGCCTACCGCCCCGACTGGTCCGAGCCGGAGCGCCTGGCGTACACGGACCTGCTGGCGGATCACCTGGCGGCGCTGCTGCCCGAGGGCATGGACGGCAGCGTCAGCACGGTGCCGTGCACCTACAAGCCGTGGCTCGCGGGCGAGGACGACGGGCGCCTGGCGCGCATCGTGGACCACCTGATCCGCCATGCGGGCCACCTGGTCGAGCTGCGAAGGGTGAGTGGCAAGACCGTCATGCTGACCCTGGAGCCCGAGCCCTTCTGCCTGCTGGAGACCATCGACGAGACGGTTCGCTTCTTCGAGGACCAGCTGTTCGCGGAGTCCGCCGTGAGGCGGCTCGCGGAGCTCGCCGGGCTCGATCGCGGCCAGGCGGAGCAGGCGCTGCGCGAGCACCTGGGAGTCTGCTACGACGTGTGCCACGCGGCGGTGGAGTACGAGGAACCGCAGGCCAGCGTGCAACGGCTGCGCGATGCGGGCATCGCCATCGGCAAGCTGCAGCTCAGCTCGGCGCTCAAGGTGGAGCGTGTGGACGCGGCCGCCGTCGAGGCCCTGCGCGCCTTCGACGAGCCGGTGTACCTGCACCAGACCATCGAGCGCCGCGGCGACACCCTCACGCGCTACGAGGACCTGGGCGACGCCCTGGCGGCGGCGGAAGGCGCCGCCGGTGCCGAGTGGCGGAGCCACTTCCACGTGCCGGTGTTCCTGGAGCGCATGGAGCACTTCGCCACCACCCAGGATTTCCTGCGGGCGATCCTGGCCCTGCACCGGGCCGTGCCCGTCTCCGCGCACCTGGAGGTGGAGACCTACACCTGGGACGTGCTGCCGGAGGCCTACCGCCGGCTGGACCTCGCGAGCGCCATCGCCCGCGAGCTGGACTGGGTCAAGGGCGAGCTCGGCCACGGCCAGTCCGCCCTGCGCGAGGCCTCCGCGCGGGCGTGACCCTCGCCGACGCCCTGGCCCTGGGCAGGGTGTCCAACCTGCCCACCGTCTGGACCAACATGCTGGCAGGCGTCGTCCTGTCCGGCGGCGCGCCGGCGGACGCCCGTGTGCCCCTGCTGCTCGCTGCGTTCACCCTCTTCTACGTGGGCGGCATGTACCTGAACGACTGGTTCGACGCTGCGGTGGACGCGGTGGAGCGCCCGGAGCGCCCCATCCCGGCCGGGCGGGTGGCGGCGGGCACCGTGGCCGCGGCGGGCTTCGTCATGCTGGCGGCAGGGGTCGGGCTCATGGTGGCCGTGAGCGCGCTGGCCGACAGCGGGCTCTGGCCCGCGGCGGCCGGCGCGGCGCTGGCCGCGTGCATCGTGCTCTACGACTGGCACCACAAGGGCAACCCCTTGAGCCCGCTGGTGATGGGCGCGTGCCGCATGCTGGTGTACGTGGCCGCGGGCGTGAGCGTCCTGGTGCCGCCGCCGGGCGCGCTCATCGCGGCCGCCGCCGTGGCCCTGTGCTACCTGGTGGGCCTCACCTACGTGGCCAAGCAGGAGAACCTGGGCCGGGTGCGCAACCTCTGGCCGCTGGCGTTCCTGGCGGTGCCCGTGGTCTACGCGGTGAGCCTGGCCCCGGAGGCACCGTGGACCTGGGTGTACCTGGCCGGATTCGCCGCCTGGATGCTGGCGGCGCTGCGCTGCGTCGTGCGCCGCGGACCCGGCGACATCCCGCGGGCGGTGGTGCGCCTCATCGCCGGCATCGCGCTGCTGGACGCGCTGTTCGTGGCGGGCGCCGGCAGCGCGACCCTGGCGCTGGCATGCGTCGCGGGCTTCGCGCTCACCCTCGCGCTGCAGCGCTACGTGGCGGGCACGTGAGCGCGGTTCGCGACTGAATCCCGGATCACCGCCCAGGGAGGCGAAAGGCACGGGCCCCGGTCCCGCCAGCGGCGCAGGACAGCGCCGCGCCGCGGGCCGACTCCGAGCACCCGGGCATCTCGCGCCTGGCCGGATGGCATCGTCCAGGATGTGGCGAGGCGAAGCGGGTGTCGCCTCACGCGACACGGCGTGAATACGTCCCTGTAGCCTCGACGGCGGCATCCC
>JBFHNV010000051.1:0-29358 GCA_041593595.1 Gammaproteobacteria bacterium
TCGAGCGCGCCATCCCTGGCGCGCACGGCCGCATACGCCGGCAAGCCCCTTCACGCGCCCTGGCACTGGTCGCCGAGCGCTCGGCAACGCATGCAGGAAGGGAGAAGCCGGTACCCGCTTCTCGCCACGAGGCCGAAAAAGCGCGACCGGCAAGGCACGAGGATGGGACAAGGAAAAGGCCTCCCGAAGGAGGCCTTTCATTCATTCAGTCGGCGTGCACCGCCGGTGTGATCCTCAGGCCGGCGCCAGCGCCCCGCGCAGCTTCTTGAACGCGTTCTTCTCGATCTGGCGGATGCGCTCCGCGGAGACGTCGTAGCGATCCGCGAGATCCTGCAGCGTGGACTTCTCCTCGTTCAGCCAGCGCTCCTGCACGATGGTGCGGCTGCGCTCGTCCAGGCCGTCGAGCGCCTCGGCCAGGCGGTCGCTGTTGTGGCTCTCCCACTGCTCCGCCTCCACCTCCGCGCTGGGCTCGAAGCGCAGATCCTCCAGGTAGGCGGCGGGCGCCGGGCGCTCGTCGTCGTCCGTGTAGCCGTCGAAGGCGGCGTCGTAGGCGCTCAGGCGCTTCTCCATCTCGAGCACCGTCTCGGACGGCACTCCCAGATCCTCCGCCACCGACTCGACCTCTTCGCGGTTCATCCAGCCCAGGCGCTTCTTGGCGCCGCGGAGGTTGAAGAACAGCTTGCGCTGGGCCTTGGTGGTGGCCACCTTGACGATGCGCCAGTTGCGCAGGATGTACTCGTGAATCTCGGCGCGGATCCAGTGCACGGCAAATGACACCAGCCGGACCCCGACGTCGGGATCGAAGCGCTTCACCGCCTTCATCAGGCCGATGTTGCCCTCCTGGATGAGATCCGCCTCGGGCAGACCGTAGCCGGAGTAGCCCCGGGCTACCCGCACCACGAAGCGCAGGTGGGACAGCACCAGCCGCCACGCGGCCTCCCGGTCCCCGTCCCGCTGGTAGCGTTCCGCCAGCTCGCGCTCCTCGTCCACGCTCAACATGGGAATGCTGTGCACGGCCGCCCGGTAGGCCTCGAGGCTCCCGGTGGGCAGTGCAAGCTTCAGTTCCAGGGCACTGGACATACGCGGTTTTCCCCTTTGCGACAGCCCGATTTTAGCACTCGCGACCTTAGAGTGCCAAACTGCCGCGAGGTTCCGGGGCCCCCGGTCAGCGGGGCTCCACGGCCCGCAGGTGGCGGCCCACGGACAGCCACGCTCCCAGCAGCCCGAGCCCCGCGCCGGCCAGCAGCAGGGTCAGCAGGTGCTCCGGGCCGGGTCCGGCCAGGGTGAGCTGCCCGGCGTAGCGCTCCCCGAGACGCCGCAGGGGCCCCTCCAGATACAGCGCGCCGCCCGCCAGAAGCAGGCAGGCCACGGTGGCCCCCGCGAGGCCGTAGAACAGGCCGTGGTACAGGAAGGGGCGCCGCACGAAGGCGTCGCTGGCGCCGAAGAGCTTGGCAATCTCCACCTCCGCGCGCCGCCCCTCGATGCTGAGACGCAAGGTGTTGCCCACCACCAGGATCACACCCGCCCCCAGCAGCCCGGCGAGCAAGGCCAGCAGCCGCCGCGCAACCTCGAGGATCGACTCCAGCCGCTCGAGCCAGTCCCGGTCCACCTGCACGAACTCCGCCTCCGGCAGAGCCGCCAGCTCCGCCGCCAGCTTGTCGAGCGAGGGCGCGTCCCGGGAGGCCGGCGTGACCACCAGCACCGCCGGCAAGGGGTTGCGGTTGCCCAGCGCCTCCAGGCCCGCCGCCATGCCCATGGCTGCGCGGAACTCCTCCAGCGCCTCGGCCCGCCCGATGGCGCGCACCGCCTTCACCTCGCTGCGCCGGCCCACCCGTTCTGCCAGGGCCACCGCGCGCCCGTCGTCGATATCCACCCGCAGAAACACGCTGACATCGGCCGTGGTATGAAAGCGAGCGCTCACATCGCTGACGCTGTCCACTACCAGCCAGGCGCCCAGCGGCAGCGCCAGCGCCACCCCGATTACCGCCGCGGTGAGCGCGGTATCCAGCGGCGCCCGCCACAGAGCGCCCAGGCTGGCCACCGCGCACTGCATGTGCTGTGACGCCCATGCACCGAACGCACGGCGGGCGCCGCGGGGCGCGCGCTGCGGCCCGTTCACGCGCCGCCGCCCGCCACCACGCGTCCCGCCTCCAGGCGCACCACCCGGTGCCCCATGCCCCGGATCAGCGCCAGGTCATGGCTGGCGATGAGCACCGTCACCCCCACCTGGTTGAAGCGCTCGAACAGCCGCATGATCTCCTGGCTGAGGTCCGGGTCCAGGTTGCCGGTGGGCTCGTCCGCGAGCAGCACCGCGGGGCGGTGCACCACCGCCCGGGCGATCCCCACGCGCTGCTGCTCGCCGCTGGAGAGCATCTGCGGCAGCGCCCGCTCCTTGCCCAGCAGCCCTACCCGATCCAGGGCCGCACGCACCCGCCGGGTCACCTCCGGGTGCGGGTAGCCGGCGATGACCAGGGGCAGGGCCACGTTGTCGAACACCGGCCGGTCCATGAGCAGGCGGTGATCCTGGAACACCATGCCCAGGTTGCGGCGGTAGCGTGCAATCGCTGCGCCGCGGACCCGGTTCAGGTGCTGTCCGCCCACCACGATGCTTCCCCGGGTGGCGCGCTCGATGAGCGTGACGAGCCGCAGCAGGGTGCTCTTGCCGGCGCCGGAGTGGCCGGTGAGGAAGGTCATGGAACCCGGTTCCAGGTGCAGGTCCACGTCCGAGAGCGCGTCCTGGCCGCCGGCGTAGCGCTTGCTGACCTGCTGCAGTCGGATCACGCGTCCAGCAGCGCCGTCACGAACTCGCCCGCGTCGAAGTCCCGCAGATCCTCGACGCCTTCGCCCACGCCCACCAGGCGCACCGGCAGCCCGAGGCGCTCCGCGATGGCCAGGATGACGCCGCCGCGGGCGGTGCCGTCCAGCTTGGTGAGAACCAGGCCCGTGACACCCACGGCCTCGTGGAACTGCCGCGCCTGCACCAGCGAGTTCTGTCCCATGCCCGCGTCGATCACCAGCAGCACCTCGTGAGGTGCGGCAGGGTCCAGCTTGGCGGCAACGCGCTTGACCTTCCGCAGCTCCTCCATCAGCCCACCCTGGGTGTGCAGCCGGCCAGCGGTGTCGGCGATGAGCACGTCCACCTTGCGGGCGCGGGCGGCGGCCAGGGCGTCGTAGATCACGGAGGCGGAATCGGCGCCGGTATGCTGCGCCACCACCGGCACGCCCGTGCGCTCGCCCCAGCGCTCGAGCTGCTCCACCGCGGCGGCGCGGAAGGTGTCGCCCGCCGCCAGCATCACCGAGCGGCCCTCGGCCTTGAAGCGCGCGGCGAGCTTGCCGATGGTGGTGGTCTTGCCGGCACCGTTTACGCCCACCATCAGGATCATGAACGGACCGGACCCGGCGGGCAGGCGTAGCGGCGCGGTCACGGGCTCGAGAATCGCGAGCATCCCGGCGCGCAGCGCCGCGAGCACCGCTGCCCCGTCGGCGGATTCGTTGCGGCGAACGCGCTCGCGCAGGCCCCCCAGCAGGCGCTCGCAGGCCTCCACACCCACGTCGGCACCGAGCAGCACCGACTCCAGGTCGTCCAGCAGGTTCTCATCGATGCGCGTGCGCCCGCGCAGCAGGTCGGTGACGTCGCTGGTGAGAACGGCGCGGGTGCGCGCGAGACCGGCGCGCAGCCGGGCGAACAGGCCACGGCCGCCGGAAGCGTCATCCTTGGGCATGTGGGACAGGCAGGGACCGGGCAGTTGCGGCGAGCACGGATCGTACCATGTGCCTCACGCCCTCCATGACGCAGACGATCCCCGATTCCCGCCCGTACCCGGCACTCGCTCCCCTTCGTCAAGCGGGCCGGAGTCGGGGCGCGAAAGCACGAGACAACCAGGCCACAGTCGGAGGCGAGGGCACGATCATCCGGATCACATCCTGTACCCTGCACTCCCTCCCCCTCGTCATGAGGGGGAGGGTCGGGGGGGAGCACAGGACAACCAGGGCTGAACCGAAGCCAATGTCATGACCGCCCCGACCACCTCCCGAACGCGGGAGGGTCGGGGAGGGGGCGCACAAGGCTACCGGGCAACCATCGAAGCCGACGGCACGACCACCCGGATCACATCCCGTACCGTCTACTCCCTCCCCCTCGTCATGAGGGGGAGGGTTGGGGAGGGGGAGCACGGGACAACCAGGCGACCATCGAAGCCGACGGCACGATTACCCGAATGCCCCATCCATGAAACACCCGGGACG
The DNA here is from genome assembly GCA_041593595.1 of Gammaproteobacteria bacterium. Lineage (GTDB taxonomy): Bacteria > Pseudomonadota > Gammaproteobacteria > HK1 > HK1 > JBFHNV01. The sequence goes on from JBFHNV010000051.1 coordinate 4,246, forward strand.
CCTGCGCATCATCGGCGGCCGCTGGCGCCGGCGCCTGATTCCGGTGCCTGTTGCCGAAGGGTTGCGGCCCACGCCGGACCGCGTGCGCGAGACCCTGTTCAACTGGCTGGACCGGGACCTGCCCGGCGCGCGCTGCCTGGATCTGTTCGCCGGCAGCGGCGCGCTGGGATTCGAGGCCGCCTCGCGGGGTGCCCGCCGGGTGGTGATGGTGGAGCGCGACCCGCGCGTCGCACGCCACCTCCAGGAGCAGGCGCGCATGCTGGGCGCCGGCGAGGTGACGGTGGTGTGCGCGGACGCGATGGCGTGGCTCCCCCGCGCGGGCGAGACCTTCCAGGTCGTCTTCGTGGACCCTCCGTACGGCACCCAGGACCTGCCCGCGCTGCTGGCCCGTGTGCTCGACGCCGGTGTGCTGGACGCCGGCGCGCGGGTCTACGTGGAGTCGCCGATGGCCGCACGTGGCGATCCGCTGCCCTCCGGGTGGCGGCTGCTGCGGGAACAGCGCGCGGGCCGGGTGCGCTATCATCTCGCCGCGCCTCCCGATCCTGCCGGCCGCTACGCATGAAACAGACTGCCATCTACCCCGGAACCTTCGACCCCATCACCAACGGCCACGTGGACCTGGTGCAGCGCGCCGCGAAGCTCTTCCCCAAGGTGCTGGTGGCGGTCGCGGGCAGCGGCTCGAAGACACCCTGTTTCAACCTCGAGCAGCGCATCGAGCTCGCGCGCGCGGCCGTCGCGAGCGCGGCCAACGTGGAGGTCAAGGGCTTCTCGGGGCTGCTGGTGCGCTTCGCGCAGCAGGAGCGGGCCGGGGTGATCCTGCGCGGTCTGCGCGCCGTCTCGGACTTCGAGTACGAGTTCCAGCTCGCGAGCATGAACCGCAAGCTGGCGCCGGAGGTGGAGACCATGTTCCTCACCCCGGACGAGGGTTACGCGTTCATCTCCTCGTCGCTGGTGCGCGAGATCGCGGGGCTCGGCGGCGACGTACGCGCCTTCGTCCCCGCGGCGGTACGCGAGGCGCTGGCGCGGCGCTTCGCCTGAGCGCCCGTGAAGGGCGCGCCCGCCCGGGGCGGGTAGACTTCAGTTCGATCCGAATCGGTCAAGGTGCTGGCGCCATGGCGCTGATGATCACCGACGAGTGCATCAACTGCGACGTCTGCGAGCCGGAGTGTCCTAACCACGCCATCTCCCAGGGCGAGGAGTACTACCGGATCGACCCCGCCCTGTGCACCGAGTGCGTGGGGCACTTCGAGACGTCCCAGTGCGTGGTGGTGTGCCCGGTGGACTGCATTCCCCTGAATCCCGATCACGTGGAGAGCCGCGAGGAGCTGTACGCCAAATACCTGCGCCTCACCGGCCAGACGCCGGAGCCGCAGGGCTGACGCGAGCTCCAGAGAAGCGCTACCGCTGGCAGCGCACGCAGAAATAGGTGTTGCGCTGGGCGATGACACGGCTGCGCACCGGGTGGCCGCAACTGCGGCACGGCTCGCCAGCGCGGCCGTACACGCTCAGTGCGCGGGCGAAGTAGCCGGGCTCTCCCACCCCGTTGACGAAGTCGCGCAGCGTCGTGCCGCCGTCGCGGATGGCGCTGGCCAGCACCTGGCGGATGGCCGCGGCGAGGCTCTCGTAGCGCGCCGCCGAGACGCGTCGCGCCGGGCGCGCCGGATGAATCCCGGCCAGGAACAGGGACTCGCTGGCGTAGATGTTGCCGACGCCCACCACCACCCGCCCGTCCATGACCAGGCTCTTCACGGGGCCGCGCCGCCCGCGCGCGGTCTCCCACAGCAGCGTGCCGTGGAAGGCATCCGACAGGGGCTCGACCCCGAGGCCCGCCAGCAGCCAGTGTTGCAGGGGATCGCCGGGCACGTAGTGCACGCTGCCGAAGCGCCGCGGGTCGTGCAGCCGCAGCGCGCGCCCACCCTCGAGGGCGAGCTCCACGTGGTCGTGGGGCCGCGGCGGCTCGTTCCCGGAGGCCAGTCGCAGCGAGCCCGACATCCCCAGGTGCACGATCACGGTGCCGTGCTCCAGGGCGAGCAGCAGGTACTTGGCGCGCCGGCCCACGCCGGTGATTCGCTGCCCCCGGACCCGGCGCGCGAGCCCCGGGTCCACGGGCCAGCGCAGGTGCGGGTTGCGCACCGTCACGCGGTTCACGACACGCTCGCGCACGTGCGGCTCGATGCCCCGGCGCGTGGTCTCGACCTCGGGCAGCTCGGGCATCTCAGAGCCTGCGAGCCAATCGTCCGCCGTAGCGAGACGGTCCCTGGGCGTGGCCTGCCAGGCGCGGGGGTGCACAAGGTCGCGCGCGTAGCCGTGCTACGTAAGCGATCTTGGGGGTCCCCGCAACGCCGCAGGGCGCGTCCAGGGACCGTCGCAGTAGGCGTGGTGACGGGCTCACAGGCTCTCAGCGTCGCCGGCGGCGCGCGAAGGCGTCCAGCGCCAGCACCGCGGCGGCGCCCGCCACGGCCAGCAGCGCGGCGCCGAGCACGGTGGCGTCCCACTGTTCCGGCAGCGCCGGCAGCGATCGCAGCAGCCGTTCCTTGCCCCGCACCAGCACGTACACCCGCTCCTGGAACGGCCAGATGGTCCACAGGGAACCGGTCAGGATGCCGATGATGGTGAGCAGGGTGGCGTCGTGGAAGCGATCCAGCAGCCAGCTCAGGAATCGGCTGAACAGGGCGAGCCCGCAGGCGCAGCCGAGGCCGAACGGCACCAGCACCGCGAGATCGAGCCGGCCGACGGCGTCGAAGACGTAGGCGTACTTCTGCAGCACCAGCAGGATGAACGAGCCGGACACCCCCGGCAGGATCATGGCGCTGATGGCCAGCGCGCCGCACAGGAAGATGAACCAGGCTGCGGTGGGCGTGTCCACCGGCACCAGGTTCACGATGGCGAGCCCCACCAGGGTGCCCAGGACGATCCAGGCGACCCGCCACGCGGACAGGGGGCGCCGGTCCTTGAGGAGCACCACGATGGACGCGGTGATGAGGCCGAAGAACAGTCCGTACACCAGCTCCGGGTGGGTGATGATCAGCCGGGGCAGGGGCACTACCCGGGTGAAGAACATGAGCGCGGCGAAGATGCCGGCGCCCACCGCCAGCAGGAACGGCAGATCGATGCGGCGCGCGGCCTCCGCCGGTCGCCAGCGCGCGAGCAGGCCGGCGAACTCCAGATCCACCCGGCGGATGGCGGTGAGCAGCCGCCCGTAGATGCCGAGGATCAGCGCCATGGTGCCGCCGCTCACGCCGGGCACCACGTCGGCGGCGCCCATGCACATGCCCTTGAGCAGGGCCTGCAGCAGGTCCCCGGGCATCACCACGCAGCCTCCACCAGGACGTCAGCCGGCGTCAGGGCGTGTGGACCGGTCGCCCGTCGCGGCGAGAGGGCTCCAGCAGGCGGGGTGATGGGTTCGCGGGCGGTCAGTGCCAGGCGGGACTCAGCTCGCGCACGGCGTCCGCGAAGACACCGACGCGGGCCGGGTCCATGTCCGGCTGCAGGCCGTGGCCCAGGTTCATCACGTGACCGCTGCCCTTGCCGAAGGACTCGAGCACGCCGGCCACTCGCTCGCGGATGCGCGCCGCGGGCGCGTAGAGCACGGCCGGATCCAGGTTGCCCTGCAGCGCCACTCGCGCGCCGACGCGCCGGCGCGCCTCGCCGATGTCCACGGTCCAGTCGAGACCCAGCGCCGCGCAGCCGCTGTCCGCCATGTCCTCCAGCCACGCACCGCCCCCCTTGGTGAACAGGATCACCGGCACGTGACGCGCCGCCTCGCTGGCTGCCAGCGCTTGCGTCACGCGGCTCATGTAGGCCAGCGAGAACGCCCGGTAGTCGGCCGGCGTGAGCACACCGCCCCAGGTGTCGAAGATCATCAGCGCCTGGGCGCCGGCGGCGGCCTGGGCCTCCAGGTACGCGGCCACTGCCCGCGCCAGCAACTCCAGCAGCCGGTGGGCGCTGTCCGGCTCACCGTAGAGGAGGCCCTTGGCGCGGCTGAAGGTGCTGCTCGACCCGCCCTCCACCATGTAGGTGGCCAGCGTCCACGGACTGCCGGCGAAGCCGATGAGGGGCACGCGGCCGTCCAGCTCGCGCCGGATCAGCCGAACCGCGTCCATCACGTAGCGGAGCTCGCCCTCCGGATCCGGCGCCGCCAGCGCCTCGATGTCGGCGCGGCTGCGCACCGGACGCGCGAAGCGCGGGCCCTCGCCCTCCACGAAGTCCAGGCCGAGGCCCATGGCGCCCGGCACCGTGAGGATGTCGGAGAACAGGATGGCCGCGTCCAGACCGAAGCGATCCAGCGGCTGCAGGGTGACCTCGCAGGCCAGCTCCGGGGTCATGCACAGCTTGAGGAAGCTGCCGGCCCGGCGCCGCGTCGCCCGGTACTCGGGCAGGTAGCGTCCCGCCTGGCGCATGATCCACAGCGGCGTGCGGTCCACCGGCTCGCGCCTGAGCGCCCGCAGCACACGGTCGTTGGGCGGCGCGCTCATACGCCCAGGAGCTGGCAGATGGACTTGGCCGCCTCGCGGCCTTCGTACACCGCGGTCACCACCAGATCGGAGCCGCGGACCATGTCGCCGCCGGCGAAGACCCGGGGATTTCCGGTCTGGAACGCCAGGCGCTCGTCGCCGGTGACCACGACGCGCCCGCCCCCGTCCACGTGGATGCCGTGGTCCTCGAACCAGGGGCTCGGGCTCGGGCGGAAGCCGAAGGCGATGATCACCCGGTCGGCCGCCAGCACCTCCTCGCTGCCCGGGACGGGCTCCGGTCGGCGCCGCCCGCGCTCGTCCGCGTCACCGAGCTGGGTGGTGACCAGCTTCACCCCCTCCACCCGGCGCGGACCGAGTAGCTCCACCGGCTGGCGGTTCCACAGGAAGCGCACGCCCTCCTCCTTCGCGTTCTCCACCTCGCGCATGGAGCCCGGCATGTTGGCCTGGTCGCGGCGGTAGGCGCAGGTCACCGAGGCGGCGCCCTGGCGAACGGCCGTGCGCACGCAGTCCATGGCGGTGTCGCCGCCGCCCAGCACCACCACCCGCTGCCCGCTCATGTCGATGAACCGGCCCGGCTGCTTCTCGAGCCCGAGCTGGCGGTTGATGTTGGAGATCAGGTACGGCAAGGCCTGCACCACCCCGCGCAGGCTCTCGCCGCGGAAGCCGCCCTTCATGGCGGTATAGGCACCCATCCCCAGGAACACCGCGTCGTACTCGTCGAGCAGGCGTTCGAAGGGCATGTCGGTGCCCACGTCCGTGTTCAGCTTGAACTCGACCCCCATGCCTTCCTGGATGTCCCGCCGGCGCCGCACCACCTCCTTCTCGAGCTTGAACGGCGGAATGCCGAAGGTGAGCAGGCCACCGATCTCCGGATAGCGGTCGAACACCACCGGCTTCACGCCGTTGCGCGCGAGGATGTCGGCGGCCCCGAGACCCGCCGGGCCGGCGCCCACGATGGCCACGCGCTTGTCCGTCGCCACGACGTGGGACAGGTCCGGGCGCCAGCCCCGGTCCATGGCGGTGTCGGAGATGTACTTCTCCACATTGCCGATGGTCACCGCGCCGAAGCCGTCGTTGAGCGTGCACGCACCCTCGCACAGCCGATCCTGCGGGCAGATGCGCCCGCAGATCTCGGGCAGGGAGTTGGTCTCGTGGGCCAGGTCCGCCGCCTGCATCAGGTGACCCTCGGCCACCAGCTTGAGCCAGTCGGGGATGTAGTTGTGGACCGGGCACTTCCACTCGCAGTAGGGGTTTCCGCAGGCGATGCAGCGGTCCGACTGGGCGGTGGCGCCCTGCTCGTCGAACTGTCCGTAGATCTCCGAGAAGTTGCGCGAGCGCACCTCCACCGGGAGCTTCTTCGGGTCCTGGCGCGGGACGTCGACGAACTGGAACAGGTTGGGCATGGTGTACTCGTTGCCGTCTTCAGCGGGGCCGTTCGCGCGCCGGCCTCACGCCGCCTCGCGCAGCGTGTCGAGCAACGAGTTCAGCTCGCTCGCCTTCGGCTTCACAAGCCAGAACTTGCGCGCCATGTCATCCAGCTCCTCGAGGATGTGCGCACCCCACTCGCTGCCGGTCTCGTGCACGTAGTCCTCGAGCATGCTTGCCAGGTAGTTGGCGTGGGCCTCCATCATCTCGGTGTGGATGCGGTGGATGTCGATCAGCTCGTGGTTGTAACGATCGAAGAAGTTGCGCTCCAGGTCGAGGACGAAGGCGAAGCCGCCGGTCATGCCGGCGCCGAAGTTCACCCCGGTATCCCCCAGCACCGCCACCACGCCGCCGGTCATGTACTCGCAGCCATGGTCACCCACGCCCTCCACCACTGCGCAGGCGCCGGAGTTGCGTACCGCGAAGCGCTCGCCGGCCACGCCCGCCGCGTACAGCTTGCCGCCGGTGGCGCCGTACAGGCAGGTGTTGCCGATGATGGTGGTCTGGTGGCTCTTGAAGCGGCTGCCCGCCGGTGGATGGATGACGATCTTGCCGCCGGCCATGCCCTTGCCCACGTAGTCGTTGGCGTCGCCTTCCAGATAGAGCTCGAGTCCACCGGCGTTCCACGCCCCGAAGCTCTGACCGGCGGTCCCGGTCAGCCGGATTCGCACCGGCGCGTCGCTCATGCCGTGGTCGCCGTGGCGGCGCGCGATCTCGCCGGACAGACGCGCGCCGATGGTGCGGTTGAAGTTGCGGATGGTGTAGCTGAACTCGCCGCCGCTCTTCGACTCGATGGCGGGCAGCGCGTCACGCACCATCTGCTCCGCCAGCTCGCCCTTGTCGAAGGGTTCGTTGCGCGGCTGGGTGCAGTACTGCGGCTTGTCGGCCGCGACCCCGTAGTCGGAGATGATGGGCATGAGGTCGAGGCGCGACTGGCGCGGCGTCTGCCCCGGGATCACGCGCAGCAGGTCGGTGCGCCCGATGAGCTCCTCCAGCGAGCGCACGCCCAGGCGCGCGAGCCACTCGCGCACGTCCTGGGCGACGAAGCGGAAGAAGTTCATCACCTTGTCCACGCCGCCCGGTTTGAAGTGCTTCATGCGCAGCACGTTGTTCTGCGTGGCCACGCCGGTGGCACAGTTGTTCAGGTGGCAGATACGCAGGTACTTGCAGCCCATGGCGATCATGGGTGCGGTGCCGAAGCCGAACGACTCGGCACCGAGGATGGCCGCCTTGATCACGTCGAGCCCGGTCTTCAGGCCGCCGTCTGTCTGCACCCGCACCTTGTCGCGGAGATCGTTGGCGCGCAGCGTCTGGTGGGTCTCGGTGAGCCCGAGCTCCCAGGGCGCGCCCGCGTACTTCACCGATGTCAGCGGGCTGGCGCCGGTGCCGCCGTCATAGCCGGCGATGGTGATGAGATCCGCGTAGCCCTTGGCCACGCCCGCGGCGATGGTGCCCACGCCCGCCTGCGCCACCAGCTTCACCGACACCAGCGCCCTCGGGTTGACCTGCTTCAGGTCGAAGATGAGCTGTGCCAGGTCCTCGATGGAGTAGATGTCGTGGTGCGGCGGCGGGCTGATGAGCGCCACGCCGGGGCGCGAGTAGCGCAGCCGCGCGATCATCTTGTTGACCTTGTGGCCGGGGAGCTGACCGCCCTCGCCGGGCTTCGCGCCCTGGGCGATCTTGATCTGCAGCACGTCCGCGTTCACCAGGTAGGCGGGCGTCACGCCGAAGCGACCCGAGGCGACCTGCTTGATGCGCGACACCCGCTCGGTGCCGTAGCGCACCGGGTCCTCGCCGCCTTCGCCCGAGTTGGAGCGCCCGCCGAGGCGGTTCATGGCCACCGCCAGGGTCTCGTGGGCCTCCGGCGACAGCGCCCCCAGGGACATGCCGGCGGTGTCGAATCGCGGGTAGATGGATCGCGCCGGCTCCACGTCGTCGATGGAGATGGGCGTGACGTCGTCACGCAGCTCCAGCAGGTCGCGCAGCGCCGCCACCGGGCGCGAGTTCACCGTCTCGGCGTAAGCTTGATACTTCTCGTAGTCGCCGCTGTTCACCGCCTCCTGCAGGGTGGCCACCACGTCCGGGTTGTAGGCGTGGTACTCGCCGCCGTGCACGTACTTGAGCAGGCCGCCCTGCGCGATGCGCTTGCGCCGGTTCCACGCGTCCCAGGCAAGGCGACGGCGGTCATGGTCCAGGTCCTCGAAGCCCATGCCCTGGATGCGGCAGGTGGTGCCACGGAAGCACAGGTCCACCACCCCGTCCCCGAGTCCTACCACCTCGAAGAGCTGCGCGCCGCGGTAGCTCTGGATGGTCGAGATGCCCATCTTGGAGATGATCTTGTACAGGCCCTTGTTGATGCCGCGCCGGTAGTTCACCGATGCCTGCGACGCCTCCACCTTCTGCACCTCGCCGCGGCGGATGAGGTCGTTGACCACCTCGTAGGCCAGGTACGGGTACACCGCGGTGGCGCCGTAGCCGATGAGCACGGCGAACTGGTGCGGGTCGCGGGCGGTGGCGGTCTCAACCACGATGTTGGCGTCGCAGCGCAGTCCTTCATCGATGAGACGGTGGTGCACCGCGCCGGTGGCGAGCAGGGCGTGCACCGGGAGGTGCCCGCGGCTCGGGCCGCGGTCGGACAGCACCAGGATCAGGTGGCCGTCGCGCACGGCCTTGACCGCGCGGTCGGCCACGTCGCGCACCGCGCTCTCGAGATCCAGGTTGTCGTCGTAGTTGAGATCGATGCGCAGGTGTCGGAACCGCGGCTCGTCCAGCGCCAGCAGGGCGGCGAACTTGGACTCCGAGAGCACCGGCGAGCTCGCCACCACGCGGGTGATGTGCGCCGGATCCTCCTTGAACGGGTTCGACTCGCCGGCAAAGGAGGTCTCCAGCGACATCACGATCTGCTCGCGCAGCGGATCGATGGGCGGATTGGTGACCTGCGCGAACTGCTGGCGGAAGCTGTCATAGAGCGAGCGCACCTGACGCGAGAGCACCGGCATGGGCGTGTCGTCGCCCATGGAGCCCACGGCCTCCTGGCCGGCCTCGGCCAGCACGCGGATGACCTGGTCGCGCTCCTCGTTGGTGACCTGGAACAGCTTCTGGTGCACGTCCAGCTCCTCGCGCGACAGCGGGCTCGTGGCCAGCGGCTCGGCGTCGAGCAGGGACTTGAGCTTTCCCTTGTGCACCTTGATCCACTTGCGATACGGATGGCGGCTCTTCAGCCGTGTGTCCACGTCGCGCGGCAGCAGCAGCTCGCCGGTCTGGGTGTCGGCCGCGAGCATCTGCCCCGGCTTCAGCCGGCCCTTGCGCTCCACCGACGCCGGGTCGTAGTCGTAGACGCCGATCTCCGACGCGAGCGTGATGTGACGGTCGCTGGTGACCACGTAGCGCGCCGGGCGCAACCCGTTCCTGTCCATCACGCAGGCGGCGTAGCGCCCGTCGGTCAGCACGATGCCCGCGGGCCCGTCCCAGGGCTCCATGTGCATGCGCTGGTACTCGTAGAACGCCTTCAGGTCGGCGTCCATGGTGTCGTAGTTCTGCCACGCCGGCGGGATCAGCATGCGCATGGCGCGGAAGATGTCCATGCCGCCGGCCAGCAAGGCCTCGAGCACGTTGTCCAGGCTGCACGAGTCGGAATCCGCGTCGTCCACCAGCGGCAGCACCGAGGCAAAGTCCGGCAGCAGCGGCGACACGAACTTCACGCTGCGCGCGCGCGTCCAGTTGCGGTTGCCCTGGATGGTGTTGATCTCGCCGTTGTGGGCCAGGTAGCGGAACGGCTGTGCCAGACGCCACTGGGGCCAGGTGTTGGTGGAGAAGCGCTGGTGGAACACGCACAGCGACGCCTCCAGCTGGGTCGCCTGCAGGTCCGTGTAGAACAGCGGCAGGTTGGCCGCCATCACCATGCCCTTGTAAGAGATCACCCGCGAGGACAGGCTGGGCACGTAGAAGGCGGGATCCTCGGGCGCGATGCGCTTCTCGGCGCGCCTGCGGGCCACGTACAGGCGGCGCTCGAACAGGTCGGCGGCCATCTCGGGGGGCGCGTTCACGAACACCTGCTCGATGTGGGGCAGGGTGGCCAGCGCCTGGCTGCCGCACACCGACGGGTCCGTGGGCACCACGCGCCAGCCCGCCACGTGCAGGCCGTCCGCGGCGAGCTCCTCGGCCAGGATTCCCCGGGCGCGTTGCTGCAGGCCTGCGTCCTGGTTCAGGAACAGCATCCCCACCGCGAACTCCGGCGCCAGCCCGATGCCGAGGCCTGCAGCCAGCCACTCCAGGTAGCCGTGGGGCTTCTTGAGCAGCAGCCCACAGCCGTCGCCGGTCTTGCCGTCGGCGGCCACTGCGCCGCGGTGGGTGAGCCGTGCCAGGGCGTCCACGGCGGTGGCCACCAGCCAGTGGCTGGCGCGGTCGTCCATCTGGGCGATGAGTCCGAAGCCGCAGCTGTCGTGCTCGAAGCGCGGCGAGTAGAGCCCGCCACGGGGGGCGCGGGTCCGGCCTTCGCTGCTCATGCACATCCCTCCACGTGGTGACGGTGTCGTCGCGCGCATCCCCCGGGCCGGCCTTCCGGGCCGGCGCGCTTGTTGGAGCAGTCTACGGGGCCGCTCGCGCTGGAAGAGGCCGGATCGGCTGGCGTGTTGCACCGGCCGCCGGCGTCGCGCGTCCGCCCGCCGCTCGTGGCGCGGGCAAAAGGACCCGCAGTATAGCCCTAGCTCCGGTACCCTGTCATCGCCCCGGCGAGGCGCAAATCCCCGCCGGATCAGCGGGTTGCCGGGTGGTCACCCGCCGATGCACGTGTCCTGCTCCCGGCCCGGGCGATCAGGTCAATGCGCTCGCGTCGAAGATGCGGCGGTGCTCGCCGATGGCAAAGCGATCCGTCATGCCCGCCACGTAGTCGGCCACCGCCCGTGCGCGGCCGGCCTCGCCGCCTTCCGCCTCGAGCCGGGCCGAGTGGTCGCGGAACTCGTCGGGCAGCAGCTGCGGGTCGGCGACGAAGGCCCCGAAAAGGTCGACGACGATGCGCCGTGCCTTGGCCGCCATGCGGTGCACCCGGTAGTGGCGGTACAGGTTGTCGCGCAGGAACCGTTTGCACTCCAGGTGGCGTCCCTGCATGGTCTCGCTGAAGCCCACCAGGGCGCGCGGCGCCGCGCGCACCGCCTCGACGTCGCGCGGCGCGGCCTCGGCCAGGGCCGCGCGGGTGGTGTCCACCAGGTCGCGCACCTGGCGGTCGATCATGCGGCGCACGATCTCGTGCACCACGCGCCGGCCCGCGAGACCCGGCCAGCGCCCGCGCACCTCCGCCAGGGTGTCGCGGAACATCGTGACCTGCTCGAGCTGGTCCAGCTCGAGCAGTCCGGCGCGCAGGCCGTCGTCCACGTCGTGGTTGTTGTAGGCGATCTCGTCGGCGACGTTGGCGATCTGGGCCTCCAGGCTCGGCTGCCCGCCCTCCAGGAAGCGCCGGCCCACCTCGCCGAGCGCCCTGGCGTTGCCCCGCGAGCAGTGCTTGAGAATCCCCTCGCGGGTCTCGAAGCTCAGGTTCAGGCCGGGGAAGTCCGCGTACTTCTCCTCCAGCACGTCCACGATGCGCAGGGACTGCAGGTTGTGCTCGAAGCCGCCGTGGTCCCGCATGCAGGCATTCAGCGCGTCCTGGCCTGCGTGGCCGAAAGGGGTGTGGCCGAGATCGTGGGCCAGGGCGATGGCCTCGGTGAGGTCCTCGTTGAGCGCCAGCACCCGGGCCACGGTGCGCGCGATCTGCGACACCTCGATGGAGTGGGTGAGCCGGGTGCGGAACATGTCACCCTCGTGGTTCACGAACACCTGGGTCTTGTACTCCAGGCGTCGGAAGGCGGCGCTGTGCACCACGCGGTCGCGGTCGCGCTGGAATTCCCCGCGCAGTCCCGGTTCCGGCTCCGGCAGGCGGCGGCCGCGCGTGCGGGCGTCGCTGCAGGCCCAGGGGGCCAGCGCGCCGCCATGGCCGGTGCGGGCGGCGGCATCGGCCATTCAGGCGGCCTCGCGGCAGGTGTCCAGGGTGGCGTGCAACGCCTCCGGGTCGAAGTCGGCGGTGAGCACCGCGTCGCCCACCGCCTTCAGCAGCACGAGGCGCATGCGCCCGGCGCGCACCTTCTTGTCCACCCCCATGAGCTCGATCATGCGCGTCGGGGTCACCGCCGCCGGCGCCGCCGTGGGCAGGCCAAGCCGGGCCAGCAGGGCGCGGGCGCGCTCGCGCTCCTGGGCGTCCAGCCAGCCCAGGCGCACCGACAGGTCCGCCGCCATGCACATGCCCGCTGCCACCGCCTCCCCGTGCAGCCACTCGCCGTAACCGAGCCCCGCCTCGATGGCGTGGCCGAAGGTATGGCCCAGGTTGAGCAGCGCGCGCGCACCGGTCTCGCGCTCGTCGGCGCTCACCAGCGCCGCCTTGTTGCGGCACGACCGCTCCACCGCCTCGGCCAGCGCCTCCGGGTCGCGCCCGCGCAGCGCGTTGGCGTTGCGCTCGATCCAGGCGAAGAGCTCCGGATCGCGGATGAGGCCGTACTTCACCACCTCGGCCAGCCCCGCGGCCAGCTCCCGCTCGGGCAGGGTGTCCAGGGTCGCGGTGTCGGCCAGCACGCAGACGGGCTGGTGGAATGCGCCGATCATGTTCTTGCCGCCGGGGTGGTTGACGGCGGTCTTGCCGCCCACCGACGAGTCCACCTGGGCCAGCAGGGTGGTGGGCAGCTGCAGGTAGCGCACGCCACGCTGGAAGCAGGCGGCGGCGAAGCCGGCCACGTCGCCGATGACGCCGCCGCCCAGCGCGACGATGGCGGCGTCCCGGGCGAGGCGGTGGCGCATGGCGGCGTCCAGCACCGTCGACAGGGTATCCAGGGTCTTGTAGCGCTCGCCGTCGGGCAGCACCACCGCGTGCACGTCATGGTCCTCGAGGGCGCCGGTCACCGTGTCCAGGTACAGCGGCGCCACGGTCTCGTTGCACACCACCAGCACCTGTCGCCCGTCCAGGTGCGGGGCGTAGAGCTCGCGCCGCGCGAGCAGACCGCGGCCGATGTGGATGGGGTAGCTGCGCGGCCCCAGGTCCAGCTCCAGGGTTCTCATAGCGTCTCCAGGCGGTTCTGAATCTCGCGCACCACGTGGCGGGCGGAGCGCCGGTCGGTCTGCACCACCAGATCCGCGACCTGGCGGTACACGGGATCCCGGGCCTCCAGCAGCTCCGCCACCCGCGCCGCCGGATCGTCGGTCTGCAGCAGCGGCCGCGAGCGGTCGCGGGCGGTTCGCTCCACCAGCAGCTCCAGCGGGGCGCTCAGGTAGACGACGAAGCCGCGGCTGCGCAGCGCGGCGCGGTTGTCCTCGTGCAGCACCGCGCCGCCGCCGGTGGCGAGCACGATGTCGTCGAGGGCAGTGAGCTCGTCGATGATCGCATGCTCGCGGCGGCGAAAGCCCTCCTCGCCCTCCACGTCGAAGATGAGCGCGATGCTCGCGCCGGTGCGTTCCTCGATGGCCTTGTCGCTGTCGATGAAGCGCTTCTTGAGCGCCCGCGAGAGCTGTCGGCCCACGGTGCTCTTGCCGGCCCCCATGGGTCCGACCAGGAAGATGTTGCGAGGCGTGGACATGGCGACGGCTTCCGCTGGGAAATCGTAACACCGGGCTCTCCGGCGGGCCCGTCCCAGGCATGAAAAAGGCCCGTGCGGGAGGTCCCGCACGGGCCTGGAACAGCCCGCACCGCGAAGGCGGGGCTCAGCCGCCCGAGAGCACTTCCTTGAGGATCTTGGGGGTCACGAAGATGAGCAGCTCGGTCTTGTCGTCGCGCACCGAGGTGGACTTGAACAGCCACCCCAGGTAGGGCAGGTCGCCAAAGAAGGGCACCCGCTCCGAGTCCTTGCGCTTGGTCTGCTCGAAGATTCCACCCAGCACCACCGTGTCGCCGTTGTCCACCAGCACCTGGGTGTTGAGGTTGCGGGTGTTGACGCTGGGGATCCCCGAGAACTCCTGGCCCACCGTGTCCTGACTGACGCTGAGGTCCATGATCACGCGGTCGTCCGGCGTGATCTGCGGCGTCACGCGCAGCGACAGCACCGCCTTCTTGAACGAGGTCGAGGTGGCGCCGCTGGAGGTGGCCTCCTGGAACGGGATCTCGGTGCCCTGCTCGATCACCGCCTCCTTCTGGTTCGACGTGATCACGCGCGGGTTCGACAGCACCTCGCCGCGGCCCTCGGCCTGGGCCGCCTGCAGCTCGAGCTGGAGCAGGAAGTCGGGGATGTCGATGACGGCAAACTCCAGGAAGCCGGACGGAGAAGCGATGGGCAGATCAACGATGAAGTTCTCGTTGCCGCCGGTGTTGAAGGTGCTGTTGCCGTTGAAGTTCGTGTTGCCCGGATTGCCGCCGCCGACGGCCCAGGTCTTGCCGGTGCCGGTATCGGCGCGCTTGGACACGCCGAAGCGCACGCCCAGATCGCGGTTGAAGGTGTCGTCCGCGATCACGATGCGCGACTCGATGAGCACCTGGCGCACCGGCACGTCCAGCTTGCCCACCAGGCCGCGGATGGCGTTGATGGCGTCCTGGGTGTCGCGCACCAGCAGCGTGTTGGTACGCTCGTCCACGCTGACGTTGCCGCGCTCGGTCATGAGGGAATTGCCCTCCGCCTTCAGCAGCCCGGCCAGCGTCTGGGCCTTGGCGTAGTTCACCTGGATGAACTCCGAGCGCAGCGGCGCGAGCTCCTCGATCTGCCTCTGCGACTCGAGCTCGAGGCGCTCGCGCGCCGCGATCTCCTCGCTCGGCGCCACCAGCATCACGTTGCCGGTCTGGCGCATGGCCAGGCCCTTGGTCTTGAGGATGATGTCGAGCGCCTGGTCCCAGGGCACGTTCTTCAGGCGCAAGGTGAGGTTGCCTCCCACGGTATCCGATGCCACGAGGTTCAGCCCGGTGAAATCGGCGATGAGCTGCAGCACCGCGCGTACCTCGATGTTCTGGAAGTTGAGCGACAGCCGCTCACCCGTGAACTGGTCCTTCTTGCGCGCGGCCTCTTGCTCCTCGCTCTCGGTGATCGGCTTCACGTCCAGGGTGAAGAGATCGTCGGACTGGTATGCCAGGGTCTCGAAGTTGCCGCTCGCCGCGACCACCATCCGCACGTTGCGCCCCTGGGGCCGCGTGGTGACGCTGGTGACGGGGGTCGCGAAGTCCAGCACGTCGAGGCGCTGGGCAAGCCGCTCGGGCAGGTCGGCGCCCAGGAAGTCGATGACGATGCGGTCACCCTCCTCCTTGGTGTCGATCACCACCGACGGATCGGACAGGGTCACGATCACCCGACCCTCGCCGTTCTCGTCGCGGCGGAAGTCCACGTTCTCGATGTTGGCCTGCGCCGCGCGGGTGGCCGCCCGTGGCGCCTCGGCACCGCCGAGCCCGACGGTCGCTGCCTCGCCGGCGCTGTTCAGCGTCACCAGCACGCGGTTGCCGGAGGTCGACAGCTGATAGGGCACGAGCTTGATCAGGTTGAGCACCACGCGGGTGCGCCCGGACGCCTCGACGGCGGTGACGCTGCGCGCCATGCCGACCCCGATGTTTTCGGTGCGCCGCGCGAGATTCAGCTTCACGCTCGGGAAGTCCAGCGCGATCCGTGCGGGGTTGTCGATGGCGAAGCTCAGCGGATCCTCCACGGGCTTGCTCAGGGTGAGCGTCACCTGCACGCGGTTGCCCGGCAGCTGCGCGAAGGTGATCGCGTCGAGCGTGGCATCATCCTGCGCCGACGCCGTCCAGGGCGTGAGCAGCAGGGTGGCGAATGCGGCGAGCGCGGCACACCACAGCGCCCGCGCGGTCCCCGCCGCGCATTCAACCGGCATGTCCTGGACCCTGTTCGTTGTCATGGCGAATCCCCGTGGCGCTATTGCTCGGCCAGGGCGAGGGCGGCGTTGCGCTCCTGCCAGCCCCCCTGACCGTCCTGGATGATCTCGTTCAGATCGATGCTCTCCTCGGAGATGCCGACGATCTTGCCGTGGTTGCGGCCCATGTAGTTCCCGACCTGCACGCGGTGGATGGTGCCGTCGGGGCTGCGCACGATGCCCCACAGCTCATCCTGGATCTCGACCGTGCCCATCATGCGCAGGCTGTCCAGGGCGTAGCCCTCGAGCTCCTCGCGGTTGCGATCGAAATTAGGCCGAATGCCCGACGCGTTCTGCTGGGCAGCGGCGTCGGCCACCTGCTGCTGCTCCTTGTAGAAGGGTTCGAAGGGGTCGACGGCGCCGGTGGAGGTGTAGGTGTAGACCTCGTACGGCTCCACCGGCGGCAGCTCGTCGATGCGCGAGCCCTTGCGCGTCATGACCTCCTGCGCATAGCTCTGGAGATCGCTCATGTTGCGGTCGACGCAGCCGGCGAGGCCGGCCGCCAACGTGAGCATCGCCGCGAGGCGCACCAAGCTCGCAGTGGCGTCGCGGGCGAATGTGGAGCGACGTGGTACCGCACTCATTTGCGTTTGCCCTTCTTGGCCCTCTCCGCTTCGGCGGCGATCTCGTCTTCGTCCAGATAGCGGTACGTCTTCGCGGTCATGTTCATGCGCAGCCGGGTGGGGCCGGCTTCGAGCGTTCCGCCCCGGGTGATGTCGGCGCCGATGGGCGATATCTGGAGGTCGTGCTGGGTGACGATCCGCGGCAGCGCAGCCACCGCGCTCACGAACTCGCCGAACTCGTGATACGTGCCGGTGACGACGATGCTGATGGGCTGGATTGCGTAGAACTCCTCGGGCTGCTCAGCGCCGGGCTTGAACAGCTCGAACTCGAGCCCGGCCGCCAGGCCCGACTGCGAGATGTCCACCAGCAGTCCTTCGATCTCGGTCTTGTTCGGCAGCAGCCGCAGCATCGCGCCGAAGCTTTGCTTCATCTCCGCGAGCTGCTGCTTGAGCGGCTCCAGGTTGGCCGCCTTTCGCTGCTTCGTCTCGAAGACCTGCTTGAGGTCCCCTTCCTGTCTCTGCACCTGTTCCAGCCCAGTGATCTGGTGCTGGACGTCGAAGTAGTAGCCCGCGCCGAGCACGGCGGCGCAGATGGCCAGCAGCACCAGTGCCTTGATCGGCCCCGGCCAGCTTCCGATGTTGTTCGGATCGAGATTGCGAAGGTCGTTGAGGTTCATGACTTCTTGCCCTCCGCGTCACCTTCCTTCTTCTTCGTGGACTGGGTGACGTTGAGGTTGAAGTTGCTGAGCTTCACTTCGGTGGATGTGCCGGGCAACTTGGGCTGCGTCACGGCCTTGATCTCCACCAGGTTGGGGTTCTCGAACCACTCCGAGGATTCCAGCGCGCGCATCAGCGACGACACGCGTGCATTCGACTGCGCGACACCGACCATGTTGACCAGACGACCGCTCTGCTTGATGGACGTGTAGAACACGCCTTCCGGCAGCGTCTTCACGATGGAGTCGACCACGTGCACGATCTCGGGCCGGCTGGACTGCAGCTGCTGGATGATGCGCATGCGCGCGAGCAGTCGCTCCTTCTCGCGGTCCAGGTCCTGGATCTCCTTGATCTTCTTGTCGAGCGCCGCGATCTGCCCCTCCAGGAAGGCGTTGCGCTCCCGCTGGTAGCTGATGCGCTCCTCGAAGTGCCAGTGCACCGCCGCGACCACGCCGCCCATCAGCGCCACGGCCACGAATGCCATGACGCCGAATTCCTTGTTGCGGCGCTTGCGCAGCTCCTCTCGCCAGGGAAGAAGATTGATATGCGGCATCAGTACGTCGTCCTCATGGCAAGGCCGCAGGCAATCATGAGCGATGGTGCGTCATTGCTGATGATCTGGGGGTTCACCCTGCTGCCCAGGGACATGTTCGCGAACGGGTTGGCGGTGATCACCTCGACCCCGGTCTTGTTCGAGATGGTCTCGTCGGCGCCCTCGATGGAGGCACAGCCGCCGGCCAGCACGATGCGATCCACCTGGCCCACCTGGCTGGAGGAGTAGAAGAACTGCAGCGAGCGATTGACCTGCTGCGCCATGGACTCCTTGAACGGCTGCAGCACCTCGGGCACATAGTTGTCGGGCAGCCCGCCCTGGCGCTTGGCGAGGCCCGCCTCCTCATAGGTGAGCCCGTAGCGGCGCTGGATCTCCTCGGTGAGCTGCTTGCCGCCGAACACCTGCTCCCGGGCGTACACGATGCGCAGATCGGTGAGCACGCTGAGCGTCGTCATGGTGGCGCCGATGTCCACCAGGGCGATGGTCTCGCCCATGCCGCCGGTGGGCAGCGTTCTCGCGATGAGGCCGAAGGCGTTCTCCAGGGCGAAGGCCTCCACGTCCACGATCTTGCAGGTCAGTCCGGCCTCCGAGGCGGCCGCCACCCTCAAGTCCACGTTCTCCTCCCGCGACGCGGCCAGCAGCACGTCCACCTTGTCCGGATCCTTCTCCGAAGGGCCCAGCACCTCGAAGTCCAGGTTCACCTCCTCGAGGGAATAGGGGATGTACTGGTCCGCTTCCAGCTCGATCTGGCTGGCCATCTCCTCGTCGCCCAGGTTGCCGGGCATGGTGATGATCTTGGTGATCACCGCCGAGCCGGCCACCGCCAGGGCAGCGAGCTTGTTCTTGGTGCCGGAGCGGCGCGCGGCGCGGCGGATGGTCTCGCCCACCGCCTCCACCTCCGTGATGTTCTTCTCCACCACGGCGTTGGGGGGAAGCGGCTCCACCGCGTAGGCCTCCACGCGATATTTCCCGCCGCTGCCGGACAGTTCCAGCAGCTTGACGGCAGTCGAGCTGACGTCCACCCCGAGCACGTGGGGCTGAGTGCGTGACAAGAGACCCATTTTTTTCCTTCTAATTCTGAAGGTTAGGGTGGATACATGCGTCCGAGCTTTAAGTCCTTGGGCCAAATATAGACCATCGATGAAAGAAAGTACAAACCGCCCAAATGACAAGGATGTAGCGCTTATACTTGGAGCCTTTTCACCTCCCCTGCGGGAAGGGATCCCGCGGTTGCGATCCGCGACCGGGCCCTGTCGTGGAAATATAGTCGGCACTCGCGGGGCCGGAAGGAATCGACCATGCTCAGGCTCTCCAAAGTCGTGCGCATCCTGGGGATGCTCGCGCTCGCGTGCGGGCTGCTCGCGGTGGTGGCCGGCGCCGCCGTCTACTGGCACCTGGCGCCTCAGCTCCCCTCGGTGGAGACCCTGCGCGACGTGCGCCTGCAGGTGCCGCTGCGGGTCTACAGCGCCGACGGCGCCCTGCTCGCCGAGTTCGGCGAGAAGCGGCGGGTGCCCCTGACCCTGAACCAGGTGCCGGAGACCATGGTGCAGGCGGTGCTGGCCTCCGAGGACGAGCGCTTCTACGAGCATCCGGGGGTGGACTGGCAGGGGCTCACCCGCGCCGTGATCCACCTGCTGCGCACCGGCGAGAAGGGCCCGGGCGGCAGCACCATCACCATGCAGGTGGCGCGCAACTTCTTCCTCGGCCGGGAGAAGACCTATGTGCGCAAGCTCAACGAGATCCTGCTGGCCCTCAAGATCGAGCGCGAGCTCGGCAAGGACGAGATCCTCGAGCTCTACCTGAACAAGATCTTCCTCGGGCACCGCGCCTACGGCGTGGGCGCCGCCGCCCTGGTGTACTACGGCAAGCCCATCGCCGAGCTGAACCTGGCGCAGACCGCCATGATCGCGGGCCTGCCCAAGGCCCCGTCGCGCTTCAACCCGGTGGCCAACCCGTCGCGCGCCCTGGAGCGGCGCAACTACGTGCTGGGGCGCATGCGCGAGCTGAACTACATCGGCGACGAGCAGCTCCAGGCGGCCCTGGCGGCCCCGGTCACCGCGCGGGTGCACGTGCAGCGCGCGGACGTGGAGTCGGCGGACTACGTGGCGGAGATGGCGCGAGCCTGGATGGAGGAGCGCTACGGGGAGGAGGCCTACACCTCCGGCTTCCGGGTTCACACCACGGTGCGCGCGCCGCTGCAGGACGCCGCCGTGAAGGGGCTGCGCGACGCCCTCGTCGAGTACGACACCCGCCACGGCTACCGCGGCGCGGAGCAGAACGGCACGCCACCCGCCAGCGAGGCGGAGCTCACGGGCCTGCTGGCGGACGTGCCGGTGGTGGGGGGGCTGCGCCCGGCGGTGGTGACGGCGGTGGCGGAGCGCGCGGCGACGGTGTTCGCCAAGGACCTGGGTACCGTGGAGCTCACCTGGGACGGGCTCTCCTGGGCGCGGCGCCACATCGACGAGAACCGGCTGGGCCCCGAGCCGAAGCAGGCCAGCGACGTGGTCAGCCCCGGCGACCTGGTGCGGATCATGCAGCTGAAGACGGAGCCGCCGAAGCAGGACGGCAAGAACGCCACCGGCGATGCGGCACCGGCGCTTCGCTGGCGGCTGACGCAGATCCCCGATGCGGAAGGCGCCTTCGTGGCACTGTCGCCGCGCGACGGCGCGGTGCTGGCGCTGGTGGGCGGCTTCGATTTCTTCCGCTCCAAGTTCAACCGCGCCATCCAGGCCGAGCGCCAGCCGGGCTCGAGCTTCAAGCCCTTCATCTACTCCGCGGCCATCGAGTACGGCTTCAATGCGGGAAGCATCGTCAATGACGCGCCGGTGGTGTTCGACGACCCGAGCCTGGAGGCGGCATGGCGCCCGGAGAACTACAGCGGCAAGTTCTTCGGTCCCACGCGCCTGCGCGAGGCGCTGTACAAGTCGCGCAACCTGGTGTCCATCCGGCTGCTGCGTGCCATCGGCATCGACTACGCGGTGGAGTACATCGCGCGCTTCGGCTTCAACCGCGAGCGACTGCCCCGGAACCTGTCGCTGGCGCTGGGCAGCGGCGCGGTCAAGCCCATCGAGCTCGCGGCCGGCTACGCGGTGCTGGCCAACGGCGGCTACCGGGTCGAGCCCTACCTCATCGCCCGGGTGGAGAGCGACGAAGGCGGCGAGGTCTACCGCGCGATGCCGCTCACCGTGTGCGAGGCGTGCGAGACGGCGCCGGCGGCGGGCGCACAGGCCCTGCCGGTGGCCGCGACTCCTGGCACCGGGACGGGCCCGGCGCCGTATCGCCCCGAGCGCCCGGCGCCGCGGGTGATCGCTGCGGAGAACGTGTGGCTGATGCACTCCATGATGCGGGACGTCATCGCCCGCGGCACCGGGGTGCGGGCACGGGTGCTGGGGCGACAGGATCTCGCAGGCAAGACAGGGACCACCAACGACCAGCAGGACGCCTGGTTCTCCGGCTTCAACCTGGAGCTGGTGGCCACCGGGTGGGTGGGCTTCGACAAGCTGGCGCCGCTCGGGCGGCGAGAGACCGGTGGTCGCGCGGCGCTGCCCATGTGGATCGACTTCATGCGGGTGGCGCTCGAGGGTCGGCCGGAACGGCTCCTGAAGCAGCCTGAGGGCCTGGTGAGCGTGCGCATCGACCCGCTGACGGGCAAACTGGCCCAGGCGGGTGACCCTGACGCCATCTTCGAGTACTTCCACGCGGGGCGCGCTCCCAACGCCCTGGCGGAGGCGCCGGCGAAGACGGCAGAGGGCGCTCCCGGCAGCACGCCGGCGGCCGATTCACCGGTGACCAAGCAGCTCTTCTGAGCGACTCGGAGGCGACGGTGGCGACGCGCTCGCGCGGCAACGGCCGCGACAGCCAGGCGAGGCTCGAGCTGGCCCGCGAGGCGGCACGGGTGATGCTGGAGGGCGGCATCCGCGACTTCGCGCTGGCGAAGCGCAAGGCGCTGGACCGCAAGCACCTGCCCGCCTCCACGCCGTTGCCGCGCAACAGCGAGATCGAACAGGCGCTGATGGAGCACCAGCGGCTGTTCGGCGGTGATGACCAGGCACGCTGCCTGCAGGATCTCCGGGCGGCGGCGGCCGCCGCCATGCGCGAGCTGGCCGCCTTCAAGCCACGGCTGGTCGGTCCGGTGCTGAGCGGCACCGCGGACCGCAACACGCCCGTGTCGCTGCACCTGTTCGCGGAGTCCACCGAGGAGGTGGGCTTCTGCCTGATGGAGCGCGGGATCCCCTACCGTGAGCACGAGCAGCGTCTGCGCATGAGCACCGGCGAGACCGAGCGGGTGCCGGGCTACGCGTTCCTGGCCGGCGGCGTGCCGGTGGAGCTGCTGGTGTTCTCCGGGCGCACCCGGCGCCACACCCCCCTGAGCCCGGTGGACGGACGCGCCATGCGCCGCGCGGCGCTGGCGGAGGTGGAGGGACTGGTGGCGGCGTCCCCGCCCATCGAGTGAAGACCTGCCCGCCCGCTGCGTCGCGGCGCTGATGGCGCCACCGTGCGACGTGCCCGCGGGGGGAGCGCCCCCCGCCGTGCTGGCGGTGGCGGTGCCCTCGCCCCTGCGCACCCTGTTCGACTACCTGCCGCCGCGGGACGGCCCGGTGCCTGCACCCGGTGCACGGGTGCGCGTGCCGTTCGCGCGCGGTGAGAAGGTGGGGGTGGTGTTCGAGCACCGGGACCAGGCCGGCGTGCCGGCGGCGAAGCTCCGGCACATCGCGGCGGTGCTGGATCCCGCGCCCCTGCTGGACGCATCGCTGCTGTCCCTGGTGCGCTTCGCGGCCGACTACTTCCACCATCCGCCCGGGGAGGTGGTGGCCACCATGCTGCCCCCGTGGCTGCGCCAGGGCCGCGAGGCCCCGCGCCCGTCGGAGCGTGAGTGGGTGCTTACAGACGCGGGCCAGGAGGCGCTGCGTTGCGGCGCCGCCCTCGGGCCTCTCCAGCGCCGCGCGGTGGACGCGCTGGCCCGGGGGCCGGTGGCGGCGCCCGCGGGCGATCTCACCGCCGCCCTGCGCCGTCTCGCGGCCCGCGGCCTCGCGGCGCTGCGCGAGCGCGCGTCGCGCGCCGCGCAGCCGGTCCCGGGTCCGGCGCTCAATCCGGAGCAGTCCGCCGTGGTGGCGGCGGTGACCGAGCGCCTGGGCGGCTACGCGGCCTTCCTGCTGGACGGGGTCACCGGCAGTGGCAAGACGGAGGTCTACCTGGCCCTCATCTCGACGGTGACGGCGGCGGGCCGCCAGGCCCTGGTGCTGATCCCCGAGATCGGGCTCACCCCGCAGATCGTGGCGCGCTTCCGCGAGCGACTTGGAGTTCCGGTGGCGGCGCTGCATTCGGGCATGGCGGAGGGCGAGAGAGCCGCCGCCTGGCTGGCGGCGCGCAGCGGCGAGGCACCGGTGGTGGTGGGGACGCGCTCGGCGGTGTTCACGCCCCTGGCACGCCCCGGGCTGGTGGTGGTGGACGAGGAGCACGACCTGTCCTTCAAGCAGCAGGACGGCCTGCGCTACTCGGCCCGGGACCTGGCGGTGCTGCGGGCGAGGCAGGCCGG
This sequence comes from Gammaproteobacteria bacterium, assembly GCA_041593595.1. GTDB lineage: Bacteria > Pseudomonadota > Gammaproteobacteria > HK1 > HK1 > JBFHNV01. The sequence continues at coordinate 27,373 of JBFHNV010000051.1, forward strand.
GGTGCCGGTGGTGCTCGGGTCCGCGAGCCCGTCGCTGGAGTCGCTGCACAACGCCCGTGCCGGCCGTTACCGCACCCTGCTGCTGCCGCGACGCGCCGGGTCCGGTCGGATACCGGAGGTGCGGGTGGTGGATCTGCGGGCGCGGCCCGTGGAAGGGGGACTGAGCGGGCCGGTGCGCGAGGCGCTGGGCAGGTGCCTCGGAGCCGGCGAGCAGGCGATCCTGTTCGTGAACCGGCGTGGCTACGCGCCAGTGCTGCTGTGCCACGTGTGCGGCGCGCCGGTGGACTGCCCGCGCTGCGACGCGCACCTGGTCCTGCACCGGGCGGAGAACCGGCTGCGCTGTCATCACTGCGACCGTGTGCAGGCGGTGCCCGAGACCTGCGCCTGCGGGGAGCGAGGCGCACTGGTGGCGGTGGGCACCGGGACGCAGCGGGTGGTGGAGCACCTGAAGGCGCGCTTCCCGGACGCACGGGTGGAACGGGTGGACCGGGACAGCACCCGGCGGCGGGGCGCCATGGAACGCCTCATCAGGCGGGTGCACGCGGGAGCGGTGGACGTGCTGGTGGGCACCCAGATGCTGGCCAAGGGTCATGACTTCCCGCGGGTCACCCTGGTGGCCATCCTGGACGCGGACGGCGGCCTGTTCAGCGCCGACTTCCGCGCCAGCGAGCGCATGGCGCAGCTGCTGACCCAGGTGAGCGGGCGGGCCGGGCGGGGCGAACGCCCGGGCTCGGTGCTGATCCAGACCCACCACCCGCAGCATCCCCTGCTGCGGACCCTGGTCCGCGGCGGCTACGACGCGTTTGGCGCAGCGGCGCTGGCCGAGCGGGAAACGGCCGGACTGCCCCCCTTCGCCCACCAGGCATTGCTGCGCGCCGAGGCGCCGGCGCGGGAGCGGGTGCACGCGTTCCTGGCCGCGGCGCTGGACGCGGCGCCCAGGGTGCGCGGGGTGAGCATGCTGGGGCCGGTGCCGGCGCCGCTGGAGCGCCGCGCGGGCCGGGTGCGGGCACAGGTCCTCGTGGAGGCCCGGGACCGCGCGCCCCTGCACCGCTGCCTGTCCCGCTGGCTGCCACGCATCGAGGCGTTGCCCGCGGCGCGCCGCGTGCGCTGGTCGCTGGACGTGGATCCTCAGGAGATGCTCTGAGGTCGTTTCAGGCGCGGACCCCGCCGCTGCTGAAGCAGGGGCCTTGAGCGCATAGAATACGCGCCCCGTCGCACGGCCCCCGCGGACCCCCCGTTGAAGACCCTGGTGCAGGAACACATCGCGCGCGCGCTCGCCGCGCTCACTGCGGATGGCCGGCTTGCGCCGGACGCCGGCGCCCGGCTCGCGCCGGCGGAGATCCCGGTGGAGCGCAGCCGCGACGGCGGCCACGGCGACTTCGCGAGCCCGGTGGCCATGGCGCTGGCGCGCACGCTGAAGCGCAAGCCGCGGGAGATCGCGGAGCTGATCGCCGGGTGCCTGCCCGCGGACCCGAGGGTGGCGCGGGTCGAGGTGGCGGGCCCGGGCTTCCTCAACTTCTTCCTCACCGCCGACGCCCTCACCGGCGTGGTGGCCACCGTGCTGGACGCGGGCGACAGCTACGGACGCAGCGACGTCGGCGCCGGCACCCGGGTGCAGGTGGAGTTCGTGTCCGCGAACCCCACGGGGCCCCTGCACGTGGGCCACGGTCGCGGCGCCGCCTACGGCGCGGCGCTCGCGAATCTGCTGGCGGCGGTGGGCCACGACGTGCAGCGCGAGTACTACGTCAACGATGCCGGCCGCCAGATGGACATCCTGGCGGTGAGTACCTGGCTGCGCTACCTGGAGCTCAACGGCGAGCATGTGCCGTTCCCCAGCAAGGGCTACCAGGGCGGCTACGTGCGCGACATGGCCGCGTCGCTGGCCGAGCGGGTGGGCCGCGACTGCGTGGCGGGCGCGGCGGCGGTGCGCGACGGCCTGCCGCCGGATCCGTCGGGCAAGGACAAGGCGGCGGATGCCGGGCGCGA
>JBFHNV010000052.1:0-29274 GCA_041593595.1 Gammaproteobacteria bacterium
CATTGGATAAGGCCGGTCCGGTGCGGGTCGGGGAGACCGTCGGCTGCAGGGATGCGGCCGTCGAGCGTACAGGGACGTATTCACAGCGGGTCTCCGCGGCCCGTGCCGGACCGGCCGCCCCCGAGATGGCGTTAACCGATCACGGATGCGGTCAGCCGCCCGGTGGCGAACCCGGGGTCGTGCCTGGGCGCGGCGCTGCTGCGCCGGCGTGCTCACGGCGGCTCGCCCAGTGACTCGCGCATGGCGAGGTAGGTCTCGAGCTCGACCCCCGTGCAGTCGGTGATTCCGTCGCGAATCGCCAGCAGCGTCCGCGCCGCTGCCTGCCCCATCCTGCGGTGCGGGACGTGGACCGTGGAAAGGCCCGGTTCGGCCACCTCGGCCAGCTCGATGTCGTCGAACCCCGTGATGGAGACATCGCCGGGCACTCGCAATCCGAGAGCCTTCGCCTGGATTATCGCACCGACGGCGAGGACATCGTTGCCGCAGATCACCGCCGTCGGCCGTGGCCGTCGCTCGAGCAGGGTGGCGCAAGCGCGCCGGCCGCCGCCCAGCGAGTAGGTCTCCTCGACGATGGGAAGATCGCGGCCCGACAGGCCCGCCGCGTCGAGCGCCGCACGGACGCCCGCGACACGATCGCTCGCCCGATCGTTGCCGGTGGTGATGCCGGCGATCATCCCGATGCGCCGATGACCACGCTCGATCACCTCGCGGGCCATCGCCCCTGCCGCGCGGCGGTTGTCGAAACCGACGAAACAGGTCTTCTCGTCGTGTCGGTAGCTCCAGGTCAGCACGTAGGGGATGCCGCGTCGTTCGAGAAATGCATAGGATTCTGCCGGTCTTTCCGCTCCGATCAGCATCAGACCGTCGGTACCCCTGCCGACCAGCGTCCGGATCTGCTCGAACTCGCGGCTCGTGTCGTAACCGGAGCTTGCCACCAGCAGCGTGACGCCGGCATCGGACAGCGTCTCCTGGAACGCCTGCAGCCCCCGCGCGAAGATGGCATTGTCCATGGTCGGGATGACCGCGCCCATGGTGTTGAAGCGGTTCGACACCAGCGCCCGTCCTCCGAAGTGGGGCGTGTAGCCGAGCTCGTCGACGGTGCGAAGCACCAGGTCGCGGGTCGAGGCCGTGACGAGGCCCGGGGCATTGAGGGCACGCGAGACCGTGGCCGTCGACACGCCGGCCTGGCGGGCGACGTCGTGCAGCGTGGGCGCGGACTTCCTGTTCATCGGTAGACATCCGGTGACGCCGACGCGGTGGAAGCCAGCATAGCAAGGCTTTCGTGTAAACGTTTGCATTTTCTGATGTATACGCTTACATTCGCGTTGAGCTTGGAGGAGGGATGCCGGCGTGGAAGCAAAAAACATATTAGTAATAGCCACCTGCGCCATTTTTCTCGTGTTCTTTAGCAACGTTGTGGCCGGTGCTGCCGGGATCGGGGTGTTCCTCTCCGATGTCGCGGAGATGCTGACGCTGTTCGCCGCCTGCATCTGCTTCGTCGTTGCCATGCTCGCTCACGAACGCTCGGTGACCGGCAAAGCCGACCAGCCGGCGGACCACCAAACCTAGGAGGAGGGACAGTTCCATGAAGCGATTTCCAGCAGACAAGGCAACCGTGGAGCTCGAGTCCGCGGAACGGAGGAACTTCCTCCGGCTGACGGGCACCGGTGCGTTCACCGCCGCGGTGGTTGCCGGAACCGCGGGGACCTTGTGGTCCGAGGAAGTGGTCGCACAGACCGCCAAGGAAGAGAAGGAGCGCGAGCGGGCGGCCGCCCACACCATGATCGTGGCGACGGCCTACGTTCTGGGCGCGTCGCGCAGCTACCCGATCATGCAGCTGGATTTCAAGGAGAACATCCAGAACGCGACCAACGGCAAGATCTACGTCAAGCTCGCCCCCGGCGGACAGCTCGGCGCCGGTGGCGCCCTGGCGCAGAAGGTGCAGGGCGGCACGATCCAGGCGGCGCAGCACTCGCTGTCGAACTTCGCGCCTTTCGCCCCGGCGGCCGATCTCATCAACCTGCCGTACTTCTGCGGTTCGAACCAGCGCTTCGTCAATCTCGTCAACTCCAAGGCCTGGAAGGACGAGGTCCACCCCAAGGTCGAGGCCAAGGGCTTCAAGGCGCTGTTCTACGTGGTCATCGATCCCCGGGTGGTCGCGGTCCGCAAGGGCGGTGCCGGCGCGGTGAAGACTCCTGCCGATCTGAAGGGCGTGAAGTTCCGGGTGCCGGGGTCGAAGATGCTGCAGCAGTACTACCGACTGGTCGGTGCCAACCCGACGCCGGTGGCCTGGGGCGAGACCCCGTCCGCAATCAAGCAGGGCGTCGCAGACGCGCTCGACCCCGCAGTGGGCGCCCTGTACGTGTTCGGCTTCAAGGACATCCTGAGCCACATAACCTTCACCCGCGCCGTGCCGGACAGCCAGGTCTACTCGTGCAATTACGACTGGTTCCACGGCCTGCCCGTCGACGTGAGGGACGGAATCGAGTTCGCGTCGGAGGTGACGGCGCAGCAGAACCTCGCGAAGGTTCCGGCGGCGCGCGCCTACGCGATGTCGGAGCTCGCGAAGTCGGGAGTCCAGTTCCACACGCTCAGCGACGCCCAGCTCGACGAGTGGAAGGCGGCCGGCGGCTACCAGCGCAGCGAGTGGGACGAGTTCAAGACCGAGCTGGCCGGCTCGATGGAGGTTTTCGCGAGGCTCGAAGAGGGCGCCAACACCCCCAGTCGTTACTACGTCCACGACGCCTGAGCAGCCCCGGGGTGCCCCCGTCGCCGCACTGCGGCCCGGGGGCACTCCGAGCGACGGCGAGGAGGCCCCGTCCGCCCAGCTGCTGCGGACGGACCGGACGGCTGCTCAACGGCGGTGAACAACGATGTCGCTACGTCATCTGAAGCTGATCGAAGCCAATCTCGAGCGGTGGGCGCTGCTGGCGTTCTACACCATGCTGGTCGTCACCATGGCGGTTGAGGTGATCCGGCGCGAGGTGTTCGCCTACTCCTCGATCTGGGGCGAGGAGATAGTCCGCTACTCGTTCATCTACCTGGCCTGGATCGGCGCCGCTTCCGCGGTGCGCGAGCGGGCCCACATCCGCATCGACGTGCTGTTCCACTACGTGCCCGCGTGGCTCAAGTCGCTGCTCTACATCCTGGGCGACGTGGTGATGATGGTGGTCGCCGTCTTCGCGCTCTACTGGTCGTTCGAGATGGTCTCCGTGGCATGGAAGTTCCAGTCCGTCAGCCACGGCCTGCGCGTGCCGATGGTCTGGTTCCTCGCGGCCGTGCCGGTCGGCTTCGGCCTGTTGATGTTCCGGCTGTTTCAATCCCTGCGCCGCGATGTCGCCGACCTCATCGCCGGGCGACCGGTTTTCGAGGGCGAGCGCCTGTTCGACTAGGAGGCGACGATGCTCTGGCAAAGATTGCAGGAACAGACCGTCGAGCTCGGCTGGAGTTTCTACGGCCCGGTCGCGCTCTTCGCACTGCTGTGCTTCCTCGGCGTTCCCGTGTGGGCGTCCATCGGCGCGTCCGCGATTGCCATGCTCCTGTGGACCGAGGTGCTGCCCCTGTCGCTGCTGGGGGAGTCCCTCTTCGACGGCATCGACGCGTTCGCGCTGACGGCCGTGCCGCTGTTCATCCTCACCGGCGACGTGCTGGTCCGCACCGGCCTGAGCCGGAAGTTCCTCGACGTCGCCGAGGCGCTGACCTGCTGGACCCGGGGTGGCTTCGGATCGGCGACGGTGCTGGTCTGCGGCATGTTCTCGGCCATCTCCGGATCGGATGCGGCCGGGGCCGCCGCGGTCGGCCGCATGACCATCGACCGCCTGGTCGAGTCGGGCTACCCGCGCCCCTATGCCTGCGCCCTGGTCGCCGCAGGCGCGTGCACCGGCATCCTGATCCCGCCCTCGATCGCCTACATCATCATCGGGCTGGTGCTCGGCATCTCCGCGTCCACGCTGTTCCAGGCGGCGCTGATCCCGGGCGTGGCGATCCTCGTCTCGATCCTGGTGACCAACATCGTCGTGAACCGGATCCACGCCTACGAGCACGGCGGCGCGATCGGCATGGCGGAGTGGCTCGCGAACATCGGCAAGGCGCTGCGCGACGGGTGGTACGCGTTCATCGTGCCGGCGATCATCTTCTATGGCATCTTCTCGGGCCGGCTGACGCCGACCGAGGCCGGCGCCACGGCGGTCATCGTCACCATCATCATCGGACTCATCCTCCGTACCCTCAAGCTCTCGGACTTCCCGTCGATGCTGATCAGCTCGGCGAAGGTGAACGGCGTGATCCTGCCCATCATCGCCTTCTCGCTGCCGCTCGCGCAGACGCTGGCGGCCATGGGGGTTCCCCAGGGGTTCGTCTACGCCGTGACCTCGTTGACCGACAACCCCTACGCGCTGATCGTGCTGATGATCGCGATCCTGGTGGCGGCAGGCTGCGTGATGGAGACGACCCCGAACATCGTGATCCTCGCGCCGATCCTCAAGCCGCTCGCCGACGAGATCGGCATGAACGAGATCCAGTTCTGCATCATGATGATCACCGCGCTCGGGGTCGGCTTCATCACCCCGCCCCTCGGATTGAATCTGTTCGTGGTCTCCGGGCTGACCGGGGAATCGATCCTCAAGATTGCTGCGCGCGCGGTTCCTTTCGTGTTCTTCATGCTGCTGGTCGTGCTGCTGATCGGCTACGTGCCGGCGGTCTCCACGACCCTGCTTCCCGACATCTATCGCTAGGAGATCGCAATGGCCCGTGAATACCTGAAAAAGGCGACGAAGACCTCGTCCACCGACTCTGGCGATGTCCGCGAGACCGTGCAGCAGATCCTCGACGAGATCGAGGCCGGTGGCGAGGCCACGGCGAGGCGCTACGCCGAGAAGTTCGACCGCTACGCCGGAAACCTGGTCCTCGACCGCGACGAGATTGCCGCGGCGGGCGAGCGCGTTTCACAGCGGCTCAAGGACGACATCCGCTTCGCGCACGACAACGTGCGGCGCTTCGCCGAGGCGCAGATGGAGACTCTGAGCGACATCGAGATCGAGGTCGTCCCGGGCCTGATTGCCGGACAGAAGAGCATTCCCTGCCGCGCCGCGGGCTGCTATGTCCCCGGCGGTCGCTACAGTCACATCGCGTCGGCGATCATGACCGTGACCACCGCCAAGGTGGCCGGCTGCGAGCACATCGCCGTGTGCTCGCCGCCGCGCCCGGAAACCGGCATCCACCCCGCGATCGTCTACACCGCTGACCTGTGCGGGGCCCACTCGATCCTGGCGCTGGGAGGCGTGCAGGGAGTGGCCGCCATGGCGTTCGGCCTGTTCGGCCTGCCGAAGGCCGACATCCTGGTCGGGCCCGGCAACCAGTTCGTGGCCGAGGCCAAGCGTATCCTGTTCGGCCGCGTCGGCATCGACATGTTCGCCGGCCCCACCGACAGCCTGATCCTGGCCGACGGCGAGGCCGACCCCGACATCGTCGCGGCCGACCTGGTGGGCCAGGCCGAGCACGGCTACAACTCGCCGGTCTGGCTGGTCACCGACGACCGCCCCCTGGCGGAGGCGGTGATGGAGCGGGTGCCGCGCTTCATCGCCGACCTGCCGGAGCTCAACCGCAACAACGCGACCGCCGCCTGGTCGGACTACGCCGAGGTCATCCTCTGCGCGGATCGCGAGGAGATGGCGGCCACCGCGGACGATTACGCGCCGGAGCACCTGACGGTGCAGGCAGCGGACACCGACTGGTGGCTGGAGCGGCTGAAGTGTTATGGCTCGCTGTTCCTGGGCGAGGAGACCACCGTCGCCTTCGGCGACAAGGCGTCGGGCACCAACCACGTCCTGCCGACCTCCGGCGCCGCGCGCTACACCGGCGGGCTCTCGGTGCACAAGTACATGAAGATCGTCACCTGGCAGCGGGCCACCCGCGAGGGAGCGCGGCCCGTCGCCGAGGCGACGGCGCGCATCTCGCGTCTCGAGGGCATGGAGGGCCACGCCCGCACCGCGGACATACGCCTGCGGAAGTACTTCCCCGACGATCGCTTCGAGCTCAGCGCCGACAGCTGATCCGGTGGGCGAGGTGAGCGACCTGTCCCCGTTCGCGGTCGAGGGCCGCGTCGCCTGCGTGACCGGCGCGACCAGCGGCCTCGGCCGTGCGGCGGCCAACCGGCTGGCCGCCTCGGGCGCCCGGGTGGTCGGGGTGGCGCGCCGCGAGGCCGAGCTGCGGGCGTGGGCCGGCGACGCCGGCGGCGAGACGGCGTTCGTCGTGGCCGACCTCGCGGACCGTTCACGCCTCGCCGAAGTGGCGCCGGCCGTCAGTGAACCCTTCGGGGCTCCCGACATCCTGGTGAACGCGGCCGGCATCAATACGCGCCAGAAGGCCGACGACGTGACCCCGGAAGGTTGGGACGTCACCCTCGACCTCAACCTGGCGGCGCCGTTCTTCCTGGCCCAGGGCCTGGTGCCCGCGATGAAGGACCGCCGCTGGGGCCGGATCGTCAACTTCGCCTCGCTGCAGTCGCGGCGCGCGTTTCCGGGAGGGCTCGCCTACGGGGCGTCCAAGGGCGGCGTCGAGCAGCTGACGCGGGCGATGGCCGAGGCCTGGTCGGCCTTCGGCATCACCGCGAACGCCCTGGCGCCGGGCTTCTTTCCGACCGCGCTCACCGGGCCGGTCTTCTCCGATCCCGAGGTCGCCGCGCGCAACGCGGCGCAGACCTGCATCGGGCGCAACGGCGAGCTCGCCGACCTGGACGGCCCGCTGCTGTTCTTCTGCTCCGAGGCCTCGGCCTATGTCACGGGCCAGGTCCTGTTCGTCGACGGCGGTTTCACCGCGAAATGAGGTGTCCATGAAGGCTCTTGTCTACACGGCAGTCCACACGACCGAGTACCGGGATGCGCCGGAGCCCGTGCCGCGGCCTGGCGATGCCCTTGTCCGGGTGGAGGCGGTCGGGATCTGCGGGTCGGACATGCACGCCTGGCACGGTCACGACCCGCGCCGGGTACCGCCGCTGATCCTGGGGCACGAAGCATGCGGCACCGTGCTCGACGGGCCCGAGCCCGGCGCGCGGGTCGTCTTCAATCCCCTGATCACCTGCGGCGCCTGCGCGTATTGTCACGGCGGACGCTCGAACCTGTGCGCCTCGCGCGAGCTCATCGGCATGCGACTGCCGGGTGCGTTCGCCGAGCAGGTCGCCCTGCCGGCCCGTAACCTGATCCCGGTGCCCGACGGCATGGACCCGGCGACGGCGGCACTGACCGAGCCCTGCGCGACCGCGTGGCACGCCCTGGCGCTCGCGGCGCGCGCCGCGTGGCGGCCGTTACCCGAGTGCCGCGCGCTGGTGATCGGCGGCGGCTCGGTGGGCCTGCTGGGCGCGCTGATCCTGAAGGCCTGGGGCGCACGCGACGTGCGCCTGGCCGAGACCAACCGGCTGCGCCGCGAAACCGCGAGCGCGGCCGGCGTGGAGGCCTTCGACCCGCTGGCCACGCCGGCACCGCGCGCGGAATACGATCTGGTCCTCGACGCCGTGGGCGCGGTCGCGACCCGGGCCAGCGCCATCGCCGCGGTGCGCCCAGGCGGCGTCATCTCGCACGTCGGACTGCAGGACTGGGCCGGCGAGTTCGATGCCCGAACCCTCACGCTGCAGGAAGTCACCCTGGTCGGTGTCTACACCTACACCGACGCCGATCTGCGCGCCTCGCTCGCGGCGCTGCACGAGGGCCGGCTCGGCAGCCTCGACTGGATCGAGCAGCGGCCGTTGTCCCGGGGGGGCGAGGCATTCGACGATCTGGACGCCAGTCGCACCCGCGCGGCCAAGATCGTCCTGCGTCCCTAGCAGCAACATCATTCCGGCGCAGCCGCGCCTTCCTCGAACGAGACTGGAGGTAGCAATGATTCATTTCGTAGTGCATGACGACGGCGATTCCGTCGGCGTGGTCGTGGTGGAAGGTGTGAAAGCCGGCGACGAGCTGACCGGCTGGATCATGGACCAGGATCGGGAGATCACGTTCAAGGCCGCGAGCGACATTCCCATCGGGCACAAGCTCGCGATCAAGCCGCTCAGCCAGGGCGACACGGTGATCAAGTACGGTGTCGACATCGGGCGAGTGGTCGCCGACATCGGCGTCGGCGAGCACACCCACGTGCACAACATCAAGACCAAGCGCTGGTAATCCTGAAGCAACCCCCGGAGATCCACCCATGTCACGCGACCTCAACAATGCCACTTTCTGGGGCTACCGGCGCGAGAACGGCCGAGTCGGTGTCCGCAACCACGTCATCATCCTGCCCGTCGACGACATCTCGAACGCAGCCGCCGAAGCGGTTGCCAGCGCCATCAAGGGCACGATGGCGCTGCCGCATCCCTACGGCCGCCTGCAGTTCGGCGCCGACCTGGACCTGCACTTCCGCACCCTCATCGGCACCGGCTGCAACCCGAACGTGGCTGCCGTGGTCGTCATCGGCATCGAGGAAGGCTGGACGCAGAAGGTGGTGGACGGCATCGCCAGCACCGGCAAGCCGGTCACGGGCTTCGGCATCGAGCAGCACGGCGACCACGACACGATCATGCGCGCCTCGAAGGTCGCCAAGGAGTACGTGCAGTGGGCGACCGAGCGTCACCGTGAGGAGGCGCCCCTGAGGGACCTGTGGATCTCGACCAAGTGCGGCGAGTCCGACACGACCTCGGGCTGTGGCGCCAACCCGACGGTGGGCAACGCCTTCGACAAGCTCTACCCCCACGGCACCACGCTCGTCTTCGGCGAGACCTCGGAGCTCACCGGCGGCGAGCATCTGGTGGCGGCACGCTGCCGCGACGACGAGGTGCGCGAGCGCTTCATGTACATGTTCAACCGCTACCAGGACCTCATCGACCGCTTCAAGACCAGTGACCTGTCCGAGTCCCAGCCCACCAAGGGCAACATCGAGGGGGGCTTGAGCACCATCGAGGAGAAGGCCCTCGGGAACATCCAGAAGATCGGCAAGAAGTGCGTCGTCGACGGCGTGCTGGACAAGGCGGAAATGCCCACCGGGCCTGGACTGTGGTTCATGGACTCCTCTTCGGCCGCGGCCGAGATGGTGACGCTGTGCGCGGCTTCCGGCTTCGTCGTGCACTTCTTCCCGACCGGCCAGGGCAACATCATCGGCAACCCCATCCTGCCGGTGATCAAGCTCTGCGCGAACGTGCGCACCGTACGCACCATGGGCGAGCACGTGGACGTGGACGTCACGGGCCTGCTGCGCAAGGAGATGAGCCCGGACGATGCGGGCGACGCGCTGCTGGACATGATGTTTCGCACGGCCAACGGCCGCTTCACCGCCGCCGAGGCGCTCGGGCACCGGGAGTTCGTGCTCACGCGTCTGTACGAGAGCGCCTGAATCGAGCGGGCCGGCAGTCCACGGGGATCGGGATCCGGCCGACCTGCGGGCAGCAGGTCGGCCGCGTCCCGCGACGGCGTGCCGCACTTCCTCCGCATGGCCCGGCTTTCGAATCATTCGCTGCAACTGGCTTCGCTTCCCACCTGGCGCTCGTTCTACAATCGGCATGCTCGAGCGCCCTCGAAGCGGGTGACCGGGTTCGGTCTCGTCGCCCGTTCTGATCCTCCCGGGACGCACGACTTGGTTACCTGTGGTCTGCATTGGCCACCCGCTGTCTGGATTCCGCTCATGGTTCCCCGCCGACGCACCACACGGGCACCCTCCATCACGCCCCTGGGGGCCGCCGGCGAGGTCACCGGCTCGTGCTACCTGGTGGACACCGGCGCCACCCGCATCCTGCTGGAGTGCGGCCTGTTCCAGGGCGGGCGCGCGGCGGAGGCCCGCAACGCGGCGCGCTGGCGATTCGGGATCGATGACATCGACGCGGTGGTCCTGTCCCACGCCCACCTGGACCATTCCGGGCTGGTGCCGCGGCTGGTGAAGGACGGCTACGGGGGCACGGTGCACGCGACCCGTGCCACCTGTGACCTGCTGGCGATCATGTGGCAGGACGCCGCGCACCTGAACGAGCGCGACGCGGAGTGGGAGAACAAGTGGCGTCGCCGCGCGGGCAAGCCGCTGGTCACGCCGCTCTACGGTCTCGACGATGCGCGCCGCGCGCTCGCGCGACTAGCGCCCGTGGACTACGGCGAGGTGCGCGAGGTGGCGTCCGGCATCACCGTGCGCTGGCTCGACGCGGGCCACATCCTCGGCTCCGCCATCGTGGAGCTGGACGTGGCCCACGCGGGCGGACGCACGCGGGTCGTGTTCTCGGGGGATCTGGGCAACAGCGACACGGTCCTGCTGCGCGACCCGACGCCGCTCCAGGAGGCGGACCTGCTGCTGCTGGAGTGCACCTACGGCGATCGCAACCACCGCGGGACCGGCGAGACCCGCGAGGAGCTCGCGGCGATCCTCGCCACGGCCCACGCCGCCGGCGGCAACGTGATCATCCCGGCCTTCGCGGTGGGGCGCAGCCAGGAGCTCATCTACACCCTGGGCCAGCTCGAGCGCGAGGGGCGCCTGCCCCAGGCGCAGGTGTTCCTGGACAGTCCCATGGCCATCGCCGCGACGCGCACCTACGAGCGCCACCAGGCGCTGTTCGACCCCGTCGAGCGGGGCGAGCTGGCGGGGCAGGGCCTGGCGGCATGGCTGCCGGCGCTGCGCTACAGCGAGACGCCGGAGGCGTCCATGGCCATCAACCGGCTCGCCGGCGGCGTCGTGATCATCGCCGGCAGCGGCATGTGCACCGGCGGGCGCATCCGCCACCATCTCAAATACAATCTCTGGCGGCGCGAGGCGCACGTGGTGTTCTGCGGCTTCCAGGCGGCGCGCACGCCCGGGCGGGCGCTGGTGGACGGCGCCCGGCGCATCCGGCTGCTCGGGGCGGAGATCGCGGTCAACGCGGTGGTGCACACCCTCGGCGGCTTCTCGGCCCACGCCGGTCAGGATCAGCTCGTGGCCTGGGCAGACGGCTTCCGCCCGCGCCCGCGGCTGTGGCTGGTGCACGGCGAGCCGCACTGCGCCGCGGCGCTCGCGGCGCGGCTCCAGGAGGTGTTCCGCTGGCGGGCCCGTGCGGCCGAGCCACGCGAGCCCATCGCGCTGTAGGCTCGCGGCGCGGCGACGAAGGCAAGGAGAGGGACCCATGGGACTGTACCGGACCATGCTCTTCGCGCCGGGCAACCACGCCCGGCGGGTGGAGAAGTGCCTGACCCTGGACACGGACTGCGTGATCCTGGATCTGGAGGACGCGGTGGCCGTGTCGGAGAAGGAGGCGACCCGCGACAAGGTAGTGGCGGCCCTCGCGGCGCCGCGCCGGGCCGCCGGCTACGTGCGGGTGAACGCCTACGACACCCCGTTCTGCTACGGGGATCTGAAGGCCGTGGTGCGTCCCGGCGTGGACGGCATCGTGCTGCCCAAGGTGGAGAGCGCGGCGCAGGCCCAGAGCGTGGACTGGCTGGTGGCGCAGCTCGAGCGCGAGCACGAACTGGCGCCCGGCAGCGTGGACATCGTCCCCATCATCGAGACCGGGCGCGGGCTCGCGGCGGTGGAGGCCATCGCGTGCGCCGGCACGCGGGTGCGGCGCCTGGCCTTCGGCGCCGGCGACTTCACCCTGGACATGGGCATGCGCTGGACCCTGGACGAGGTGGAGCTGGACTACGCCCGCTCGCGCATCGTCACCGCCTCGCGGGCCGCGCGCCTGGAGCCGCCCATCGACACCGTGTTCATCCACATCGGCCAGGTGGAAGCGCTCAGCCGCTCCGCGGAGCGCATCCGCACCATGGGCTTCCAGGGCAAGCTGTGCATCCACCCGGAGCAGCTCGCGCCGGTGAACGCGGTGTTCACGCCCACCGAGGCGGAGGTGGCGAAGGCGAAGGTGTACGTGCGGGCCTTCGAGGAGGCCGAGGCCAGGGGGCTCGCGTCGATCCAGGTGGACGGCTACTTCATCGACTACCCCATCGTCGAGCTGGCGCGGCGCACCCTGGCGGTGGCCGAGGCCATCGCCGCGCGCAAGGCGGACTGAGCGCCATGGACTTCACCTTCAGCGAGGAGCAGCAGCAGTTCCGCGACGCGGTGCGCGGCTTCGCCGAGCGCCACCTCCAGGCGGATGCCCGGGCACGTGCCCGCGCCGACGAGTACCCGCAGGCGGTGGCGCGGCTGATGGCGGAGCAGGGACTGTTCGGCATCGCCATGCCGGAGGAGGCGGGTGGGCAGGGCGGCACGCTGATGGACGCGGTGCTGGCCATCGAGCAGGTGGCCGCGGTCTGCCCGCGCAGCGCCGACGTGATCCAGGCAGGCAACTTCGGCGCCATCCGCACGCTGGCGGAGTACGCCAGCGACGAGCAGCGCGAGCGCTTCCTGGCGCCGCTGCTGGCCGGCGAGATGCTCATCGCGGTGGGCATGACCGAGCCAGAGGCGGGGTCCGCGGTGACCGACCTCGTCACCACCGCCACGCCCGACGGCGACGGCTACCGCGTCAACGGCACCAAGGTGTTCACCACCCACGGCTGGCACGCCGACGTGGTGCTGGCCTACGTGCGCTTCGGCCCCGGGGTGGACGGCATCGGCTCGGTGCTGATCGAGAAGGGCACCGAGGGCTTCACCCACGGCCAGCCGGTGCGCTTCCTCTCCGGCGACGAGTGGGCGCAGCTCTACTTCGAGGACGTGCGCGTGGAGCCGGAGAACGTGCTGCTCGGCCCCGGCGGCTTCAAGAAGCAGATCGCGGGCTTCAACGCCGAGCGCATCGGCAACACCGCGCGCTCCCTGGCGCTCGGACGCTACGCCTTCGAGGTGGCGCGGGAGTGGGCGCTGGAGCGCAGGCAGTTCGGCCGTGCGCTGTGCGAGTTCCAGGGCATCCAGTGGAAGTTCGCCGAGATGAGGATGCAGCTGGACGCGGCGCAGCTGCTGCTCTACCGCGCCGCTGCCAGCGCTGACCGCGGGCTGCCCTCGGCCCAGGAGACCGCCATCGCCAAGGCCTTCTGCAACCGCGTGGGCCACGAGGTGGCCAGCGAGGCCATGCAGGTGATGGGCGGCGCGGGCTACAGCCAGGACTCCCTGGTGGAGTACTGCTTCCGGCGCACCCGCGGCTGGATGATCGCCGGCGGATCCCTGGAGATGATGAAGAACCGCATCGCCGAGGGCGTGTTCGACCGGCGCTTCTCCCAGCGGGTCAAGGCGACGGAGCGCCGCTGAGGCCGGCGCGGGCACGCCGGCCCGCGCACTGAATGGTCGTTCCGAATCTCAGATCACCGTCCTCCGCATCACCCAAGGTTTGCAGCAGATTTCGGAACAGCCGTCGCGATCTCGCGCGTGCTCAGGCCGTGCTCATGGACAGCGGCTGCGTCGAGCGCAGCCGATCGCTCACCTTGCTCACCGCCCGATCGAGCAGCGGGATGGCGTTCAGCACCCGCATGCGGCCGCGGCGCAGCTCCAGCGCGAGACCGTAGGGCGTGGACTCGCTCACCTTCTGCCCGAACCGGTCGGTGAACAGGAACCGCCGCTGGCCCGGCGCCACCCAGCTCAGGCGGGCGCGGCTGCCGCGTCCCGCCCGCTCGCCGAACTCCACCCAGGTCCCGGGCACGAGCTTCAGCACCCGCTCGAGCAACGGGTCGCGCTCCGCGTCGCGCGACACGGTGGCCGGCATCTGCCCGGCGTCGGAATCGATGTCGAACAGGGCGTCCAGGTCGTCCTCCGAGGCGAGCACGATGCTCTCCACCTCCATCGCCACTGCCTCGTGCAGCGCCCGGTTGCCCGGGTCGGCCACCGCGTCTTCCCACAGCTCGGCGTTGATGGCGGCGAAGTCGAACGCCGCGTCGCTGGCGGCAGCGACCGGGGCGGCCTCGGTGACGCTCTCCGGCGCGGCCACGAAGGCCTCGGTGACCAGTCTCGCCGTCATGGCGCTTGCCACCTCACCTGCGTTGTGTCCGCCCATGCCGTCGGCGAGCACCAGCAGGCCGAGGGCGGCGTCCACGTGCACGGTGTCCTCGTTGTGGGCCCGCCGCCGGCCCGGGTCGCTGGCGGCGTGCAGCGAGACGAAGGCGCCGTAGTCGCGCGCCTCGCCTCCCTCGGGAAGGCTGTCGTCCACGCGCAGCAGCGCGACGGTGACGTTGTCGTGCCCGCCTGCCGCGTTGGCGGCGTCCACCAGCGCACCGGCCAGCGCGTCCAGGTCGGCGGCGCCCGGCTCGGCGGCGAGGATCCGCGCGATGTGGTCGTCGTCGATCATGTCGTTGAGGCCGTCCGAGCAGGCGAGGTACAGGTCGCCGGGGGCGGTCTCGTGCACGTGCACCGCCACCTGGATCGTTGCACCCCCGCCCACCGCGCGGGTAATCAGGTTGCTGGCGATTCCGGCCGCGTCCGCCTCGCTGGCGAGTCCCCGATCGATCACGTCCTGGCGGTACGTGTGGTCCCGGGTGATCTGCTCCAGCGCGCCGGCACGCAGCCGGTAGAGGCGGGAGTCGCCCGCGTGGGCGCAGGCGAGGCGGTCCCCCTCGAGCTTGACCGCCACCACGGTGGTGCCCATCCCCTCGCACTGGGCTCGCTCGCTGGCAGTGGTGAACACCATCGCGTTGGCGTGCTCTACCGCCTCGCGCAGGATGCGCGCCGCGCGCGCGCCGGGTGCGTCCTCGGGTATCGCCGCGGCGGTCGATTCGGTCGCGCCCGGCACCGGCTCGTCCGATCCCGCGCCGGGCGCCGCCGGCACCGGCGCGTCGCCGCGCAGCGACGAGATGTGCAGGTCGGACAGCGCGCGCAGGAAAACCGAGCGCGCATCGGCCGGCAGGCCCACCTCGTTCATGCCGAGCTTGAGCTGCTCGAGCAGCAGGGGCAGCATCTCCAGCAGCCGGTCACGCTCCACGGCCTCGCGCTTCGGTCCCACGCTCCACAGCAGCCGGTCCATGGCGACGATGCCGGCGCGCCACGCCTCGCTCTGCTCACCGCCCACGAACAGGCGCTCCCCCAGCACGTGGCGCCAGTGTGACTCCAGGAACTCGGTCACCGCCGGCGGCGCGTCGACGCCGTCCAGCCGCGACGCCACCTCCTGCCCCGCGAGCCGGCGCGCGTCGGCCAGCCGCTGGCGCTCCTGCGCCACCTTGGACGCGGTCCACGCGTTGCGGCTGGCCTCGTCGTCGTCGCCGGCGATGAGCGTCTCCAGCTCCTGCAGCGCAGCGGAGAACATGTCCACCTGTGTGTCGAACTCGTCCAGGATGCGCGCCACCAGGGTGCGTACCCCGTCCCAGACGGGGCCGTCCTCGGTCGCCGCCGCGCGTGCGCCGAAGTCCGCGAGCCTGTTGACGAAGGAGCGCGCAGGATGGCTGCGGCGGGCGAAGAAGCTCTTGTCCAGGATCGCGACCTTGAGCACCGGGATCTGCAGGCGCCCGATCAGGCAGCGCACGGCGTCGGCGATGTTCTCGTCCTCGAGGATGAAGTCGAACATCATCGCCACCACGTCGACCATCAGGCTGTCCACGTGGCTCACCCGGCTGGCCGCGCCGCCGGCCTTGAGCGCGCGCACCGCGTTGCCGTGGTCACCGGCGTGCATCGTCGCGTCACGCTGCAGGTCGGTCAGGCTGCCGATGAACTGATCGCGCTCCGGACCGGCACCGTCCAGATCGTCGGCGCCGCCCACGCGCATCACCTGGTCCAGCACCCCGAGCATCTGCTCGCGGCGCGGCCCCCCCGGCAGCGGCACGCCCTCGCCCGATGCGCCGCCCGCGAAGCCGGCGCCCGGGCCTGCCCCAGCGGCCGGCGCGCCACCACCGAAGAACGCGGCGTCCGCCGGAGCGGGTCCCGCGGACTCGCCCGCCGGGGCGTGGCTGCCGCCGTGGTAGTACGCCCAGCCGTGTGGCTCGCCCTTCCCGGCGATCCGGCCGGGTGCCTGGCGTGCCTCCCGGCGCGGGGCAGCACGGGGCGTTCCGGCACCCGTCGTCCGGCGGGCGCGGTGCGCGCGGGTCACCGGTGCCGGCGTGCCGGCCCGCAGGTCGGGAAACACCCCCTGGTTCGCCAGCCAGCCGTTGACGGCGGCGTAGTAGCGCTGTGCCGCCCGCGTGAGCTGGCGGTCGACGAGCTTGAGCACCAGCAGGCGGATCTCCAGGCTGGACTCGATGACGCTCACCGCGCCGCGCGCCGCGTTGGCCAGCACCGCGGGCCCGATGGGGTTGTCGTCCCCCTCGATGGTCGGCTCGCCCAGCAGCAGCGCGACGCGGCGGTCCAGGGCGAACAGGTCCTCGTGGCACACGTTGCGGATCTTGGTGACGATGTTCTTCACCGCCACGCTCTCTTCCAGGTCTTCCTGCGCGAGCAGCGAGAAGCTGCTGGCATCCAGGGGCAGCAGCCCCGGCGCGGCGTCCGACCCGATCCTCGCCTTCATGCGCTGATCGATGGCCGTGTCCAGCTCGCTCAGGAACCGCGCCTCGATTGCCTCGCGGCACAGCCGCACCGAGCGCATGGCCTCGAAGTAGACGGACTGGACCTGGTTGGAGTCCGCTTTCTCGGACAGCTCGAACAGCGCGTCGTCCACCTCGTCCATGATCGTCCGGATCGCCGCGCCAATCTGCTCGCGCAGCTCCGTGCGGCAATGCGCCATGAGGGATTGCGCGCGGGTGACCGGCTCGTTCTTCGCCCGCCGCTCGTCGAGGATGCTGACGTTGCCGCCCGTGCTCGTTGCTGATTCCATGGTCCCGTCCCGCGCCTACGGCGTACCGCGTGCGCCTCTTCGTGTCCGCACGCGCCCATCGGTCGTCATGCGATGCGCCGACGGCGCCGCGGCTCGCCTGCGCCGGGCCTCCTGCGGAGCCTGTGCGGCTGGCGGCGCTCCCGCGGGCGCCTCCCTGCACCGAGCGCGCCCGCCGCGCCCTGACGGCGTGGCGGACGTCGCGCTTTCGTGCGTGACCTGTGTCTGCCGGGGGGCCGCTCAGGCGAAGGCGCAGGCGACGAACGGCATTCTCGTGGCGACGAGCGTGCGGAACGGGATCACACTAAAGCTTTGATTTTCAGACGAAAATATTGGGTACTAGAAGTACACCAGGGAGCTCGCGCGGCCCGCTCAGTCCGCGGCCAGGTCCGCGACCACCGCCGCCAGGCCGTCCACCACCCGGGCCATGCGCCCGTGGTCGACGACTTCGGGGCGGTCGGCGGCCGAGTGGTACTCGCGGTAGCGGAACAGGGCCGTGTCGGTGACCATGATGGCGGGGTAGCCCGCGCGCCAGAAGGCCTGGTGGTCGGACCAGCCGACGCCGGTGAGCCAGCCGGGCGCCGCGAGGCCCTCGGAGGGAAAGCGTGCGTGCCGGCGGAAGCTCCCCGTCGCGCGGCGCACCAGCGCGCGGGAGCGCAGGTTGCCCACGAAGCCGATGAAGTTGCCGGTGTCCGGGTAGAACGCGCCGAGCGGCAGCGGGTAGTGCTGGCTGCCCGGCGTGTCCGAGTAGTACCCGATGGTCTCCAGGGACAGCATCGCCACCACGCGCTCACCGTGCGCCGCGGCGCGCTCCGCGTAGTGCGCGCTGCCCATGGCGCCGGTGAGGAAGAACGGCGGCTCCTCGTTGACGAAGGCCACCAGGCGCACGGTGCGTGGCAGGGCGCGCCCGGAGAGCAGCCGCGCGAGCTCCAGGACCGCGGCGACGCCGGTGGCGTTGTCGTTGGCCCCCGGCGAGCCGTGCACCGAATCGTAGTGCGCGCCGACCACGACCACGCCCCCCGCGGACGCGTGGCCCCGAAGCTCCACCTCGATGTTGCGCACCTCCACGCCATCCACCTGGAATGACTGGGAGCGGGGCGTGTGCCCCGCTGCAGTGAAGGACTCCTCCACGTACCGCGCCGCCTCGAGCAGCGCGGGATAGCGGAACAGGTTGCGCTCGCCGATGCGCCCGGCGAGCGCCTCCACGTGGGTGCGCAGGCGCCCCGCGAGGGCCTGCTGTTCCGACGTGGGCGGCGGCAGCGGTCCCGAGTGGCTGTGTCCCGGCATCCTCGTGACGAGCACCTGCCCTCCTGTAGTGACGGCGGCGGTCACCGCGCTAGCCGCGGCGCCCGCCAGTGCGACCCGGCGCAGGGTCCTCCCCATGGCCCCGACCCGGCGGCGCCGTGCCCCGCGCCGCGTCAGCGGGGCGGCGTGGCGGGGCCCGCGTCCCCGGCCGTCGCCGGGCCCGCATCGCCGCGAGCGGCGACGGTGGTCGGTGCGAGCCCCAGGTCCGCGAGCCCGGTGCGAACCTGGCGCGCCGCCAGGGCGTAGCCCTCCGGGTTGTAGTGGGAGCCGGGGTGGTGGAACAGGGCGCGGGGATCCGGCGACCGTGCGAAGGCGTCGGTGACGTCGACCAGCGGGATCCCCAGGTCGTCCACGAGCGCCAGGACCCGGACCCGGACGCCGTCGCGGATGCGCGAGTCGCGCCCGGCAGCGTAGAAGCGTGCCGAGTCCGGCAGGTAGACGAACACCAGCCGCCCGCCCCAGCGGCCCACACTCCGTGCGGCCTCCGCGAGCACCGCCCGGAACAGGGCGAAGTCGTCGTCCGCGAGGCCGTCGAAGACCCCGAAGCCCAGTGGATCCAGCCCCAGGCGCTCGCGCAGCCGGTAGAGCCTCGCGAAGTCCATGAGCCACTCCAGCGGATGGTCGGTGGCCTCCAGGGTCTGCCTCAGACGCGCGTCCACGTGGCGCGCGAGGGCCGCGCGCAGCTCCCCGCGCCGCGCTGCCAGGCCCTGATGGTGGCGCGGGTCGTGCACGTACGCGGTGAGCACCGGCGCGCGCCGCTCCTCGGGCAGGTCCTTGACCAGGTCGTTGCCCTCGAAGAAGAACCACACCACCACCTCCGGCGAGACCAGGGGCAGGTACTCCTCCACCACCGCCAGGGACTGCAGCGGGCCGAAGCCTGCCACCCCCACGTTCACCAGCGGGCCCAGCGCCCCCAGGTGCGCGGCCAGGTGCTCGCGCGGACCCACGCAGTCACCCTGCACGAAGGAGTCGCCCACCAGCGCCAGGCGCGTGTGGTGGCGCGACCAGGTACCCGGCGGATTGCGGAAGCCGTGCTCGTCGCTCTCGAAGGTGATCCACTCGCCGGTCTCGTTGCACGACACGATGGTGGCCTCGGGCACCGAGGCGAGGGGCAGCAGCGGGCCCCGCGCGCCGCGCAGCGCGGAGGCCAGGGTTGCATCGTCCCCCGCAGGCACCAGCAGGGCCCTGCCGCGGGTGGCGGGATAGGCGTCATGACCTTCGCGACGCAGATCCGCCACCACCCGCGCCTTCGGGCGCCGGTCCAGAGCGCGTCCCTGCTCCAGGGCGACGGCGCCCGCCGAGCGCCAGTAGCGGGCGGTGATCCAGCCCTCCGCCACGTACAGCGCGAGCGCCGCCCCGGCCAGGTGCACCGCCACGACCAGGCGCAGCGCCTGGCCCGCAGCGAGCAACGCGAAGCAGGCCACCGCCAGCGCGCCCGGCAGCGCGTAGTGGTAGAGCGCGCTCGCCACGTCGCCGCGGTACCAGGCGTGGTTGCCCAGGTTCAACGCGAGCAGTGCGGTGAAGACGAGGCCCGAGAACGTCAGGGTGGCGATGGCGAACCACCGCCCTGCTCGCGTGGGCCGCGTTGCAGGGCCGGTCACGTCCGTGCCCGTGGAATCGTCACCCGGCGTCGCAGCAGGCCCGGTGATGCGCTCACAGGCTCTCAGGCGGACAGCCTCACCGGCACGCGGCGCGGGCCGAAGGCGCCGGCCGGCCCCTTGATGACGCCCGCCATGGGGGTGTCGCACGCGGTGCAGCGGCCGTCGTCGGTGAGGTTCCAGGCGCCGAGGCGGTACCAGTCGCGCTCGACCAGCAGCTGGCCGCAGTGGTGGCAGTAGGTGCTGCCGCCCTCGCCGTCGTGGACGTTGCCGGTGTAGGCGTAGCGCACGCCGTTGGCCATGGCGATGCGCCGCGAACGCGTGAGGGTGGCGGGCGGCGTGTGCGGGTGGTCCATCATCTTCCAGTCCGGATGGAAAGCGGTGAAGTGCATGGGCACGTCCGGGCCCAGGTTGTCCACCACCCAGCGCGACATGGCCTCGATCTCGGCCGGGTCGTCGTTCTCGCCCGGGATGAGGAGGGTGGTGATCTCGAACCACACGTCGGTCTCGTGCTTCAGGTACTGGAGCGTGTCCAGCACCGGCGCCAGCGAGCCGCCGCAGACCTTGCGGTAGAAGCGCTCGGTGAACGCCTTCAGGTCCACGTTGGCAGCGTCCATGTGGCGGTAGAACTCCGCGCGCGGCTCCGGCGTGATGTAGCCGGCGGTGACCGCGACGGCGCGGACACCCTGCGCGCGGCAGGCATCCGCCACGTCCACGGCGTACTCCAGGAAGATCACCGGGTCGTTGTAGGTGAAAGCGATGCTCGAGCAGCCGAGCCGCGTCGCGGCGGCCGCCAGCGCCGCCGGCGACGCGCTATCGGCCAGGGTGTCCATCTCCCGCGACTTGGACATGTCCCAGTTCTGGCAGAACTTGCAGGCGAGATTGCAGCCCGCGGTGCCGAAGGACAGGATGGGTGTGCCAGGAAGGAAGTGGTTGAGCGGCTTCTTCTCGATGGGGTCCACGCAGAACCCGCTGGAGCGGCCGTAGGTGTAGAGGTTGACGGTGTCGTTGTCGCGCCCGCGCACGAAGCACAGGCCACGCTGGCCCTCGCGCAGCTTGCAGAAGCGCGGGCAGAGATCGCACTGCAAACGACCGTCCGGCAGCTCGTGCCAGTAACCCACCGGCCGGATGGGGTCGACGCGGCTCATGCCTGTTGCGGGATCCCGGTGGCCACGCTACATATACATTAACACCGGCGGCGCCCGCAGCCGTGGCGTGCAGCCGGTGACGGGCTCGAGAGCGGCGCCACAGGCGGGAGGTGGTTACCCATGCACACCGAGCCGGCCCAGCGCGTCCGCAGGCCTGCCGTCGCCGGACGCTTCTACCCGGGCGATGCAGGCACGCTGGCGCGCCAGGTGGCCAGCCTGCTTGGCGCCGTGCCGGAGACCACCGGTCCGCCGAAGGCCCTCATCGTGCCCCACGCGGGTTACGTCTACTCGGGCCCCGTGGCCGCCAGCGGCTACGCCCTGCTGGGCGGATCCCGCGGCGCCTTCGAGCGGGTGCTGCTGCTCGGGCCCAGCCATCACGTGCCGCTTCGCTGCATGGCGGTGCCGTCGGTGGACGCCTTCGAGACGCCCCTCGGTCGCGTGCCCCTGGACCGCGAGCTGATCGCGCGGCTCGCGGCAATGGAGCACGTGCGCGAGTGGGACGCGCCCCATGACATGGACCACGCCCTCGAGGTGCAGCTGCCCTTCCTGCAGGCACAGCTCGGGGCGTTCTCCCTGGTGCCGGTGGCGGTGGGGCCGTGCGCCGCCGGCCGCGTGGCCGACGTCATCGAGGCGGCCTGGGGCGGTCCGGAGACGCTGGTGGTGGTGAGTACCGACATGAGCCACTTCCACGGCTACGCGGACGCGCAGGCCATCGATCGCGGCACCACCGAAGCGATTCTCAGGCGCGACACCGCGATCACCGGCGACCAGGCCTGCGGCTGCCACGCGGTCAACGGTCTGATGGAGACGGCGCGCCGGCGCGGGCTGGAGGTGGAGCTGCTGGATCTGCGCAACTCCGGCGACACGGCCGGCGACCGTTCCCGCGTGGTGGGCTACGCGAGCTTCGCGGTCCGTGAAGGTTGAGCCGACGCAGCAGGCGGAGCTGCTCGCCGTGGCGCGGGCCGCCATCATGGGCCGGCTTGGAGGCGCCCGCGCCGCCGCGCCGCCAGCCTGCGCTGAAGGGCCTCCGCTGGACGCGCCGGGCGCGAGCTTCGTGACGCTCACCACCCACGGCCGGCTGCGCGGGTGCTGTGGCAGCATCGAGCCGTCGCGGGTGTTGCTGGACGACGTGTGGCTGAACGCGCAGCGCACCGCCTTCGAGGACCCGCGCTTCCCGCCCCTCGGCCCGGAGGAGGCACCCGGCGCGATGCTGGACATCTCGGTGCTGGGCCCGCTGGAGACGCTGGAGGTGGACTCGGAGCAGGCACTGATCGAGGTGCTGCGACCGGGCGTCGACGGCCTGCTGATGGTGTACGGCAGCCACCGGGCCACCTTCCTGCCGAAGGTGTGGCGCACGCTGCCCGAGCCCGTCGTGTTCCTGGCTCACCTCAAGCGCAAGATGGGCGTCCCCGTGGATTTCTGGGACGCGGCGCTGGTGCTGCGGCGCTACGACACCCAGGAGTTCGGCGGCGCGCTGGCACCGTAGCGCGTCCGGGGGCGGCGGAGCGGCCTATATACTGCCGGCCGCCCGCCCATACCCCACCGCGACGAGGATCCCCAGTGGCCCGTGATCGGCACCTGGCCGAGGCGCTCTTCAGGCCGGCCGCCGTGGCCCTGATCGGCGCCTCCGGCGACCCGGACAAGAACACCGGTCGCCCCCAGCGCTTCCTGCGCCAGCACGGGTTCGCCGGGGCGGTGTATCCCATCAACCCGGGACGTCACGAGGTGCAGGGCGTGCCCGCGTACCCCTCGGTGGCGGACGCGCCGCGGCCGGTGGATCACGCCCTGGTCATGGTGCCCGCCGCCAAGGTGCCCGGCGCCATCGAGGACTGCGTCCGCGCCGGCGTGACGGTGGCGACGCTGTACAGCGACGGATTCGCAGATCTCGGCACCGCCGAGGGGCAGGCCCGTCAGCGCGCCCTGGTGGAGCAGGCACGCACGGGGGGCGTGCGCCTGGTGGGCCCCAACAGCATGGGCGTGATGAACTTCAACGCCGGGCTCACGCTCAGCGTCAACGCCATCCTGGAGATGCCCGAGATCCGCGCTGGTGCCTCGAGCGTCGTGTCCCAGAGCGGCAGCATCCTGGGCAGCCTGCTGTCGCGGGGCGCCGCGCGGGGCTTCGGCTTCTCGAAGATGGTGTCCATCGGCAACGAGTGCGACGTGAGCGTGGGCGAGGTGATGGATCTCCTGGTGGACGACCCGGAGACGTCGGCCATCCTGCTGTTCCTGGAGAGCCTGCGCGGCGCCAGCGCCATGGCGGCGGCAGCGCGCCGCGCCCGGGCCGCGGGCAAGCCGGTGGTCGCCTACAAGCTCGGACGCTCGGCGCTGGGGCAGCGCCTCGCGGCCACCCACTCCGGCGCCATGACCGGCGAGTCGGCGGTGGCAGATGCGTTCTTCCGCGCCCACGGCATCGTGCGCGTGGGCATGTTCGAGACGCTGCTGGAGATCCCGCCGCTGCTGCGGTCTGGCGCCCGCGTGCGGGCCCGGCGGGTGTCGGTGATGACCACCACGGGCGGTGGCGCGGCGACGGTGGTGGACCGCCTGGGCGAGCTGGGGGTGGAGACCGTGCCGGCGCCCGACGCGCTCGCGGCGCGCCTCGCCGACGAGGGCATCGCCGTCTCCGGCAAGGCCATCGTGGATCTCACCATGGCCGGCGCGCGCCGGGCGGTGTTCACCGCGGCGCTCGAGGCGTTGCTGGACGATCCGGCCAGCGAGGCGGTGGTGGTGGTGGTGGGTTCGTCGGGGCAGTTCCACCCGCACCTGACGGTGGAGCCCATCGCCGCCGCGGGTCGGGGCGCGAAGCCGCTGGCGGTGTACATCGTGCCGGACGCGCGGGAGTCCCTCGCGCTGCTGGCCGAGGCCGGTATCGCCGCCTTCCGCACCCCGGAGAGCTGCGCCGACGCCATCGCCGTGATGCTGGACTGGCGCGCGCCGCTGCCGCAGTCGCACCCCGGGGCCGGCTTCGACGCCGCGCGGGTGGAGCGGGCGCTGGCCGCGGGCGGGGCGGCCTTCGACGAGGCCCGGGCCGCGGCGGTGTTCGCGGCGCTCGGAGTGCCGGTGGCGCCGCACCAGGTGCTCTCGCGCGGCGACGAGCCGGTGACGGTGCCGTACCCGGTGGCGGTGAAGCTGCTCTCGCAGCGCGTCACTCACAAGACCGAGGTGGGAGGCGTGGTGCTGGGAGTCGCCGACGAGGCGGGCGTGCGCGCCGCGGTGGCGCGGATCCGCGCGGCGGCCGCCGCCGGCGGCGCCGCCGTGGAAGGCTTCCTGGTGCAGGCCATGGCCCGGGGTCTCGGCGAGGCGGTGGTGGGCTTCCGGCACGACCCGGAGGCGGGGGCGCTGGTGAGCGTGGGTGCCGGCGGGCGCCTCACGGAGATCTACCGGGACGTGGCCCTGCGACTGGCGCCGGTGGACCGGGCCACGGCGCGCGCGATGGTGGCCGAGGTGAAGGGCTTCGCGGTGCTGGCCGGATACCGCGGTCTGCCGCGGGGCGACCTGGACGCGCTGGCGGACGCGGTCGTGGCGGTGTCGCGGCTGGCATTGCTGCCCGGCGCGCCGGTGGCGGAGGCGGAGATCAACCCGCTGCTGGTGGGTGGTGTGGGCGAGGGTGTCACTGCCGTGGACGCGGTGCTGGTGCCGGCGCGCGCGGAATCCGCTGCTTGAGCGCCGCTGCGCCCGAGCCCGCCGCCGCCATCGGGCGCGGCCCGCGGCCGAACGCGCTGCTGGGCTGCGGCATGATGCTGCTGTCCACGGTGTTCTTCGCCACGATGCACGCCTGTGTGCGCGTGCTGTCCAACGAGGGGATCCACCCGTACGAGATCGCGTTCTTCCGGTGCTTCTTCGGCCTGCTGTTGCTGGCGCCCTGGATCGCGGTGAAGGCACGCGGCGCGCTGCGCACGCGCCACCTGGGCATGCACGTGACGCGCGCGGCGCTGAACGTCGTGGCCATGTTCATGTTCTTCACCGCGCTCGGCATCACGCCCATCGCGCTGGTGCAGGCGCTGGCCTTCACCGCGCCGCTGTTCACCACGGTGCTGGCGGTGTTCGTGCTGCGCGAGACGGTGCGCCTGCGGCGCTGGAGCGCGGTGGCCATCGGCTTCGTGGGCGCGCTGGTGATCATCCGCCCGGGTATCCAGCCGCTGGACGTGGGCTCGATGCTGACCGTGGGCTCCGCGGCCGTGTGGGCGGTGTGCATGATCATCATCAAGCGCCTGTCGGGCAGCGAGTCCGCGCTCACCATCACCGCCTGGATGACGATCTTGATGAGCGTCATCGCCTTCTTCCCCGCGTGGCTGCACTGGAGCTGGCCCCAGGGCACGCAGTGGGCGTGGCTGGTGGCCTGCGGGCTGCTCGGGACGCTGGGGCAGTGGATCATGACCCAGTCGTTCCGCCTCGCCGACGCCACGGTGGTGCTGCCGCTGGACTTCGCCAAGCTGGTGTGGGGTGCGGCCATCGGCTGGTTCGCCTTCGGCGAGCTCATCGACGGCTGGACCTGGCTGGGCGCGGTGATCATCTTCGCCGGCTCCACCTACATCGCCTATCGGGAGCGGCAGCTCGAGCGTGCGGGCAGGGTCGCGACGCGCTGAGCGGCTGCTCCGAATCCTGCCCTGGGTCCGTCGTGTCGGGGAGGTGGGCATGGGTCGATGCGCCCCGCCGTGAACCCGTCCCTGGGGGCGAAGGCGGCGTCCCTGCCGCCGACGGGCGCAGCGACCCATGCCCGCCTCCGCCTCGAACGGAGATCCGCGATTCGGAGCGCCTGTCTGGCGGGACCGGAGCGCGCCGCGTCCGGCGCCGGCGGCGTTCGTGTAGCCTGCGCCGTCGTTTCCGCCCGGTGCCGTGTCGCGGCCAGGGCCCACACCGGGAGAATCGCGATGTTGAAGTTCTATTACAGCGGCGCACCCAACCCCACCAAGGTGGCACTGATGCTGGAGGAGACCGGCCTCGAGTACGAGCCGATCCCGGTGGACACACGCAAGGGCGACCAGCACCGGCCCGAGTTCCTGGAGCTCAACCCCAACGCCAAGGTGCCGGTCATCGTGGACGGCGACGCGGTGGTGTTCGACAGCAACGCGATCCTGCTCTACCTGGCGGAGAAGACCGGGAAGTACCTGCCGCCGGACACGCCCGCCGCGCGCGGCGAGATGCTGTCTTGGCTGCTGTTCGTGGCGTCCGGGGTGGGGCCGTACTCGGGCCAGGCGGTGCACTTCCAGCACCACGCGCCGGAGAAGCTCCCCTACGCCATCAATCGCTACACCTTCGAGGCGGAGCGCCACTTCGGGATCCTGGACCGGCGCCTGGCGACGCGCCGCTGGCTGCTGGGCGACGTGTACGGGCTGGTGGACATGGCCCTGTGGGGCTGGTCGCGGATGGTGCCCTTCGTGCTGGGGGAGAAGGCCTTCGATCAGTTCCCGAACCTGAAGCGCTTCACCGACGAGGTGAACGCGCGGCCCGCCGCGCAGCGCGCCGCGGCGCTCAAGGATCGCCATGCCTTCAAGACCGAGATGGACGAAGAGGCGCGCCGTCACATGTTCCCGCAGAACGAGCGGCTTCTGGTGTCCTGAGCCGGGTCGCCTGACCGGGCGCGCTGGAGCGTCCCGGTTGATCCAGGTCAATCCGGCATGCCGGTGGCTTGCTAGCGTCGCTGCACGGGGCGTGTCGCATGCGTCCCCCGCAGGTGGACGCAGCGTGCCCCTCGGGCCATAGCCGGGAGGTACGGCCATGTCGCTTCTGCACATCATGATTGCCCTTGCCCTGGTGGCGACGGTCGCGGCCCTCGGCCTCGGCATCGCCTCCATGGCGCACGGCGGCGAGTTCGATCGCCAGCATGCCGGTCAGTTCATGACCGCACGGGTCGCCCTGCAGGGCCTGACCCTGGTGCTGCTCCTGGTCGCGTTCCTGGCCGCCTGACGCGGTTGCCGGGGCGGCGCTGGGCGCGGGTGAGCGTCCGCAAGGATCGGCGCGTCGTCCGGTGAAGGCCAGCATCCCGTTCACCAGGGCGAAGGGTGTGAGCAGGCAGGCGTGGATGACGCCGTTCGTTGGCATCGCATCGGCCACCCCGCCGCGGTCCATGTCTGCGAGCGGGCAGCGCGCCGATGGTTGCTACGGGGCGCGCCCGGCCCGCGCCAGCATGGCGTGCAGCAGCACGTCGGCGCCGGCGGCCAGGTGCTCCGGCTCTGCGCTCTCGCGCTCGTTGTGGCTGACGCCGTCGCGACAGGGCACGAAGATCATCGCGGTGGGCGCGACGCGCGACAGATGACAGGCGTCGTGGCCCGCGGCGGAGTGCATGTCGCGCCACGGAAAGTTGAGTGAGCGCGCGCCGGCGCGTACCAGGCCCACGCAGGTCTCGTCGAAGGTCACGGAGGCGCGGCGGCTGGTGCGCTGGAACCCGAGATCCAGGCCGAGCCCCGCGGCCATGCGCGCGCACTCGGCGCGCAGCTCCCGCTCCACCCGGTCCAGCACGTCGTCGTCCGGGTGGCGGCTGTCGATGGTGAACACCACCTCGCCCGGGATGGTGTTCGGCGAGTTGGGGCGCACGTGCAGCCGGCCCACGGTGATCACCGGATGGGGCTCGTAGCCGAAGGCCACGTCGTTCACCGCGTCCACCATGCGCGCCGCGCCGAGCAGCGCGTCGCGACGCTGGGTCATGGGCAGGGTGCCGGCGTGGCCCTCCTCGCCGGTGACCGTCACCTGAAAGCAACGCTGGCCCTGGGCGCCCAGCACCACGCCGATGACCTTGCGCTCCATCTCGAGCACGGGCCCCTGCTCGATGTGGGCCTCGAAGAAGGCGTCCACCGGGTAGCCGCCCACGGGCTCGCTGCCCGCGTAGCCGATGGCGGCCAGGGCCTCGCCCAGCGTGACGCCTTCGGGGTCGCTGGCGGCGAGCCCCTCGGCCAGCGTGTAGACGCCCGAGAACACCCCGGACGCGGCCATGCCCGGGGTGAAGCGCGCACCCTCCTCGTCGGTCCACACCACCACGTCCAGGGGCGCACGGGTGGCGACCCCGTGGTCGTCAAGGGTGCGCATCACCTCGAGACCCGCGAGCACGCCGAAGATGCCGTCGAACCTGCCCCCGAGGGGCTGGGTGTCCAGGTGGCTGCCGGTCATCACCGGCGGCGCCTGGGGATCGCCGCCGGCGCGCCGTGCGAACACGTTGCCCATGCGGTCCACCCGCACCGCCAGGCCCGCCGTCTCGCACCAGGACACGAACAGGTCGCGGGCGCGGCGATCCTCGTCGGAGAGCGCCAGGCGCCCGACGCCGCCCCCGGGCGTGGCGCCGATGGCCGCCATGTCCATGACGGCGCGCCAGAGGCGGTCCTTGTCGGTGTGCAGGTCGGCGGCGTTGGGGGTGTCGTTCAGCATACGAAAGCAGATCCCGGGCGTGGGCGGTGCGCGGCGCTGCGCCCGTGCGCGCCAGGGATGGCGCGCGCGAGCCTCCAGGGACGGATTCACGGCGTGGCGCAGCGCCGCGCACCGTCCACGGCCGCGCCAGGAAGCCTACCTCCGAAGCGTCCTCAAGCCGTGCGGAACTGCAGCGTGCCGTCCTTCTCCAGCTTGTCGATGAGTGCGATCTCCCAGTCCAGGTAGGACTGCATGGCCTCCTCCACGCTGCGGTCCCGGTCGTAGGGTCGCAGAAAGGCGTCGCACGGGTCTTCCTCCAGGCCCGCGCTTCCCTCGGCGAGGGTGTGGCCCGCCGCCTGCCAGGCCGCGTTGCCGCCGTCCAGCACCGCCACCTGCGCGCTCGTGATCTGGGCCGCCTCGTCGAAGGCGAAGCGGGCCAGCAGGCCGTCGCCGGAGGTGACCACCAGCAGCTCGTGCTCCGGGAGATCGCCGGCACGCTCGCGCAGCCGGCCGCGCACCGCGTGCAGCGCGCCCGCGATGTGCCCCCGGCGGAAGTCCAGACTGCGTTCCAGGTCCACCACCGCGACGCGGCCGGCGCGCATGCGCTCCTCGAGCGCGGCGGCATCGATGGCCGGAACATCCAGCTCGTCCAGCCCGAGCGCGTTGTCGGGCTGCGGACCGCGCAGCAGCGTGGAATCCATGAGCCCGCGCTCCAGCACCACCGCCTCGTGCAGCCCGAGCTGGTTCAGCCACGATGCCGTCATCGTGGCGCGCACGCCGTTGTCGTCGATGAGCACCAGGCGCGCGCGCAGGGTGGCCACGTAGCGGTCCGTGGCCTGGACCAGCTGGCCGCCCGGGGCGCACTGGGAGCCGGGCACGTGACCGGCCTCGAACTCCTCGGGGCTGCGCACGTCCAGCAGGTACACGCTGCGGCTGCCGTCCTGCTGCCATTCGGCGAGCGTCCTGCGATCGATGCATCGCACGCCGAAACGCTGGCCGACCCGCGCCGCCGCGTGGCGCGCCTCCTCCACGTTGCCCGGCGCCACCGCGGGCAGGTAGCGCGCCTGGCCGTGCTCCAGGGCGAACCCGGCCAGGTGCCAGCCCATGGTGCCGTTGCGCAGCGCCAGCACGGGGTTGCCGATGCCCGCGTTGATGAGGGACTGGGCGCCGATGATGCTGCGGGTGCGCCCGGCGCAGTTGACGACCACCTGGGTGTTGGGGCTCGGCGCCATCTCCCGCGCCCGGTACACCAGCTCCGCCCCGG
>JBFHNV010000053.1:0-28786 GCA_041593595.1 Gammaproteobacteria bacterium
CCGACGTGGCGGCGGCACGCGCCCGTGTCGCCGAGCTGCGCGCCGCCGGCGTGCGTGATCTCATCGTCATCACCGAGGGGCCACTACGCAACGGCATCTCCCTCGGCGTGTACAAGGGGCGCGACGGTGCCGAGCGGCGCCTGCAGAATCTGGCCACGCTCGGCATCACCGCGCAGATGCAGGTGCGCGGCGACGCCGCGGCCCACGCGGTCGTGCAGGCCCGCGGTCCATTCGACGCCACCGCCTTCGCACGCGCGTTTCCCGACGTGGGCTTCGACAGCCGCGACTGCCCTTGAACCCCACCCCATGCACCGACCCCGCCACCGGAGGATCGCACCATGTCCGTTCCGCACCCGATCCGCTTCGACACCCTGAGCCTGCACGCCGGGCAGCGCCCGGACCCGGTCCACGGGGCGCGTGCCACGCCCATCTACCAGACCACCTCCTACGTGTTTCGCGACTCCGACCACGCGGCGTCGCTGTTCAACGCGGAGCGCGCCGGCCACGTGTACTCGCGCATCACCAACCCCACCAACGCGGTGCTCGAGGAACGCATCTCGGCACTGGAAGGTGGCGTGGGCGCGATTGCAACCGCCAGCGGCCAGGCCGCCATGCATCTCGCCATCGTCACGATCCTCGGCGCCGGGCACCACATCGTCGCCTCGCGCTCGCTGTACGGCGGCTCCCACAACCTGCTGAGCTACACCCTGCCGCGCTTCGGCATCGAGACCACCTTCGTCGACCCGCGCGACCCGCAGGCCTTTGCCGCCGCCATCCGGGACAACACCCGTGTGCTGTTCGGGGAGACACTGGGCAACCCCGGCCTCGAGGTGCTCGACATTCCGGCGGTGGCCAAGGTGGCGCACGACGCCGGGCTGCCGCTGCTCATCGACTCGACCTTCACCACGCCCTGGCTGTGCCGGCCCTTCGATCTGGGCGCGGACCTGGTGTTCCACTCGGCCACCAAGTTCCTGGGCGGCCACGGTGTCGCCATCGGCGGCGTGCTGGTGGACGGCGGCTGCTTCGACTGGGAGGCCTCCGGCCTGTTTCCCACCCTCACCGAGCCCTACGCCGGCTTCCACGACATGGATTTCGCGGAGGAGCACGGCCCTGCAGCGTTCATCATGCGCGCGCGCAAGGAAGGCATCCGCGACTTCGGCGCCTGCATGAGCCCCACCACCGCCTTCCACATCCTGCAGGGTGTGGAGACGCTGTCGCTGCGCATGCAGCGACACGTGGACAACACCCGCAAGGTGGTGGCGTTCCTCACCGCGTGCGACGGGGTTGAGTGGGTGACCTACCCGGAGCTGCCCTCGCACCCGGACCACGAGCTCGCGAAGCGCCTGCTGCCGCGCGGCTGCGGCGCGGTGTTCA
The DNA here is from genome assembly GCA_041593595.1 of Gammaproteobacteria bacterium. GTDB lineage: Bacteria > Pseudomonadota > Gammaproteobacteria > HK1 > HK1 > JBFHNV01. The sequence goes on from JBFHNV010000053.1 coordinate 1,375, forward strand.
GCTTCGGCCTGGAGGGCGGCCGCCCTGCCGGCCGGCGCTTCATCGAAAGCCTGCGGGTGTTCTCCCACCTGGCCAACGTGGGCGACGCGAAGTCCCTGGTGATCCACCCGGCGAGCACCACCCACCACCGCATGGACGCGCAGGCGCTGGCACGTGCCGGAATCACCGAGGGCACCGTGCGCCTGTCCGTGGGGCTCGAGGATCCGGACGACCTCATCGAGGACCTGGGTCGTGCCATCCACCAGGCCCGCCGCGCCACGCGCGCCGCCAGCCCGGCCCGCTGAAGGAGTACTGGCCATGCAGTTCCAGGTCGCGGAGCACTCCACCTACGCCTACACCGGCGCCCGCGCCTTCGACCCGGACCTGCCCAGCGTGGTGTTCGTGCACGGGGCGGGGCTCGATCACACGGTGTGGATCCTGCAGAGCCGCTGGTTCGCCCACCACGGCTACAACGCGCTGGCGGTGGACCTGCCCGGCCATGGCCGCTCGGCGGGCACGCCGCCGGCGAGCATCGAGGACGCAGGGCGCTGGGTGGTGGACTGTATCGATGCCCTGGGCCTTCCCCGCGCTGCCGTGGTGGGCCACAGCATGGGCGCCCTGGTGACGCTGGAGGCCGCCGCCGCGGCGCCGCAGCGGGTGGTGTTCGCGGGGCTGCTGGGCATCGCGGTGCCCATGCCGGTGAGCGATGCGCTGCTGACCGCCGCCCGGGACGACCTGCCCGCCGCGTGCCGGATGATCACCCTGTGGGGACACGGATTCCCAGCCCAGGTAGGCGGCAACCAGGCGCCGGGCATGTGGATGACGTCATCGGCGCTGCGCCTTCTCGCGCGCAGCCGCCCCGGCGTGCTCCACAACGACCTGAACGCGTGCAACGCCTACCTCACGGGGCTCGAGCGCGCCAGCAAGGTGGCGTGCCCCGCCCTGGTGCTGCTGGGCCGTCAGGACGTGATGGCGTCGCCCCGCGGTGTCAGGCCGCTCATGGAGGCGCTGCCAGACGCGCGGCTGCTGGAGCTGGACCCCTGCGGTCACATGATGATGGCAGAGCAGCCCGACGCAGTGCTGGACGCCCTCGCGCAGGCCATGGGCGGAGCGCCCGGGCTGCGGGCGGCGTGATACGCGCCGCTGGCAGCCGCTGTCCTGTAGTGCTACCAGCGTCACGGCGTAGCACGTCATACTGCCAAAGCGGTCACGGTGTGTTAAGACTTTTCTCCACTAACGTGCTTAAAGATACTGAAGCATCACGGCTTACGGCCGATAAAGGTTTCGGACGCGAACGCAGGAGGTGCTCATGCCCGATCGCGTGCTCACCAGCAGGAGCGTGGAGGACTTCTTCCACGGCGCCCTGACCAGCGCCCTCGACAACCAGAACGTCGAGGCGGCGCCGCGCACCGTGCACTACGTGGTGAACGTGCTCGCGGCCTTCTCCCGCAGCGACCGGCTCTACGAGCACACCGAGGACGGCTACGGCCTGCGGCCTCTGGCGTTGCTCTACGCCGACGCCGTCTACAGCGCCAACGCCGCGGAGCGCAACCAGGCGCTGCGACGTCTCGGCGACGTGGCGCTGTTCATCGCCGGGCTCTTCTCCCACAGTCTCAACCGCAAGCTGGTGGACGTGGACTACTACGTGGGCATGGGCGGCGCGGCCTACGGCCAGCTCTCCGCCACCGTCGGGAGCGCCGGTCGCGACGCGGCCCTGTCGCCGGTATTCGACGAGCTGTCGCGCAAGTTCGCCGACTTCGTGGACGCGCTGGCGGAAGTGGGCGAGGACGCGAACTTCAGCAACGACTCGGACCTGCTGCGCAGCTACGAGGTGTGGCTGCGCACCGGGAGCCGGCGCGCAGCGCAGCGCCTGCGCCGCGCCGGCATCCAGCCCTCGGACAGCAACGTGAGCCGCAGCCGCCACTGATGCTGCTGGAATCGCTCAAGCGTGACCTGGAGCGGATCTACGAGATCGACGTCCCGCTGGCGCTGGACGATTTCCTGATTACCGACCGGGCAGCCATCACGCGCATCGCCGCGCCGCCGCCCGCCGAGACCCAGGAGGCGCTCTACCTGCTGGAGGACGGCGACGACACCGCGGTGGCGCTGTTCATCGACGCGCAGGTGATGAGCCGCCTCGAGGATGACGATCCACGGGACGCCCTGCACGAGGGCAACCTGGCGGACTTCTGCATCGCGCTCGAGGGCGTGAGCCACTTCACGCTGATGGCGTGGCGCGCGCAGCACGACTTTCCGGTCACGCAGCTCGAGCTGGAGATGCAGGCCGAGGTGGACAAGTTCGCCGCCAGCGCCATGCTGCTGGGGCGCCAGGACAACGGCCGCGTGCCCTCGGACCTCAGCCGCCGGTTGTTCCGCGGCGTGAGCTTCCTGCCCGGCCTGGAGCCGGAGTGCCGCGAGCGCTACGAGCGCGCCAACGCCTACGCGGGACGCTTCTGCGAGTCGCTGGAGCGGCGCTACGTGCGTGCCCGGGAGGGCGCGGCCATGACGCGCGCCCTGCGGCGTTTCTACCGCCTCGACCAGCGCCAGAAGATCCGCCACATCGAGGCCGGTGCACGGTAACGCCCCGCGCGTCGCAATGCGTGCGTGAATCAGCGACCCCAGTTAGCTGTTCCGACTCCCGGATCAGCGGTCAACGAGGACGACGGCATGGGTCGATGCGCCCGTCGGCGGCAGGGACGCCGCCTCCCCCAGGGACGGGTTCACGGCGGGGCGCATCGACCCATGCCTTCGTCGCCATCACGAACTGTTTGTCGCAGATTTCGGAACAGCTATTAAGTGTCCAGGCCCGTAGATTGATTGCGAATTCTCGGCAAGCCATCCGTGCCGTGTGGCAAGGCGCGGCGAGTGAGGAATAGCCGTAGCTACTGCGACGAGCCGCAACGCCGCCACGCGGTGCGGGGACCGGCGAGATACGCATGGCATCTGCGGGACGGGACACTAGATGCAGGTCCTGCAGGTGGCCAGCCAGGAGTAGTACGCGCCGCCTGCCGCGATGGCGATGAGGAGCCCGGCCGCCGCGCCGATCAGCGTGGCCTGTTCGCGATCGCTGATCAGAAGCCGGAAGATGCCGATCGTGCCGATGAAGCAGACCAGGCATATCCCCATCAAGATGTAGCTTTCCACGCGTTCACCCCGAACGAAAGGCCCCCCCGAAAGGCAGTATTCTAGTGAGTCGCGCCATGCGGGACCAGCGACACGGCGCCCTGATCGTGACCGCCGCCGCATTTCCGCATGTCCGTCAAGAGCGATCGCAGGAACGCCCACCGACAACGAGGACCCATGAACACTACGCCGTCGCGCCGCGCCGCCTATCCACACGTGGAGCCCTACGACAGCGCGCGCCTGCGCGTGTCGCCGGTGCACGAGATCCACTACGAGCAGGTGGGCAATCCCGACGGCAAGCCGGCGCTGTTCGTTCACGGGGGGCCGGGAGCGGGCGCGCAGCCGCAGGACCGGCGCTTCTTCGATCCGCAACGCTACCGCGTGGTGCTCTTCGACCAGCGCGGCTGCGGGCGCAGCTCGCCGCACGCAAGCCTCGAAGACAACACCACCTGGTCGCTGGTGTCCGACATGGAGAAGCTGCGCGAGCACCTGGGCATACCGGGCTGGCTGGTCTTCGGCGGCTCCTGGGGCAGCACCCTCGCGCTGGCCTACGCCCAGGCCCACCCGACCTCGGTGACGGAGCTGGTGCTGCGCGGGATCTTCATGCTGCGCCCGCAGGAGCTCGCGTGGTTCTACCAGGAGGGCGCGAGCCGCCTGTTTCCCGACGCCTGGGAGCGCTTCGTGGCGCCCATCCCCGATGTGGAGCGCGGCGACCTGCTGCGCGCGTACCACCGGCGGCTCACCGGCGCCGATCGCCGCGAGCGCCTCGCCGCGGCGCGCGCCTGGAGCCAGTGGGAGGGCGCCACCATCTCGCTGCTGGAGAACCCGCAGCGCGTGAGCGCGTTCGGCGAGGACCGCTTCGCCGAGGCGTTCGCGCGCATCGAGTGCCACTACTTCGTGAACGGGGGCTTCTTCAGCCACCCGGACCAGCTCCTCGAGGGCGTGGATCGCATCCGCCACCTGCCGGCGGTGATCGTGCACGGTCGCTACGACGTGTGCACCCCGCTCGCCAACGCCTGGGACCTGCATCGCGCCTGGCCGGAGTCGGAGCTGGTGATCGTGCCCGACGCGGGCCACGCCTCCACCGAGCCCGGGACCCTGCACGCGCTGCTGGGTGCCACGGACCGCTTCGCCGCCGCGGCGCCGGACTGAAGGGGGCGCCGCTGACAGCCCATCAGGGCACGAGCGCGGAGCGCTTGCCCTCGATCTTGCGCGCACGGGGCGCGCCGTGATCGAAGTCGTAGTACAGCGACTCCCAGTGGCCGTAGACCGGGTTCGGCAGCAGGATCCAGCGCCTGCCGAACCAGTGGCGGTGCCTGGACACCAGGGCGCTACGCGCCGCGGCGTCCGCCTTGCTGCCGTGCACGAAATCTTCCAGGTTGTCGCCGATGATCAGCACGATGCGGTAACGACTCGCGAGCCGGGCCCGCACCTCCTCCTTGGTACCCGCGTCGCGAAGGAACAGGTGCGCGTCGTCCACCGGGCCGGCGCCGATGGCGCGCAGCGTGCGTACCGTGCACGCGCGCAGCCGCTCCTCCCGGGCGGTGTAATAGAAAACGGTCACGCCGCGGGCGCGGGCAGCGGTGACGAACTCCACCGCCCCCGGCACCGCTGCCGCGCCACCCTCCTCGCACCAGGCGGCGAAGCTCGCACGGCTGTACTCCTGGAGGCGGGTGACGATGCGCGCCTCGTAACGCGCGTTGTCGATGAGCGTCTCGTCCAGGTCCAGGATCACCGCCGGCGGAAGCGCGGCCGCGTCGCCGCGCTGCTCCAGCGCCGCGCTCCAGCCGGGGGTCGCCAGCGCCTCGTCCAGGCGCACCAGCGCCGTGGCGTAGCTCTGCAGCGCGAGGGCCCGGTACTCGGCGGAATGCTGCTGCCAGAGCACGGCGTTCAGCATCTCGTGGCCCCCGTCGCCCGCGCAGCCGGCCAGCGGCGCAATCGCCGCGAGCGCGGGCAGCCACGGGGCACGCCCGCGCCGCGTGCGCGAGGGGGGTTGGGGTACCATGAGCCAAGCCTTCTGCGCGAGCGCCAGGGACGACCTTGAGCACGAGCATCGTATCGGTCCGCGGCCCGGCCCTGCTACTGCTGGCGGCACTGGTCATCGGTCCCGTGTGCGCCGCGGACGGCGATCGCACCGGCGCCGACACCGCCCGCTACCGGGCGTGGATCGAGGCCATGAAGGATGCGCCGCGCGGCCCGTTCCGCCGCATCCGCTGGTTCTGCGCCGACGGCACCGTCCACCCGCCGAAGCCATACCCCTGCAAGGAGCGCGGCGGCGGCTGGCAGCACGGCGAGCTGGACGATCGCGCACTGGAGCTTCGCGAGCGCGGCTACCGGGTGGCCAACGTGCTCGCAGGGATGGACGTGAAGGCCTTCCTGGCCGACCCGGGGCACCGCGACGCCCTGGCCCAGATCCTCCTCGAGCAGTTCCTGATCCGCGTCGACGACGGCTGGATCCTGCGCAAGGCGCGGTTCTACCGCGGCGCGCTGCAGGAGGAGAACGAGCGGGCGGTGGCCCGCGAGCTGCTGCTCGCGCTGGCGGGCTCCGACGCGCACCTGGACCGCGACTACCTGCTGGTGCGCACCACCGCGCACCTGCTGCCCCACGGTGCCGCGGGCGGCGGCGCCGCCCGCGTGCGCCAGATGTCCGCGGACCTCTCGGATCGCGATGGCGCGTTCCTGGAGCTGCGCAACAAGATCCACGTGCGCCCGGAGCCGGCCGACGCCGCGGCCGTGCGTGCCTATGCCGCAGGCGTGACGGACCCGGCGCTCGCGAAGGACTACGCGGCGCTGGCCACCGCCATCGACACCTTGTTCGCGCCCTCCTCCGCCGTGGACACCCTGCGGGCGCTGGCGCGCCGGGCACAGGCGGGCACCCCGCTCGCGGCGCTCGCGTCGGAGGTGGCCGACGCGCTGGCGCGCGCGGGCGACGACGGCGAGCGCTTCATGCGTCTGGCGGCGGCCCTCGCCGGTCTGCGCGACGCGCTGCCCGGGATCCGCGGTGCGGCGCTTCGCCTGGCGGTCATCGACGCGGGCCTGACCCTGGAGTCCGACCTGTTCGCCGCCGCCGCGTCGCTGGTCGGGGAGCTGCCCGGCGCCACCCGCGCGGCCCGTGTGCGCTGGCTCGCCGCGGGGGCCGACGCGGTCTACGGGGCCGGCCTGGTGAGCGCACGCCAGCGCCAGGACCTGGCCGCGAGCGCCCTGGCCCTGGCCGTGCCCCGGCCGACGCTCGCGCGCTACAAGCGCGAGCTGGACTACCTGGCCCTGGTCCCCGGCTGGGGCGCCCAGAGCCTGCGCTTCCACTTCGGCGACGCCATGAACCGGCTCGCCGGCATCGAGCCCAAGGCGGGTCGCTTCATCGAGGACCAGCTCCGCGGCAGCCCGCTGTTCTTCTTCGCCCAGGCCCTGGACGGGCTGGTGCGCGACGCGAACCGGCTGGCGGGCGTGCGCAACGAGCTGTTCGGCCGCGACGTGGGCGCGGGGCTGCGTGCCCTCAATCCGGGGCTCGCCCGAGGGCGCCTGCTGCCGGCGCCTGCCGACGGGGCGGCCTTCGCCGCCGACGGCATCTACGTGCTGCCGGAGACCGCCGCCGACCTGCCGCCGGTGGCGGGGATCCTCACCGCCGGTGAGGGCAATCCCCTGTCTCATGTGCAGCTTCTCGCGCGCAACCTGGGGATCCCCAACGTGGGCGTGGACACCGGGCTGCTGCCCGAGCTCGAGCCGCTCTACGGACGCACGGTGATCCTGGCGGTGTCCGCGGCCGGCTCGGTGCGCCTGTCCGAGGACACGGGCCAGGGCGCGGCGCTGTTCGACGCCGCGGCGAAACTCGAGTCGCAGACCCTCATCCGGCCGGATCTGGAGAAGCTCGACCTCCACGAGACGGACCTGCTGCCGCTCAGCCGGCTGCGCGCCGAGGACTCCGGGCGCACCGTGGGGCCGAAGGCGGCGAAGCTCGGCGAGCTCAAGCACCGCTTTCCCGAGGCCGTGGCCGAGGGCCTGGCGATCCCGTTCGGCGTGTTCCGCGCCATGCTGGAGCAACAGCGCGGCGAGGGCACCGTGTTCCAGTGGATGCAGGCCGGCTATCGGCGCCTCGAGGCCATGCCCGCGGGTTCCGACGAGCGCCGCGCCGCCACCGAGGCGTTCCGCGAGGAGCTCTACCGCCAGGTGCTGGAGGCGGATCCCGGTGACGCCTTCCGCGCCGGACTGCGCGCCCGGATGGAGCGGGTGTTCGGGGCCGACGGCAGCTACGGCGTGTTCGTGCGCAGCGACACCAATGTGGAGGATCTGCCGGGCTTCACGGGCGCAGGGCTCAACCTCACGGTGCCCAACGTGGTGGGCACGGAGCGTGTCATCGCGGCCCTGTCGCAGGTGTGGGCCTCGCCGTTCACCGCCCGCGCCTTCGCCTGGCGCCAGGCCCACATGGAGCAGCCCGAGCACGTGTACCCGGCGATCCTGCTGCTGCTGAGCGTGGACGTGGACAAGTCCGGCGTGATGGTCACCCGCGACGTCGACAGCGGCAACACGGCGTGGCTCTCCGTGGCGGTCAACGAGGGCGTGGGTGGCGCCGTGGACGGCCAGGCCGCGGAGTCGTTGCGCATCCACATGGACACCGGCGAGGTGCGCCGCCTGGCGCGGGCCACCGCCCCCTGGCGCCGGCGCATCGATCCGGCAGGCGGCGTCACGAAGGTCCCCGCCAGCGGGGCGGACACGGTGCTCGAGGGCGCCGAGATCGACCAGCTCATCGCGCTCGCCCGGGTGCTGCCCGAGCGGGTGCCCGGGATCGTCGATGCGGACGGTCGGCCCGCCCCGGCGGACGTGGAGTTCGGATTCCTGGACGGGCAGCTCAAGCTGTTCCAGATCCGCCCGTTCCTCGAGAGCGCCCGCGCGCGGGGCAACGCCTACCTGACGTCCCTGGACGCGGGGCTCGTGGACCTGGACGCGGCAAACATCGCCATGAACGAGGTGCCGCCATGAGACTCGCTACGTCGTGCGTCCTCGCGGGCGCCCTCGCCTCGGGCACCGCCGGCGCCTATCCCATCTACGGCAGCGAGGATCGAGGTATCCGGCGCCTGGAGGAGGCGCGCCTGGCCCAGGCGGGCGAGGTATCCGGACGGCAGAAGGTGGCCGGCGCCCTGCTCACCCTGGAGCAGGTGGATCTCCGGCTGCTGGACCGGCGCGATCTCGAGCTGCCCCGGCCCGACCCGGACCTGACCCGACGGCTGGTGGACCTGCTGGGGGCGGAGGCGGACCGCTACGGGCTCGCGCTGCTGGACCTGTCCGATCCGGCGACACCGCGCTACGCCGAGCATGACGGCGATGTGGCGCGCAACCCGGGCAGCGTCGGCAAGATCGCGGTGGCGCTGAGCCTGTTCCAGGCCCTTGCGGACGCCTGGCCCGGCGACACCGACGCACGCATGCGGGTGCTTCGCGACACCATGGTCACCGCTGACGAGTTCATCATCCACGACAGTCACACGGTGCGCTTCTGGGACGGCGCGTCGCGCACCCTGACCCGGCGCCCGCTCCAGGTGGGCGATCGGGGCTCGCTGCTCGAGTTCGTGGACTGGATGCTCTCGGCGAGCTCGAATGCCGCCGGCGCCATGGTCATGCGCGAGGCGCTGCTGCTCGCGCATCTCGGTCGCGACTACCCGCCGGTCCCGGGGCGCGCCGGCGCCTTCTTCGTGGACACGCCGCGCGGCGAGCTCGCCGACCTGATGCAGCGGACGTCGATCGGCGCGCTCACCCGCAACGGTCTCGACCCGGAGCGTTTTCGCCAGGGCAGCTTCTTCACCAGCACCGGCAAGCGCAAGGTGCCCGGAACCAGCAGCGTGGGCACGCCCCGGGAGCTGATGCGTTTCCTGCTGCGCATGGAGCAGGGCCGGCTGGTGGACGAATGGTCCAGCCGCGAGCTCAAGCGCCTGCTCTACATGACCGAGCGGCGTATCCGTTACGCGTCGTCACCCGCGCTGCACGACGCCGCGGTCTACTTCAAGTCGGGTTCGCTGTACGCCTGCGAGCCGGAGCCCGGCTTCCAGTGCCGCAAGTACCACGGCAACAAGATAAACCTGATGAACTCCATCGCCATCGTGGAGGCGCCCGCCGGCGAGCGTCGCCTGTTCTATCTGGTGACCCTCACCTCGAACGTGCTGCGCAAGAACTCGGCGGTGGATCACCAGACGCTCGCGACGCGCATCCACCGCCTGCTGGAGAAGGCGCACGGCGTCTCGCAGTGAGCGCGCGGCGCCGCCTCCGGCGCGCGGCGGATCAGGGCGTGAGGCTCGCCAGCCGGTGCCTTGGCACCACCAGCGGGTGCACGGCACGCGCGATGTCCTCCAGCCAGCGCCCCCCCGCCGGGTCCTCGGCCAGCGCCACCAGGATGTAGCGGCGCCCCGCGTCCTCGACGATGGCGCTGTCGGCATGCCACTGGCGCCAGCTGCCGGACTTGCGGAAGATGCGCGCGCCGCGATACGCGGCGAGGCCCTTCACGAACTTGTGGTGGATTCCGGGGTTGCCCAGCATGCGCTTCATCTCCCGCGTGAGCCGCTTGTTCACGAGCTGCCCGGTCTCCAGGAGGTAGTAGAAGCGCGCCGTTTGCAGCGCCGTCGCGCCGTGTGAAATATTGTGCAGTGGATCACGCCAGTAGGCGGAAGACTTGCCGTATTCCTTGCCGACCCACAGTCCGCCATTGACGACTGGGTCGTAGAGCCGGAACCGGTTCGAACGCAGGATCTTGATGAGGTTGCGCTTGCCCACCCGGTTGAGCATGCGCGTGGCTTCCACATTCGAGGACACCCGGACCATGTCGGTGAGCGATCGTCGGACGTCGTCGTCCAGCGCCAGCCGGCCGCGCTCCACCTCCACGAACGCGCCGAGCAGGATCGCGATCTTCGGCAGGCTCGCCGCGTACAGCATGGCGTCGCCGTTGACCGACGCGAGCCGGGGCTCGTCCAGCTCCGTGATGTCGGCCAGCGCCACCGCCAGGCGCTGCTCGCGCACCGGGGCGTCCAGGCCCAGCCTCGCGAGCACCCGCTCGAGGCGCGACTGCAGCGCCGGGTCGTGAGCCTCGCGCAGCGGCACGAATCCACCGGCGTCGTCCGCTTGAGCGGGAACGGCCGTGAAAACAATGAGTTGAAGGAAAAAAATGACGCAGGACGTGCGCATGGCGCGCGAAGATAGCACCCCGAAGCCTGCCGCGCTACCGGAAACGGGCCGCCTGGCGGCCCGGGCCGTGGTGCTGTTCCTCAATTTCTTCCTCATCATCCTCGCCTACTACCAGGTCAAGGCCGCCAGCCGCTCGCTGGTCCTGGAGCACTTCAACCCCGACGCCTTCCCCTGGCTGTGGATCGTCACCGCCGGCGTCCTGCTGGCGCTCATCGGCGCCTATCACCGTATCGTCCAGCGGTTCGCGCGCTTGAGGGTGGTGCTCGCGTCCTGCCTGGCCTTCATCGTCCTGCTGGTGGCCTTCCGGGTGCTGTTCGAGGTCCACGGCAAGTCCGCCGCGGTCGGCTTCTACGTGCTGGTGGACATCTTCAGCGTGGTCCTGGTGGAGCAGTTCTGGAGCCTCACCAACACCATCTCCACGCGCGACGAGGGCCGGCGCAGCTACTGGTTCGTGGGCAGCGGCGGCCTCGCCGGCGGCGTGGCCGGGGGCGCCGTGGCCGCGGCCCTGGTCAGCTACACGCCCGTGACCACGCCGGACCTGCTGCTGTCGTGCGCCGTGTGCCTGGTGCTGGTCATCGGGCTCAACCTGTGGATGGCCCGCCAGGGCCTGTACCGGGAGATCCCGCGGGGCATGGGCGTCTCGCCGGTGTCCGCCGCCGGCGGCTGGCGCGCCCTGGTGTCCAGCCGCTACCTCATCCTCATCGCGGCGCTGCTCATGTGCTCGCAGCTCGCCCAGCCGGTAGTGGAGTACCAGTTCCTGAGCGTGGTCAACGAGGCGTATCCGGAGCGCGAGGCCCGCACCGCGTTCATCTCCTGGTTCTTCAGCGTCCTGGGCCTCGCCTCCATCGGCGTGAACCTGGTGGTGACGCCGCTGGTGCACAACCGCCTGGGCATGCTGGCCGGGCTCGCCACCCAGCCGATCACGCTGATGGTGTTCGCGCTCGGGTTCATGGCGCAGCCGCTGCTGTGGGTGGCCGGCGCGATGAAGATCGCCGACCGGGGGCTGTCCTACTCCATCAACCGCGCATCGAAAGAGCTGCTCTACATCCCGGTGGACCCGGTGCGCACCTACCAGGCCAAGGCCTGGATCGACATGCTCGGATACCGCCTGTTCAAGGTGGCGGGATCGCTGCTCATCATCGCCTTCACCGGCATCCTGGACGTGGCTTCCCTCGGCGGGCTCACCGTCGCCATCTGCCTCGCCTGGCTGGTCCTGGTGACGATGATCGGGCGCGAGACGGCGCGCCTCGCGCCCGCTCCGGCGGCCTGACCGGGTGGTGTGAACCCGGCCACCCTCGCCCACCGCCACCCCACCCTGTTCGCCATCGGGGTGGCCGTCGTGATGATCGCGCAGCAGGTCGCCGGCAAGGCGGCCCGCGACGCGCTGTTCCTGTCGCATTTCGACGTGACGCAGCTTCCCAAGGCCGTGATCGCCGGCGCGCTGGTGTCGCTGCTCGGCGTGCTGGCCATGACCCATCTGCTCACCCGCTTCGGACCGGGCCGCGCGGTCCCCTCGGTGTTCGCCCTGAGCGCCGCGCTGTTCATGATCGAGCGCGCCCTGCTGGACCGTGCCCCCGGATTCACCGCTGGCATGCTCTACCTGCACATGACCGGCTTCGGTGTGGTGGTGATCAGCGGCTTCTGGTCGCTGGTGAACGAGCGCTTCGACCCCCACGCGGCAAAGCCGCGCATCGCGCGCATCGCCGCAGGCGCGGCGCTCGGGGGCGTGCTGGGCGGGCTGCTGGCGCACGTCGTGGCCGGGGCTCTCGGCTTCCCCAGCATGCTGGTGCTGCTGGCGGCGCTCAACGCGGTGTGCGCGGTGGTCATGCTGCCCCTGGGGGACGCGCTGCGCCGCGATCCGCGCGCCGGCGACGGCGCCCAGGTGCGCTCCGGCTTCGCCATGATCACGGGCAACCCGTACCTGCGCGGCATGGCCGGGCTGCTCACGCTGATGGCGGTCACCGCCGCGCTGCTGGACTTCGCCTTCAAGGCCCAGGCCGCCTCGCACTTCGAGAGCCGCGAGGACCTGGTGGGCTTCTTCGCCGGCTTCTACGCCATAGCCGGCGTGCTGGGCTTCCTGCTGCAGTCGGCGCTGGGACCCCGGGTGCTGGAGCGATTCGGCATCGGGCCGGCGCTCGCGGCGCTGCCGGTGGTGCTGGTGGCGGGCAGCCTGGTGGGCAGCCTCTCGGTCACGCTGGCCACCACCGCGGTGCTGCGCGGCGCCCATGCGGTGCTGGGCCACTCCCTGTTCCGCTCCGCCTTCGAGCTGCTCTACGCGCCGCTGCCTGCTCACTCCAAGCGGCCCACAAAGACCCTCATCGACGTGGCGGCAGATCGCGTGGGCGACATCCTGGGCGGCGGCCTGGTGCTGGCGCTGCTGGCGGTGGCGCCGGGCATGACCGGTGCCGTGCCGGTGCTGCTCTCGGCGCTGGCTGCGGCGGCGGCGGTGGCGCTGGTGGCGCGGCTCAGCCGCGGCTACGTGGAGCAGCTCGCGAGGACCCTGCGCGGTGGCGTGACCCTGCCCGAGGACGAGGTGATCGACGCCACCACCCGGCGGGTGCTCGCGGAGGTGAGCCCCGCCGCCGATCGCAAGCGGGTGCTGGAACGGGTCCATGCCATGCGCCGGGACCGGGAGGGCCGGCGTGCCGTGCTGCCCGACGCCATCTACGGCGGCCGCCCCGACGCGCCCGAGGCCGCGCCGGACAGGCATGCACCGCTGGCCGAGCCTGGCGCGCCTGCATCGCCGCCCATGCCAGCGCCGACGCGCCTGGCGTCGCTCACCGCGGACCTGACCTCGGGCGATCCGGTGCGGGTGCGGGCCGCGCTGCTGGGGGACTTCATGGACATCCGGCTCGCGCCGCATCTGGTGACGCTGCTGGACCATCCCGAGCTCGCCGGCGACGCGCACATGGAGCTGCGCTGGCTGGTGCCGCGGATCATCGGCCAGCTCACCGACGCGCTGCTGGATCCGGACCAGCCGCTCACGATTCGCCAGCGCATTCCCGCGGTGATGGAGATCTGCCACAACCCGCGCGTCATCGACGGCCTGCTGGCGGGACTCGGCGACGGCGAGTTCAGCGTGCGCTACGCGAGCGCCCGGGCGCTGGCCCGGATGCGTTCGCGGGATCCGGCGCTGCGCCTGCCGACACCGGCCGTCTACGCCGCGGTGCGCCAGGAGGTGAACGTGGATCGGGAGATCTGGCGCACCCGCACGCTCGGGGACGACGACGGCGGCCTGGATGCCACCGCGCCGGGCGACGGTGCGACGCTCAGCCTGGACCACGTGTTCACGCTGCTCGGGCTGGTGCTGGATCGCGACGCGCTCAAGCTCGCCCTGCAGGCGCTGTCCAGCGACAACCGTAACCTGCGCGGCACCGCGCTCGAGTATCTCGACAACGTGCTCCCGGAGGACCTGCGCCGCCGCCTGTGGCGCCACCTGGGCCTGGGCCTGCCCGGGCGCCGCCAGCAGGCCGCGGGCCCCGTGACCGGAGGAACCCCATGACCCACTGCGCACGCCTTCGCGCGCTCATCGAGCGCGACGAGATCCTCATCGCCCCCGGTGCCTACGATCCCTTCGTGGCCCGCTGCATCGAGGCCGCGGGATTCGAGGCGGTCTACATGACCGGTGCCGGGGTGTCCCACGTGCGACTGGGCCAGCCGGACCTCGGACTGCTCTGCTTCTCGGAGATGGTGGACCAGGCCGCGCGCATCGCCGACGCGGTGGACCTGCCGGTGTTCGCAGACGCGGACACCGGCTACGGCAACGCCCTCAACGTGATACGCACGGTGCGTGCCTACGAGCGCGCCGGCGTCGCGGGCCTGCACATCGAGGATCAGGAGGCGCCGAAGCGCTGCGGGCACTTCGACGACAAGCGCGTCGTCGACCTGCCGCAGATGCTGGGCAAGATCAAGGCGGCCCTGGACGCGCGGGTGGACCCGGACTTCCTCATCATCGCCCGCACGGACGCGCGCACCGCGCTCGGCCTCGAGCAGGCCATCGAGCGGGCGCACGCGTTCGCCACCGCGGGCGCCGACGTGCTGTTCGTGGAGTCGCCGCTCAGCGAGGAGGAGCTGGCGCTGGTGGGACGCAGCTTCGACCGGCCCGTACTGGCCAACATGGTGGAGTCGGGCAAGACCCCGATCCTCCCCGCCGCGCGCCTGCAGGAGCTCGGCTTCGCCGTCTCGATCCACCCGGGCGCCGTGGGGCGCTTCGTGTCGCGCCAGCTCGGCGAGTTCCTAGCCCGCTTCCGCGCCGAGGGCAGCACGCTGTCGCAACTCGACCGCATGTCGGACTTCAAGACCCAGAACGACGTCGTGGGCCTGCCGGCGATGCTGGCCCTGGCCGAGCGCTACCGGAGCTGACAGGCGTGACCGGCGTCAGGCGTCGCCGCGGCGCCCGCGGGTGCGTGGCGGGCGCTGGCGCACCGCCACCAGGACCACGCCCAGGCGCTGCTCCAGCGCCTGGATCTTGGCGAGCTCTGCCTCGCTCAGATCGTCACTGACCACGGGCAACAGCGAGAAGGCCAGCAGGGTGCGGCCGGTCTCGCGTTCCAGCGCCTGCAGCGCATCCACGCTCTCGTGATCCAGGGACGAGACGTTGTACATCATCTCCTGCCACCTCCCGGCTGCGGCACTGGGGTCGATGCTACGCGTGCGGACCGCACGCCGGCAAAGCGTCCGGGCGCCCTGCCACCCGCAGGCCGTACAGACCCGAGCGGGACATCTTGGGCAGCATGGCGGCGCTGTCCAGCAAGCGCGCCGGCAGCGGGGCGCCGGCCAGCGCCGCGAACAGATCGCGCTGCTCCTCCAGGCGCCAGGGCTCCGTGCGCGCACCCACCCGGTAGCGGTAGCCCGGCCCCATGCGCCGGGTCACCCGCAGCCCGCTGCCCGCCGCCGCCGACTTGAGCCAGTCGGAGAACTGGCGGGTCACCGACTCCACCGCGAGCCAGCCGGCCGAGTCCAGGAACAACCCCTCCACCGGCTGGTCGTCTCGCATCAGCGCGCCGATCCGCTCGTCGAAGGCGGCGCCGGCGGTCAGCACGAAGACCACCACGCAGCGGCACTCCGCCAGGTGCCGGGTGAAGGCCCCACAGTGGAAGCGGTGGCCCCCGGCCAGCTCGAGGCGACCCGCAGCGAGACCCGTGACCGGGACGCGGCGATAGCCGACGCGCCCGTCCGCCAGGTCCGCGGCCATCTCCGCGGCGCGCTCGGCGGCCAGACGGATGCGCGGACGCACCCGCTCCGGGTCCACGTAGCCCTGGATGCGCAGGATGCGCATCCAGCCCACGTCCACCGGGCCGGCGCGGAACTCGCCGTCCTCGTCCGGCGCCGGCAGGGCGCGCGGCTCGGCAACCCGGCTCACGCCCGCCACGTCACGGGCGCAGCCGCGGCACGGCGGCGCTACGGCTGCGCGCCATCACTTCGCAGCGCCGCCTCGCGGATCGACTCGTAGCGCGCCTCCAGCTCCGCCGCCACTGCCTTCGCGGTCTCTTCCGCGCTGCCTGCGCGGTCCTCGGGGCTGCCCTTCGACCACTGCGTGAGATACGCGTCCGTGCCCGCCAGCTTGCGCTTCATGGCCACCCGGTCGATGAGCTCCTGGAAGCGGGCGCTGAGCTGGATCTTGTGGCGACCGTCCCGGTCCCTCGCCTCCACCATCGACGGAATGTCCTGCCAGTAGAGAATGGTCACCTTGGCCATGGGCCCCTCCCGCGTCCATCCGTGGTACACGTTGGTCCCGTGACCGGCGAAGTGCAACCATCGGGAGGGCGCGGCCTTGCGCCGGACCGGGCGCTGGAGTTCGTGCGCTCCAACACGCGGCCCGGGACCACGGCGCTGTGTCCGGAGATCCGGCTGCACCAGGTGGACCGCCTCACTGCCCTGTGGCAGGTGGGCGAGCGGGACCTGGGCGCGCTGGGCGTGGAGGTGCCTTTCTGGGCGGTGGCGTGGCCCGGCGGCCAGGCGCTGGCGCGTCATCTCCTGGACACCCCGGCCGAGGTGCGCGGGCGGCGTGTCCTGGACGTGGGCACCGGGTCCGGGATCTGCGCCATCGCCGCCGCCCTGGCCGGCGCCGGCACCACCCGGGCGATGGACCCGGATCCGGTGGCCATCGCAGCGCTGGGACTGAACACGGTCCTGAACCGCGTCTGCGTGCAGGCGCAGATGGTGGATCCGCTGGTCTCGCCACCGCCCACGGACGTGGACGTGGTGCTGGCCGCGGACCTCTGGTACGAGCGGTGCCTGGCCCGCGCCGTCACTCCGTGGCTGCGCCGTGCCGCGGCCGCCGGCGCGCGGGTGCTGTGCGGCGATCCCGGGCGCGACTACCTGCCGCGCGACGGGCTGGTGGAGCTGGCGCGGCACGCGGTCCCCACGTCGCGGGAGCTGGAGCGCGACGCCGTCACCGAGGCGAGGGTGTTCCGGCTGCTGCCCGGCGCCGCGGCGTGACCGCCATGCCTGCCACCCGCGTGGGGGACCCGGCGCGCTTGCGCCCCCGGTGACCGTTGTTACCCTGGGCGCCCTGATCCGCGACCATCTCCGCGCGACACCGCCACGCCACTCGAGGAACCTTCCCGACCCTCATGGAGACCGACACCATCGTGATCGCGGGTGGCGGGCAGTGC
Source organism: Gammaproteobacteria bacterium (assembly GCA_041593595.1). Taxonomy (GTDB): domain Bacteria; phylum Pseudomonadota; class Gammaproteobacteria; order HK1; family HK1; genus JBFHNV01. The sequence continues at coordinate 18,255 of JBFHNV010000053.1, forward strand.
GGCGGCCAGGCAGCCGACGCGCTGCTGCGTGGCGGCTTCGACGGGCGCCTGGTGCTGGTGGGTGCCGAGCGACACGCGCCGTACCAGCGCCCGCCCCTGTCGAAGCAGCTCCTGGCCGGCGAGATGGAGGTGGCGCGCACCTTCATCAAGCCGGCAGGCTACTGGGCGGAGAAGGGCGTGGAGATGCGCCTCGGCCGCACCGTCACGCGCATCGATCGCGACGCGCACCGGGTGCTGCTGGATGACGGCGAGCACCTGGACTACCGCGCCCTGCTGCTCGCCACGGGCTCACGCCCCCGCACCCTGGATCTTCCGGGGCGCGCCCTGGCAGGCATCCACGATCTGCGCACCATCGACGACAGCGAGGCCATCCGCGCCGCGCTCACCCCGGGCGCCAGGCTGGTGGTGGTGGGCGGTGGCTTCATCGGGCTCGAGGCGGCGGCGGTGGCGGTGTCCCTGGGGGCGTCGGTCACGGTGCTGGAGGCGGCGCCCCGGCTGCTGTCCCGGGTGATGCCGCCCCTGCTCTCCGAGTGGTACGCGGCATTGCACCGGGGCCACGGGGTGGACGTGCGGCTGGGCAGCGGGGTGGAGGGCTTCGAAGGCGCGGGCGATCGGGTCACCGGGGTGCGCGCCGACGGCACGGTGCTCCCCGCCGACGTGGTGATCACCGGCATCGGCGTGGCACCCAACCAGGAGGTGGCCGCGGACTGTGGATTGCCGTGCGACGACGGCATCCTCGTGGACGAGCACTGCGCCACCGCGGATCCCGCCATCTACGCCGCCGGCGACTGCACCCGCCATCCGCAGCCGCTGCTGGGTGGCACCCTGCGCCTGGAGTCGGTGCACAACGCCACCGCCCAGGCCCGGGTGGCGGCGGCGAACCTGCTGGGCAACCCTCAGGCCTACGCGGAGCTGCCCTGGTTCTGGTCCGACCAGTACGACGTGAAGCTGCAGATGGTGGGGATCTCCGCGGGCCACGACCAGGCGGTGGTGCGCGGCGACCTGGCGGACCGGTCCTTCATCGTGTTCTACCTCCGCGACGGCGTGCTGGTGGCCGCCGACGCCGTCAACAGCACCCGCGAGTTCATGGCCTGCCGCAAGCTGGTCCCGCGCCTGGAGCGCGTGGATCCGGACCGTCTCGTGGATCGGGACACCCCGATCCAGGACCTGGCAGGCTGAGACCGCCGAGCGTGCGGGCCGGCCCCGTCCCGGCGGCCGTGTCCCCCACGCGACGCCCACTTTCGCCACCACGTCCCGGGCATTTCCCTGCGCGGCCCACTGGCTATCATCGCCGCCGCGTTTCCCGGGACATCCCGCCGGACATCCCGGCACCCGCTGAAGCGTGGCCCTCGCGCCCCACGCGCAGGCCGGACCCGTCCACGCTGCCCGTGCCGGCGCCGGCACCCGGAGGAATCGATCCATGGCGTCCATCGCCCCAGCCGCGCGTCCGACCGACGACCCGCGACAGCAGATCATCGACTTCCTCACCGGGTTCACCGCCGAGACCACCCCTGGCGCGGCGGCCAAGATCGCCGACTACCGGGCGCACCTGCGTCCGGGCACCACCGTGTACATCACGTTCCTGCCGGGATCGGACTTCGACGACACCCTGGCGGTGGCGGCGCGGCTGAAGGCCGAGGGCTTCAACCCCGTGCCCCACGTGGCTGCCCGCAGCGTGCCCGGCCGGGCGTTCCTGGACGACAAGCTGGCACGGCTCACCGGCGAGGTGGGCGTGCGTCAGGTGCTGTGCATCGGCGGTGCCGTGGACCACCCGCTGGGCGAGTTCTCCGACACCATGCAGATGCTGGAGACGGGCCTGTTCGACCGCCACGGCATCACCGACATCGGCGTGGCGGGGCACCCGGAAGGCAGCCCGGACATTTCCGACGCCGCCATCGCCGCTGCCCTGGCGTGGAAGAACGCCTTTGCCGAGCGCACCGACGCGTCCCTGTATCTGGTCACCCAGTTCTGCTTCGAGGCCGCGCCGGTGATCGCCTGGGACCGGCGGCTGCGCGCCGAGGGCAACCGCCTGCCGATCCACATCGGCCTGCCCGGCCTCGCCTCGCTCAAGGCCCTCATCGGCCACGCCAAGGCCTGCGGCGTGGGGCCCTCCATGCGCTTTCTGACGCGCCAGGCGCGCAACGTGGCGAAGCTGATGACCGTGTCGGCTCCGGACCGCCAGGTGGCGCTGCTGGCCGCGTACGCGGCCAGCGATCCGGACTGCGGCATCGAGCGCGTGCACATGTATCCCCTCGGGGGGCTGAAGAAATCGGCGCGCTGGACCTATGCGGTGCTGGACGGCCACTTCCGGATGCACCGCGACGGGCGCGGCTTCGACGTCACCGTCGATCTGGACTGACCCTGCCCGCGACGTGCTGCCGGCGGCGCCGGACGGGGCTTCAGTGCTTCTCGCTGCGCGCAGCGCCGCGGGCTGCTAGGGCTCGTCCCACATGACGCCGCACTCGTCCTTCGCGGCGGCGCGCAGCATCTCGAGCATCGGATAGGCCCGCTGGCGCAACGACACGGGCGGCTCCCGCGCCGCCCCGTCGTCGTCCGCCTCGTCCGCCTGATTCGCCTGGTCGGGCTCGGACCGGGCGGCGAGCGCCGCCTCCAGCCGCGACAGGGCCCGCGGCACCTCGGCCGCTGGGATGGCACCGGGCACGGTGCCGCTGTGGCCCGCCATGCGCAGCAGCTCCACCGCCACGTCGCCGAACATGGTGAAGCCGCCCACGTCGCTCTTGAACCGCACCAGCATGGCGAAAGGATATACGATGCGCGCGCCTCCATGTCCCCCCTGCGCTATCCCCTGTTCCTGCTGGCCGCCGGCGGCTTCGTCTCCGGCGTCAGCATGCGCATGGCGGAGCCACTGCTGCCCAAGGTGGCCCAGGATCTGGGCACCGGCGTGGCCGAGGCGTCGGTGCTGATCACCGCCTTCACCCTGGCCTACGGGCTGTTTCAGCTGGTGCACGGGCCGCTGGGGGACCGCATCGGCAAGCTGCGGGCCGTGACCGGCGCCATGTGGCTGGCCGCGCTCGCCTCGGCAGCCTGCGCCAGCGCCGGCACGCTTGAGACGCTGGCCGTTTACCGTTTCCTCACCGGCATGACCGCCGGCGCCGTCATCCCCCTGTCCTTCGCCTTCGTGGGCGACAACGTCCCCTACGACCAGCGCCAGCCGGTGCTGGGACGCTTCATCGCCGGCACACTGCTCGGGGCCACCTGCGGGCCCCTGGTGGGCGGGGGGTTCAGCGATCTGGCGGGCTGGCGGGCGAGCTTCCTTGCGCCGGCGGCGGCGTTCGCGCTCATCGCCGCGGCGCTCGTGCCCCTCGCCCGGCGCGAGGCGCCGCCGGAGCACACGGGCGCCGGGCGCGGGCCCCTGGCCCGCTACGCGGGGCTGCTGCGATCCGCCACCGCGCGCGCCATCTGCCTCGCAGTGGCCATCGAAGGGTGCCTCTTCTACGGCGCCTTCGGCTACCTGGGCGCCTATCTGCGCCACGAGTTCGCCCTCGGCTACACCCACATCGGGCTCGTGCTGGCCGGATTCGGCGTGGGCGGCCTCGCCTACAGCGTGATGGTGGGCACCCTGGTGCGCCGCCTGGGACCGCGCCGCATGGTGATGGCCGCGGGCGGGCTGCTCCCCGCGGGCTTCGCGGTGCTGGCCCTCGCACCCGCCTGGCAGCCCGCGGTGCCGACGGTGATCGTGCTCGGGCTCGCCTTCTACCTGCTGCACAACACGCTCCAGACCCGCGCCACGGAGATGGCGCCGGCGGCCCGAGGCTCGGCCATCTCCGCGTTCGCCTTCTGCCTGTTCTCCGGCCAGGCGCTAGGGGTCGCCGGCGCCGGGCAGGTGGTCGAGACCGCCGGCTACCGTCCGCTGCTGGCGCTCACCGGGCTCGGCCTCGGCGTGCTGGCCCTGTGGTTCGCGCGCCGCCTGGAGCGCCTGTAGCCCGGTAGTCTCAGGGGGCCTCGCCCACGGCCTGCTCCAGGGCCTCCAGGGCCGCCCGCGCGAAGGCCCACATGTTGGCCTCTCGATCCGCATCCCCCGTCTCCAGGGTGCGCGTGGACTCCAGCGGGCCGGCCACCGCGATGCAGCAGTGCCCCGCGGCATCCCCATAGCGGTTGCCCGTGGGCCCGGCGGCGCCGGTCTCGGCCAACCCCCAGGTGGCGCCCAGGCGCTCGCGCACCGTTGCGGCGCACAGAGCCGCGTAGGGCACGGACGCGGAGCGCACCGCCTCTGGCAGCCGGGGCGCGACGCCCAGCAGCGCGGCGCGCGCGGCGCCCGTGTAGATCACGCCGCCGCCCAGGTAGAACCGGGACGCACCGGGGACCGCCAGCAGCGCCGCCGACACCAGCCCGCCGCTGGAGGACTCGGACACCGCCACCGTCTCGCCCCGCGCCACCAGCCGCGCCCCCACCGACTCCGCCATCCGTGCCAGCCCGCTCATCGGCCTGCCCCCCACCCGTGCCTCCCTCAAGTCTAGGCGGCGCCGGCCGATACGCGGCGAAGGCCGGGGCCCCGCCCGAGCCCGCAGGAGGTCCGACCATGCCCCAGACCCAGCGGCGTTTTCGCCTCGTCACCCGCAGCGACTTCGACGGCCTGGTGTGCGCGGTGCTGCTGAAGCACCTGGACCTGGTGGACGACATCGCCTTCGTCCACCCCAAGGACATGCAGGACGGCAAGGTTCCGGTCTCCGAGCGGGACATCACCACGAACCTGCCCTGGCGCCCCGAGGTCCACCTGTGCTTCGACCACCACCTGAGCGAGACCCTGCGCACCCCGCAGCGATCGGTCAACCACGTGATCGACCCGACCGCCCCGTCAGCGGCGCGCGTGGTGTGGCGACACTTCGGGGGCGATGACGCCTTCCCCGCCGAGTGGGACGAGATGCTGGCCGCGGTCGACAAGGCCGACTCGGCCCGCTTCAGCGTCGGCGAGATCCTGGAGCCCACCGGCTGGGTGCTGCTCAACTTCCTGATGGACGCGCGCACGGGGCTCGGGCGCTTTCGCGAGTTCCGCATCTCCAATTACCAGCTCATGATGGATCTGATCGGGCACTGCACCCGGCTGCCCATCGAGGCCATCCTCGAGCTGCCCGACGTGTTCGAGCGTATCGACATCTACATGGCACAGCAGGAGCTGTACCGGCTGCAGGTGAAGCGGCGCGCGGTGGTGCACGGCAACCTCGTGATGCTCGACCTGCGCGGCGAGGACACCATCTACGCGTCCAACCGCTTCACCATCTATGCCATGTACCCGTCCTGCAACGTCTCCATGCACGTGCTGGACGGGCTGCGCCGACAGAACACCGTGTTCGCGGTGGGCAAGTCCATCGTCAACCGGAGCTGCCGCACCAACGTGGGCGCGCTGATGCTGGAGTACGGTGGCGGCGGCCACGAGAACGCGGGCACCTGCCAGGTCGAACACGACCGCGCGGAGACGGTCCTGGAGGCGCTGCTCGGGCGCATCCAGGACGACCAGGAACGGCTGGTCCTGCGCTCCGCCTGAGTCGTGCGCCCCGGCGCGCGGCGCGCGCCGGGACCCCGCCGGTCAGCAGCCGGCGACGCAGGCGCCCGCGTCGTCGAACTCCATTGTGCGGCCGCTGAGCGGCACGTGCACCGGCACCTTGGCGGCCTTGATGAAGGCCTCGGTGCGCGTCCCCGCCCGGACCTTGCCTCCCTCGGTGGCGGGCTCGTTGGCGTGGGACGCGATCACGGACTTCGGCATCACCAGCTCGTTGATCACGAAGGCGGCTTCCATGGGGCCGGTGGTGAAGGTGTCGCCGATGTTGATCACCGCGAGCCCCGCGCCGTAGTGCCGCCGCACCACCGTCTCCTGCTCCGCGGTGATGCCCGTGTCGCCGGACAGGTACACGGCGAGTCCATTCGAGAACGTGAGCACGTAGCCGGTGGGCGGGCCCACGTACACGCTCACCCCGGACTCCTTGAGCATGTCGCCCAGCGCGCCGCCGATCATCGCGGGATGCACGCCGTTGGAGTGCACCGCGGGCACCGTGGTGACGGTCACCCCGCCGACCTTGCGCGAGGCACCGAAGCGCACCAGCTCCGACGCCTTGGGATCGCCGCCCAGCGTCTCGAGCTTGCGTGAGAAGAATGCGGGCATCTCGCTGCCGGTGACGATCTTGGCCTTCTTCGCCAGCGCGATGTTGACGGTGTTGGTGTTCGGGGTGGCGGCCACCGACACGTCCACCTTGCCGCACTCGCCGGCGTTGGTGGCGGGGATGTGGCGGTCGCCCACGTGGTCGCCGTGCATGTGGCTCACCAGCAGCGCATCGATCCTGCCGAGGCGCGGGTCGTCCGCGCCCGCCACGGTGCGCCCGGCGTCGTAGAGGATGCGGGTGCCGTCCGGGTCCTCGAAGAGCATGGCCCGATCGAACTGGCAGAACTCGCCGTCGTGGCTGCCGAGGGGCGTGACCTTGACGTTGGCTGCCAGCGCCGGAGTGCACGCCGCCGCCACCACACACGTGAGCGCGGCGGACCGCGCCAGGTGCAATGCTCGCATGGGGAATCTCCCTTGGGTTGGGGCGCGAAGGATACTCCGGCGCCGCGTCTCGCGCGCCCGGGGAGCGGGCAGGCCCCGGACTCACGCGGCACGCCGCCGGGGCACGCCACCGCTGCGCTCAGCCGCCCCGGAACACGCTGGCGCCGCCGTCCACCGGCAGCGCCACGCCGGTGATGAACTTCGCCTCGTCACTGGCCAGGAACAGGGCTGCGTGGGCCACGTCCCAGGCGCTGCCCATCTTGCGTCCCAGCGGCACCCGCGCGTCGCGCGCCGCGGCCACCTCCTCGCGGGTCTTGCCCCACTCCCGCGCCCGGGTGTCCACCGCCATGGGCGTGTCCATGAGCCCCGGCAGGATCACGTTGGCGCGAATGTTGTCCGCGGCGTAGCTGTAGGCGAGCTGCTCGGTGAACGCCACGACGCCGGACTTGGAGGCCTTGTAGGCCACGTAGGGGTACTTCTCCAGCACCGCGATGGAGGAGATGTTGACGATGGCCCCGGCGCGCCGCTCACGCATGGAAGGGATGACGTGCTTGCAGGTCATCACCATGCCGCGCAGGTTGATGGCGAACACGGTGTCGAAGGCCTTCTCGGTGATGTCGGCGAGCGGTGCGTCGCCCCCGGCGAGGCTCACCCCCACGTTGTTGTGCAGCACATCGATGCGGCCGTGCTCCGCCAGGGCCGCCTCCACCGCGGCCTCGATCTCGGCCTCCACGGTGATGTCTGCGGCCAGGGCCGAAGCCGCGAAGCCCTCGCCGCGGATGATGGCCGCGGTCTCCTCGGCAGCGTCCAGGGTGCGGTCCACGCACACCACGCCCGCGGCGCCCTCGCGGGCGAACAGCATCGCCGTCGCGCGACCGTTGCCCACACCCTGGCCCGGGCTCTGGCCGGCGCCCACCACCATCGCCACCTTGCCTTCCAGCCGTCCCATGTGGGTCCCCCGTGACGAGTGAAGGGAACAATGCTACTGCGGGGCGGGACCCGTCAGCGCGACCCGGGATGCGGGCGCACGACAAATGTCTCCCGGCGCAGCAGCCCGGCGGCAATGCCCGACAGCCGCTCGCGCCGCAGCGTCAGCCGCGCCTCGAGCTCCGCGCTCCCCATCGCGGCGACCACCCGGTCCGCCCTCGCCTCGTAGGCAGCGAGGTCGCGCCGCACCACGTCCGCGAACGCCGCGGTCACGTCCTCCCGGGCGAGCACCTGGAAGCCCGCGCCCGCGAGCAGCGCCTCATAGGGTCCCGGTGCGGCGGTGAAGGGTGGCGCACCGGCGATGGCCCGCGCCCTGTCGGCGCCGCGCAGCCCGGGAGTGACGGCGATGACCGCGAACATCATGCGACCCGCGTCCCGCAGGACCCGCCGGCATGCCCTCAGCACGGAGCGCTTCGCGGCGAGTCAGCACAGCACGTCGCAGTGGTAGATCGCGTCGAAGCTGGCGGATACGAAAGGCAACGCCGCGCCGTTGGCCTGCACCACCCGGCACTGACGGGTGAGCCCGTCGCGGCGGGCGCGGGCCTGCGCGAGACCCAGCACGTCCCGCGGCAGGTCCGACAGGGTCAGGGTGGCCCCCGTGCGCCGGGCCAGGTAGAGCCCGGGCCAGCCGGCACCGGCGCCGATCTCCAGCCCGTCCACCCCCGGCGCGAGGCCGAGTGCGGCGGCGAATCGATCCACCTCGTCCCGATCGCTCCAGCTGGTGGCGCCGTAGTCGCAGCCAAAGACCTCGCGCTCGATCTCCAGCAGCACCGGGGACGTGGCCTTCAGGTGCGGGCCGTAGGGTTTCTGCGGGGAACCGGTGGCAGGGTGATCCTCGACCATCGATCCGTACCTCCCGTGCCGGGGGCCGGATTACGAGTGTAGCCGAGTCCCGCCGGCTACCTGGGTACTGCGATTCGCAGATCACCGGTCAGGGAGGAGGAGGCAGGCATGGTCTGCCGCAGAATTCGGACCGGGTACTCAGACGTCGTGCACCCGGGCCCGCGCGGCCAGCTCCCGGCGGATGCGCAGCAACCCCTCCGTGTCGCGGCCGCAGTAGTCGCGCAGGTCGGCGAAGATGCGCGCCCGCTCGGCCTCGCCAGCGCGCAGCGCCTCCTCGTAGCGGACCGCGGCGAGGGCGCCGTCGGCGATGGCCAGCCCGTCGTAGCCGAGATCCGGAGCCAGGGCGGGCAGCACGGACTTCATGGAGAAGGAGCCGCGAAACGCCGGGTGGTAGTAGCTCGACCGGACCAACGGGTGGAGATCGAACAGCCGCGGCAGCAACGCCTCGAGGCGCGGCGCCAGGGCCGGCAGCGCCGCCGCCAGGGACACGATGACGCGCTGCTCGAAGCCCGTGTACACGACGATGGAGCCCGCCTCGCCCAGGGCGTCCAGCAGCGCGCGGGCCAGGGGCTCGCGCGGGTCGCCGGCGTCGGGATGAAGGTACTCCGCGTGGCGGACCGCGCCGTCCGCCAGCTCGGTGTGCAGCGAGAACTGGAACGGCACCGGGTCGTAGGGCCGGGTGCCGGGGTAGCGGGGCAGCGCGGGCGCGCAGGTCTCGAAGTCCAGGTGGTGCACCGGGTAGGCGACCGATGCGAGGGCGCCCGCCAGATCGCCGTGCACCGCGTCCGCGCCGGATCGCGCCGCATCCCGCGCCACCGACTGCAGCGGGGTGAGGGTGAACCCCGCGGGGATCTCCCGCACGTCCTGGACCCCCATGGCCTCCAGCGCCTCGCGCCGCCGGGCCCCCAGGGACGGCAGGGTGCGCAGGGGCCATTCCGGGGCAACGACGTGGCGCGTGCAATGGGCCAGGAAGGGGCACTCGTACGGCGTCGTGCACTGGGGTCCCGGCCCGATGGCCGGAGCGGCCACCGCGGCCAGCACCGCGTGCAGCCGCGCCACCTCGGGCCCGAGTCCAGGCAGCAGCGACTCCACCACACCGGTCCGGTCGTGCAGCGCGAACAGTGCCTCCAGGTCGTAGGGGCCGCCCGGCCACCGGTAGCCCCGGTCCAGGGTGAGCACACCGGCGCGGCGCAGGTCCACCCCGGCGCCCCGCAGCACCCACGCCTGGATGGCCACGTCCAGGTCGTGCACCGCCTTCACCCCGGTGGTGGACTTCACCTCCACCAGGTCCCAGCCGCCGTCGGGCCCGCGAACCAGCACGTCGGCGCGCACCCGCACCCCCGCATGCTCGAAGCCGCCCTCGTAGATGGCCGGCACCGGCGGGCCACCGCGCGCCATCAGGGCGCGGGTCGCCCGCACCGCCTCGCCGCCGTGCTGGTGATCCGCCTCCACCAGCGTGCCGCCCGGGAAGCGTCGGCGGGCCAGGCGTCCCACCTCGTGGCCGGTGGCGAACAGGGCCTCCGTCATCGCGTCCGGGGCCGAGGCGAGCTCCGGGCGGAAACACTCGTACCACAGCCGCAGGTCGCACTGCTCTCCGGACAGGAAGCGGGACTTGGACAGGCTCGGGGACATGGCAGGCAGACGGTAGCAGGCAGCGTGGCTCGTCACGCGAGCCCGCGTGCGACCGGGCGGGACACGGCCTCAGGCCCGGTGCGGGCCCAGGCGACGAACGGTCCCGCGGGCGCCATTGCCCGGCGCGTCAAGGACATGGGTGGCGATCCGGGCCACTCGGTGCTGCCCGCCGGCCGTAGCTGCCTCGACGTAGGGCGCTGAAATTTCTATTCTTTCGCAATCCCCGTCCCACGATGAAACCCGCGGTCCTCGCCCTGCGCCCAGCGCGGCCGGGGACGGCACCGGGCAGTGTGATGTTTTCCCAAGCCAATTCAACGTGTTGAGCCATTCGACCACCTGAGAGAACCCGGAGGAGAGAGACCCCGATGAAAGAAAAATCCCGCACCGAGCTCATCGAGCGCATGACCGCCGACGCCAGGCGAGGCCAGCTGAGCCGCCGCGACTTCGTGCGCTTCGCCGCGATTGCCGGCATGAGCGTGTCCGCCGCCGGCATGCTGTGGAGCACCGGCGTGGCCGCCGCCACGCCGAAGAAGGGCGGCACCTTCCGCCTGGGCACCCACGACGGCAACACCTC
>JBFHNV010000054.1:0-28573 GCA_041593595.1 Gammaproteobacteria bacterium
GCCGCGGTCTCCCGCGCCGTGAAGCCGCTCACCACGATGAGGGTGAGCGCGAGCCGATCCAGCGGCGTCAGCTCGTCGCGCACGCACAAGAACATGAGTCGCAGCTCGGGATCCGAGATGCGCGCCTCGAACAGGGCGTCGATGCCGCCGGCCCGCGCCCGCGCCGGGTGGGCTGCTGCCAGGACCCCGGCGGCGTCAGGCCCAGGTACCCGTGCCCTGGGCCGGCGCGGTCATCGTCGCGGGACCTCGAGCGCTCATTCCCATCCCGGCTCCCGCGCCCGGGCATCCCAGATGCGCGCCCACACCCAGCGCAGCCGGTCCCAGTCGCGCACTGCCGGCACCCGCTCCACGGGCACCGCGCGGGGGTGCGGGTTGCCCACCTCCGCCACCTTGAAGCGGAACACGTAGTCGGGCTCGACTCCCATGCGCAGGTCCGTGATCACCACGTCGTCGCCCACCGGCGCGACCGCGTAGAAGCCCTTGGTGAACCATTGCAGTCTCTGCACCGGCCAGCTCTCATGGATTGGCGCGATGAGCTCGAGCCGGCGCGGATGGTGATCGAAGCGCACCGTGTCCTCGCCGGTGACCAGCGAGTAGAAGCCCTCATAGTAGCCGGCGTCGTCCACCGCCAGCACCCGCCACAGCAGGCTGTTGAACGGGGCCGGCGTCGTCAGCAACGCGGCCTGGGCGAGTCCCTGTGCATCCAGGGATCGCCGGGCCACGTCCTCCACGTGCAGCTTGGCACCCACGGTCCAGGCCAGGTATGCGGTGCTCAGCACCAGGCCGGCGGCGTTCATCGCGTGGCCCCAGGGCCGGTGCCGGGACGCGGCGAGCGCCGCGATCACCCCGACGAGCAGCGGCAGCGTGTACGCCGGATCGATGATGAAGATGGTGGACCAGGTCATCGGCGTGGTGACGAACGGCCAGAAGATCTGGGTGCCGTACACCGTGAAGCTGTCCAGCAGCACGTGGCTGGCGAACACCAGATACACCAGCGCGGCCCATCGCCACCGGTGCACACGGGTGTTGCGGTGCACGGTCAGGATCAGCCACACCACCAGGGGCGTCAGCGCCGCGAGCACGAACAGGGAATGGCTGAAGCCGCGGTGGTACGTGAAGTCGCGCACCGCATCGCCGAAGGAGATGAACACGTCCAAATCTGGCAGGGTGCCGCACACCCCGCCCCACAGGGCCGCCCGGCGCCCCACCTGGCGCCCGGCGGTGGCCTCGCCCACCGCCGCGCCCAGGGCGAGCTGTGTCAGTGAATCCATGGAGCATGTCGTGGCAACGGCCGACCGGGAGAAACGATACATCCATCCGGGGTCGTCCACCCCGGGGGGGCGCGCCGCTCCCACCGCATGGGTAGGCTTCCCCGCGTCCGAAACACGCGCCGTGAGCGCCCTCTACCCGATGCATCGACGCCGGTTCCTCGCCTCCCTGTCCGCCGCGGCAGCCGTCGCCGTGGCCGGTCCGCGGCGACTGCTCGCGGACCGCGCCGCCTTGCTCACCCGCCCCATTCCCGGCACCGGCGAGCGCATCCCGGTGATCGGCATGGGCACCTGGATCACCTTCAACGTGGGCCGCGATGCGGAGCTGCGGGCGCAGCGGGTGGAGGTACTGCGGGCCTTCTTCGAGGGCGGCGGCGGGATGATCGACTCCTCGCCCATGTACGGGTCGTCGGAGGAGGTGGTGGGCTACTGCCTGTCGCGACTCTCGCAACACCCCAACCTGTTCAGCGCCACCAAGGTGTGGACGCCGTTCACCGCCCACGGCAAGGCGCAGATGGACGACTCGGAGCGCCGCTGGGGGCTGGCACGCCTGGATCTGCAGCAGGTGCACAACCTGCTGAACTGGGAGTCCCACCTGGAGACGCTGTTCGCCGCCAAGGATGCAGGCCGCGTGCGCTACGTGGGCATCACCACCTCCCACGGCATGCGCCACGACCAGCTCGCGTCGATCATGGAATCGCGTCCCGTGGACTTCGTGCAGCTCACCTACAACGCGCTGGACCGCGAGGCCGAGACGCGGCTGCTGCCCCTGGCCGCGGAGCGCGGCATCGCGGTGATCGCCAACCGTCCGTTCCGGCGCGGGTCGCTGCCCGACCGGGTGGCGGGTCGGCCGCTGCCCGACTGGGCGCCGGCCATCGGCGCCACCAGCTGGGCCCAGGTGCTGCTCAAGTTCATCGTGTCACACCCGGCGGTGACCTGCGCCATTCCGGCCACCAGCCGGGTGGACCACATGCGCGAGAACATGGGGGCCGCACGGGGCCCCTTGCCGGACGCGGATCTTCGCCGGCGCATGGCCGCCGATCTCGCCGACATCTAGTGCCCCGTCCCGCGGAAGCCTTGCGTTTCTCGCCGGCCCCCGCATCGCGTGGCGGCGTTGCGACTCGTCGCAATCGCTACGGCTATTGCTCCTCGTCGCGCCTTGCCACACGGCACGGATGGCTCGCCGAGAATTCGCAATCGATCTGCGGGACGGGACACTAGCTCCCTCGCCGCCGTGTTCGCGCGCCTGGTCCCCTACGACGCCGAGGCGCTGCTGGTCGTCGCGGCCCGCTACAACGCCGACCTGTGGCCTGCTCAGGCTCTCGCGCTGCTGCTCCTCGTGACGCTGCTGGCCCTGTGGCTGCGGCGCGCACCGCACGCGCCGCGCCTGCTGGCGGGGGCACTGGCAATCGCCTGGGCCTGGTGCGGCATCGGCTGGGAGTGGCGCAACCACGCCATGCTCAACTGGGTCGCGATGGTGTTCGCCGGGCTGTTCGTGCTGCAGGCGCTGGCGCTGGCGTGGACCGGGGTGGTGCGGGCTCGGGTGAGCTTCCGCGCCGTGTCCGGGTTCCGGGGGGGCCTCGGTGCGTGCCTGGTGGTCGCGGCAATCGCCGGCGCACCCCTGGCGGGTGCCGCGTGGGCGGGGGACTGGGCGGCGTCCCCGGTGGCTGGCGTGTCCCCCGCGCCGACGGCCGCGCTCACCATCGGCGTGCTGCTGATGACCGGGCCCGGTGTGCCCGTGCACCTGCTGCTGGCCCCGGCCCTGTGGTGCGTCTACCAGCTGGGAGTGGCGGGGACCCTGGGCCTCGCCCCCGACGTGGCGCTGCTGGCAGCGACCCTGGCAGGGACGGCGGCCGCGCCCTGGCCGGCGCCCGCGCGCGGCCGGTGATCGCCGGGACGCGCCGTCCGGCGATCCCGCGACCCGTGGCCAACGGGGCTATGCTTGTTCGGAGCCTACGACAAACCCGTGCGGTCAGGACGGGAAGCAAGGGAGTAACGACAATGGCGCAGCAGTCCGACATGCAGAATCTCATCACCGACTGGATACAGGGCCAGCAGAAGCTCTGGCAGGAGTGGATGCAGAACGTCCAGCAGGCGCCCGGCGCAGGCAGCGGTGCGCAGCCCTGGACGCAGGGTCTGTCGCGCTGGCAGGAGGCGGTGGAGCAGACGCTGGATACCCAGAAGCAGGCGACCCGGGCCTGGGCCGAGCAGGTCGCGAAGGTGGAGGGCGCGCCGGAGGAGATGAAGCGCTGGGCCTCCGAGGGCGTCAAGCTGGTGGATCAGTGGAGCGATGCGCAGCGCAAGCTCTGGCAGCAGTGGTTCGACCTGATGGGCAAGACCAGCCCCGCCTCGGGAATGCCCGGCGAGGAGCACCTCAGGCAGCTGATGGGCGGATGGGATCAGATGGCCGAGCAGATGCAGACCCTGCATCGCCAGTGGCTGTCCGCGTTCTCGGGGCTGTCCGCGCAGACCCGCGCCGGCGGCAAGGGCGGGGGCGGCAAGAGCAGCGGCGGCAAGAGCGGGGGGTGACGCCGGACACGGGTCGCGGCCGCCGGGGCCGCGCAACGGGTCGGCGCGCAATCACCGAGGGCGGCCGGAGCGCGAGCTCGTGAACGGTGCGAATCGGTCCGGGCAGGAACGGATTCGGTGGATGCCGCGTCAGGGCGTCGTGAACAGATCCTCGTAGGCGAAGAGCGCGGTCGCTCCCCCCGTGTGCAGGAACACGACGTTCTCGTCGCTGCGGAAGCGCCCGGCACGCACCATGCCGATCAGTCCCGCCATGCCCTTGCCGGAATACACGGGGTCGAGCAGGATGCCCTCGCAGCGCGCCGTCAGCCGGATCGCGTCCACCATCTCCGGCGTCGGCTGTCCGTATCCCGGTCCCACGTAGCCGTCGTCGGCGCGGATGACGTCACGCGAGATCGCGCCGGCGACGCCGACGTGTGCCGCGGTCCTCTGCGCGAGGTCGTGCACCGCCTGCTCCTGCTTCGCCTTCGGGTTGCGCACGCTGACGCCCTGGACCGGGATGCCCGAGTTCGAGCCCTCGAAGCCCACGACGAGACCGGCCTGGGTCCCGGCACTCCCGGTCGCGTGCACCACGTGATCGATGCGCAAGCCCATGTCATTGGCCTGCATCAGCATCTCCAGGGCACAGCTGACATAGCCGAGCGCACCCGTCGGGTTCGAGCCGCCACCGGGGATGACGTAGGGCCGTTTCCCCTCGCCCGCGAGCTCCCTGCCGAACGCCTCCGCGGCGGCGTTCATGTCCTGTCCGGTCTCGACGAAGCGGATCTCCGCCCCGAAGAGGCGATCGAGGAACACGTTGCCCGTGGCCTCGTAGCTCGCGGCCACGTCGGGCACGCGCCGTTCCAGCAGCACGTGACAGCCGAGGCCCAGCCGCGTCGCCGCGGCGGCGGTCTGCCGGACGTGGTTCGATTGCACCGCGCCCTGGGTCACCACGCAGTCCGCGCCTCGATCCACGGCCTCGCCCATCAGGAAGTCGAGCTTGCGGGTCTTGTTGCCACCGGTCGCGAGCCCGGTGCAGTCGTCGCGTTTCACGAACAGCGTGGGGCCGCCGAGCGCCTTGCTCAGTGCGGTCATCGGCTCGAGCGGCGTTGGCGCGTGGCAAAGCCGCACTCTCGGGAATCGGGACAGGTGCATGGGGCCCCCTCGCTGCGCGCGCGGCCTGCCGCGTTACGTGTCGCTGACGAGTCTATGAGGCCTGCTGATGGGGCACAAGGAATCCCCGGCGGCAGCCGCAAAGTCGTGCCCGCGGAAACGTGCAAGCAGGGGCGAAGCCGGTAACCGGAACACGAGAACGGACGCGCCGGGCATTCGCGGTAGAGTTCTGCCACATCGCCTCACCGGACCGAATCCGATGCCTGCAAGATTGACGACCGTTGCCGCGCTCTCCCTCGTCGCCGCTGGTTGCGCCACGTCGCCCACCGGCCAGCCGCAGCTGCGGCTGTTCCCGGAGTCGCAGATGGCGCAGATGGGGGCGGCGGCCTTCGACGCGATCCAGAAGGAGACACCGGTCAGCGAGGACCGCTCCCGGATCGCCTACGTGCAGTGCGTCGCCGACGCGGTCACGGCCAACGTCGCGTCCGACGTCCAGTGGGAGGTGCGCGTGTTCGACAGCCCCCAGGCGAACGCCTTCGCGCTGCCCGGCGGCAAGATCGGCGTGTACACGGGCATGCTCGACGTCGCCGCCGATCAGTCACAGCTCGCCGCGGTCATCGGCCACGAGATCAGTCACGTCACCGCACACCACGGCAACGCCCGCGTCTCGGCCCAGTACGCGACCCAGGCCGGGCTCGACCTGGCCGCGGCGGTGGCCGGCCCGCAGACACCGATGCGCCAGCAGCTGTTCGGGCTGCTGGGCCTCGGCGCGCAGTACGGGGTCCTGCTGCCGTACGGCCGTGCCCAGGAGAGCGAGGCCGACGCCATCGGCGTCGATCTGATGGCGCGCGCCGGCTTCGATCCCCGCGGTGCCATCGAGCTGTGGCGCAACATGAGCCGGCAGGGCGGCGCGAAGCCACCCACCTTCCTGTCCACGCACCCCTCGCCCGAGGGACGGATCGCCGCCCTCGA
The DNA here is from genome assembly GCA_041593595.1 of Gammaproteobacteria bacterium. Taxonomy (GTDB): domain Bacteria; phylum Pseudomonadota; class Gammaproteobacteria; order HK1; family HK1; genus JBFHNV01. The sequence continues at coordinate 5,859 of JBFHNV010000054.1, forward strand.
GCGCCAGATGCCCGACGCGATGCGCCTCTACGAGGCGGCGCAGGCCACCGGCAAGCGTCCGGACTGTCGCTGACGCCTCGCCCCTGCGGCGGGCTCACCCGGACGCAGGCACCTCCCGCGCGTGGCCCTCGGGTGCGCGAGGGGGCAATGGAGACATTCAGAGTTCGTAACTCATTGATCCGGTGATCATGATCCGCCACGCATACGGCGGAAGAATGGAGGTCGCGGAAGTCGAGCGCATTTGCGCTGCGATGACACCCGATCAATGAGTTACGAACTCCGAATGTCCCCTCCCTCCTCCAGCCAGCGCGCGCAGGCCGGCTCCAGCAGCCGTGACTTGGCCGACTCGTACAGCGCCAGGTCCTCGTCCGTGAGCACGCTGCGCCAGTGCCCGCCGCCGCCCCGGTGGAAGAAGGCCCGGGAGCCGCCGTGCCAGGTCTCGTTGAGGCGGCCCATGAGCCGATCGGAGTGCTCCCTTACCACGTCGAAGCGGGTGCGCTCCACCACGCGATCGACCCGCGCCCGATCCGCTTCGAGCCCGATGTGGCGGGCGATGCGCGCCACGTGGATGTGCGGATCCGCCCAGAGATCCGCGTAGTGCACGAACAGCAGGTTCGGCAGCGCGCGGTGGGCCCAGTAGCTGCGCGTGTGGCCCAGGTTCGCCCAGAAGGGCCAGCCCTCTGCCTCCCATTCGAACCAGCCGCGGCTGATCCACGAGCGCCACAGGGTGCGCGGATCGTCCGGGCAGCGGGGCATGGGCTCACCCACGTTGCCGGCATCGTTGAGGCGCGCGTACATGACGTCGTTGTAGTTGCTGTAGTGGTTGTACAACGACATGAATACGTCGCGGGGATCGCGGCCCACCACCACGTAGCGCACCTCCGGGTGGTAGGGCAGCGCGTCCAGGGGCAGGTGGCTCTTCAGGCACAGGGGGCGGTCCGGATCGCGGGCCGCCAGCATCTGCGCCGTGCGCTCGTCGCTCTGCCCGAAGCGCCGGTCCGGCCACGGGGACAGCTCCGAGACATTGGGGATCTCCGGCGAGTCCGGGTCCAGCAGCGTCAGCACGATGAGCTGGGTCCAGGTGGTGCCGGCCTTGTAGGCGGTGGTCACCACCACGTCGCCGGGGCGCGGCCGGTAGAGATCCCAGCGCCGGGAGTCCAGGTGGTGATTGCGGTAGACGCGGGTGCGGCGCGGCGTGGAGGTGGCCATGGGATCCTCCCGTAACTGGCGCCCAGACTACCCCGCATTCTCCACGAACGCGTAACCAATGCCGTTCAATGCGTCCTGCCCGGCGCGTCGCCGTCGACTCCGCTGCCGGCGATGTGCGCCACCAGTGGCCCGATGGTCAGTCCCTGCACCACGATGGAGAACACCACCACCACGTAGGCCACCGATACCAGCAGGTCCCGCGCCTCGCCCGCCGGCAGCGACAGCGCCAGCGCCACCGAGATGCCGCCGCGCAAGCCCCCCCAGGTGAGGACCCGCACCGCCCCCGGGCTGAAGTCCTTGAAGCGGCGCAACGCCAGCACCGGCAGGCTCACGCTCACGAAGCGCGACAGGAGCACCACCGGGATCACCGCGAGCCCCGCGGCCACCACCGTCCACTCGGCCTCCACCGCCAGCACCTCGAGGCCGATGAGCAGGAACAGCACGGCGTTGAAGATCTCGTCCACCAGCTCCCAGAAATGATCCAGGTGCTCGCGGGTGTGCTCGCTCATGGCGAAGCGCCGCCCGCTGTTGCCGATGAGCAGCCCCGCCACCACCATGGCCAGCGGGCCGGACACGTGCAGGCGCTGGGCGAGCGCGTAGCCGCCCATCACCAGCGCCAGGGTGAGCAGCACCTCGATCTGGTAGTTGTCCACCGAGGCCAGCAGCCGGTAGCAGATCCAGCCGATGACGAGGCCGTAGACCACGCCGCCCACCGCCTCCAGGGCGAAGAGCTTCGCCACCCCGGCCGCCGTGGGTGCCTCGCCGGACAGCACCACGCCGGCGATGACCAGGAACACCACCACCGCCACGCCGTCGTTGAACAGGCTCTCGCCGGCCACCTTGGTCTGCAGGCTCTGCGGCACGCCGGCGCTGCGCATGATGGCCAGCACCGCCACCGGATCCGTGGGCGCGATGAGCGCCCCGAACAGCAGGCAGTAGCCGAGGTCCAGCGGCAGGCCCAGCGCACCGAACAGCAGCCACGCCAGCGACCCGACGACGAAGGTCGTGAACACCACCCCGCCCGTCGCCAGCGCGCCGATGATCCACCGGTGTCGTGCGAGCTCCTCGAGATCCACGTGCAACGCGCCCGCGAACAGCAGGAAGCTCAGCATCCCCTGCATCAGCGTCTCGTCGAAGTCGATGTCCGCGAGCAGCGCGAGCACCGCATTCGCCGCCCCGGGAACGCCCACCTTGCCGAGCAGCACCATGGCCAGCGACATCACCATGGTGATCACCATGATGCCGATGGTCGTGGGCAGCCCCACGAAGCGGTGGTTCACGTAGCCGAACAGCGCCGCCAGGGTCAGGAGCAGCGCAGCCAGGTCCAGCAGGTGCACGGGGACGGTCTCGCTTCCGGGACGGCGGGCGCATCCTAGCAGGCTGTTGAAATTCGACATCCCTGTCGAATTTCAACTCGCGGCGCCGAAGACGCGGTCTGCGGCTTGCTCCATACATCAAGCACTTGCGTGCTTGATGTACGCCGGTGCATCTGACTGCCATGGATGGCAGGAATGCAGAGGGATTGCAGGAGCAATCCCTGCCCTGCACCGGGCGCAGGCTGCCGAAAATCGGAGATTTTCAACAGCCTGGTAACTCGCCCAGGGAGCGAACCTCGAACGCCCCTCTCGGGTACCCTCACGGTCCGTGAAGGAAACCCAGACCCCTCTCGAAGCGGCGAAGGCGCTGGCCTCGATCCCGGTGTTCGAGGCGCTCACGCCCGTGGACCGGGCGAAGCTCGCCGGCGTGCTGGAGGAGCGCTGGCTGGACCCGGGCACGGTGGTGTTCGAGGCGGGTGCCGAGGGCGACGCGCTCTACATCCTGCGCGAAGGCACCGCCGAGCGCCGCGTGGCGGGTGCGGTGATCGACCTCATCCGGCCGCTGGCGGTATTCGGCGAGCTGTCCCTGCTCACCGACGCGCGGCGCTCGTCCAGCGTGGTGGCGGTGACGCCGCTGCACCTTTGGGTGCTGCCGCGACAACGGTTCCACTCGCTGCTGCGTGGCGAGCCGGAGCTGATGCTGGACCTCATGGGCGCCATGGGCCTGGAGCTCGCCCGCACCCGGCAGACCCTGGGGGCACTGCGCTGGGAGCTGCACGGCTGGGTGGGCCAGCGGCTCGCGGCGCGCACCCCCGAGGATCGCCTGCTCATCGAGGCGGCCGCGTTCTTCGAGCGGCCGCCGGCGCGGATCCTCGCCCGGGTCGCGAGCCTGGACGATGCCGGGACCGGCGAGCGGCTGCAGGCCCTCGCCCGCGGGACGCCGCTGCTGCACGAGGACGACGACGGGATCCACATTCCCGCGGCGGTGCGCAACGCCGTGCGGCACAACGTGGCGCTGCAGGGCCGCGAGCGCGAGGTGGCCGCCCGGATCCGGACCGCCGCCGAGGCGCTGGAGCGCGAAGGCCATCTCGAGGACGCGGCCCACGGCTATCTCGCGGCGGGGGCGCCGGTGGAAGCGCGACGGGTGCTCGAGTCCATGCCGGACGCGGATCCCGAGCTGCTCGCACGCACCGCCGCCGCGGATCCCGCGGCACCGCGCACGGGCATGGGAGAAGGTGCGGCGCCGGCAACGCCAGTCGCGACCCGGCCCGTCGTATCCCGGTTCCGGGGTGTTGCACGGTTCGCCTGGATCGCCGTCGCCCTGCTGCCGCTGGCGCTGTGGAACGTGACGCCGCCGGCGGGCCTGGAGCCTGCCGGCTGGCGCGCCCTGCTCACCCTGGTGAGCGCCGCGGTGCTGTTCGCCTCCGAGGCGCTGCCCGAGACCGCCGTGGCGCTTGGCCTGCTGGTGTCGTGGGGCGCCACCGGGATCGTGCCGCCGCGGGTCGCCCTGGAAGGATTCGCCACCGAGACCTGGCTGCTGGTGCTCACGGTGCTCGCCGTGGGCGCCGCGGTGGGTAACACCGGGCTGCTCTACCGCGCCGCCCTGGCCGCCCTCGGGCGGCGACCCCGGGGCTTCGCCCACCGCTGCCTGACCCTCGCCCTGGTGGGCACCGCCGTCACGCCCACCCTCCCCAATGCCACCGCCCGGGTGGCGCTGGCCGCGCCCATGGTGCGCGAGATCGCCGAGGCGCTGGGTTACCGACCGGGAGATCGCGCCGCGGCCGGCCTCGCGCTGGCGGCGCTGATCGGCTTCGGCCAGATGTCGGCCCTGTTTCTCACCGGCGCCTCGGTGGGGCTGCTGGTGCACGGCCTGCTGCCGCCGGAGGTGCGCGACCAGTTCGGGTTCGCCGGCTGGCTGCTGGCCGCCCTGCCGCTGCACCTGGTGCTGTTCGCGCTCGCCATGCTGGCGGTGATCATCATCTACCGTCCCCGCTCCGCCCCGCCCCAGTCCGGCGATCGCCTGGCCCTGCAGCGGGCAGTGCTAGGCCCCATGCGTCGCGAGGAACGCCTGTGCGCATGGGTGCTTTCGCTGCTCATCGCGGGCTTTCTCACCGAGCCCCTGCACGGGGTGAGCGGCGCGTGGCTCGGGGTCGCCGCGTTCATCGCCCTGTCCGCGGGCGGCGTGCTCGACGCCAACATGATCCGCTCCGGCGTGAACTGGCCGTTCCTGGTGTTCCTGGGGGTGATCACCAGCATGGCCGGGGTGTTCCGCACGCTGGGCATCGACGCCTGGCTCGCCCAGGGCCTTGCCGAGCCGGTGCGGGCGCTCGGCGGCAGCAGCATGCTGCTGTGCCTGGCGCTGGCGGTCGCCGGCTTCGCCCTGTCCTTCGTGGTGCGCTGGCAGGCCGCGGCGCCCCTGCTCACCCTGGTCGCGCTGCCGGTGGGGGTGGCGTCGGGCGTGAACCCCTTCCTGGTCGGGCTGATCGCCCTGGTCTCCACCCAGGTCTGGTTCCTGCCCTACCAGAGCACCGTGTACCTGGCCCTGCACCACGGCACCGCGGATCTCTTCGCGCACCGCGACGTGCGCCGCATCGCCTGGCTGTGGGGCCCGATGGTCCTGCTGTCCGTGGCCGCGGCCGTGCCTGTCTGGCGCGCCATGGGTTACGCAGGCTGATGCGACAGGCGGCAGGCGCGCTCAGCCTGCCGGGCGATTCGACTCCCTGGCCGCGATGCGCTCGGCCCGCGCCACCAGACGGCGCGCCCGTTCGACGACGGGGATGTCGATCATCTTGCCGTCCAGGCGCCATGATCCGCGGCCCTCGGCGGCGTGCTTCGCGTCCAGCTCGACGATCTTCCGCGCCCGCGCCACGGCTTCCGGGCTCGGGCTGAAGCCCGTGTTCAGCGCCGGCACGTTCTTCGGGTGGATGCACGACGCCCCCTCGAAGCCGAAGCGCGCGGAGTTGCGCACCATGTCCAGGAACGCGGCCTCGTCATCGTAGTCGGCCACGGTGCCCATGAGCCCGAGCGGCGTGAGGCCCGCCGCCCGGGCCGCGATGAGCGCCTGTTGCTTGGGGTAACGGTAGACCGTGGGGTCCGGCGCGAAGCCCACGTCCAGGGCGAAGTCCTCGCCGCCCAGCACCACCGACACGTTGCGCGGCGACGCCTTGGCGATGGCGTGGAATGCGAAGAAGGCGTCGGCGGTCTCCACCATCGGGATGAGGCGCGTATGGCCCTCCGTCATGCCCAGCGAGGCCTCCACCTCGTCCACCAGCTCGTCGAGCAGAACCACGTGCTCCGGGCCGTGCACCTTGGGCAGGAACAGCCCGTAGACCTCGGGGCACAGCGCCGCCTCGATGTCGCGCACCGCGAGGCCCAGCGGACGGTTGATGCGCACCACCACGTCGATGCCGTGGGTCGCGATGCGCGCGGCAGTGTCCTGCACCAGCTTGCGCGCGGCGTCCTTCTCCGACGGCGGGATGCTGTCCTCGAGGTCGAGGATGATGGCGTCGGCGCCGCGCTCATGGGCCTTGTTCACGAAGCGAGGGACATTCACCGGCACGTAGAGCAGGGAACGCCACACGGGGAGATCGAATTCAGAGGTCATGGACTGTTCCTCACAGCACGCCATCTCGCTCGAGCGCCGCCACATCGGACGCCGTCAGGCCCAGCTCGCCCAGCACCGCCGCGTTGTGCTGACCGAGATCGGGCGCCGGGCGCCGGAAACCGCCGGGCGTTCTCGACATGCGAGGGAACACGTCGTGGTGCGGCAGGCTGCCGAGCTCCGCGTCCGGCAGCTCGACGATCACTTCGCGCTCGTTGAAGTGCGGATCGTCGCAGATCTGGGCGATGTCGTAGACCGGCGCCACGGTGACTTGCTCGCGTTCGAACACGGCCATGCAGTCGTCCAGCGTGCGCCGGGCGATCCAGCCGCCCACCGCCGCGTCCACCTCGTTCCGGTGCGCCACGCGATCCTCGTTGGTGCGGTAGCGCGGGTCGTGGTTCATGTCGTCGCGGCCAATCACCCGGAAGATGCGCTCTGCCATGGACTGCATGGAACCGGACATGGCCAGCCACCGGCCGTCCCGGGTCCGGTAGACGTTGCGCGGCGAGGCGGTGGTGGACCCGCTGCCGACGCGCTTGCGCACATTACCGGTGAGGCGGTGCCACGCAGCCTCGGCGCCCATGATCGAGAAGATGGGCTCCAGCAGCGAGAGATCGATGACCTGCCCGGCGCCGCCTTTGAGCTCCACCTCGCGCAGGGCCATCATCACCGCGAAGGCCCCCTGGATCCCGGCGATCATGTCCGCCATGGCCAGCGGCGGCAGGACCGGCTCCCGGTCCTCGAACCCGTTGCGATAGGCGAAGCCGGACATGGCCTCCACCAGGGTGCCGAAGCCCGGGCGGTACCGGTAGGGTCCGGTCTGGCCGAAGCCCGAGATGCGCACCACCACCAGCGCCGGGTTGCGCTCCAGCAGCACCGCCGGAGCGAGGCCCATCTTCTCCAGCGTGCCGGGCGTGTAGTTCTCGATCAGCACCTGCGCGCTGCCCACGAGATCGAGGAGCAGCCCGCGCCCGCGATCGTGACGCAGGTTCAGCGTCACGCTCCGCTTGTTGCGCCCGTACACCTTCCACGACACCGAGACCCCGCGCGTGCGCCAGTGGCGCAGCGGATCGCCCTTCTGCGGCGGCTCCACCTTGACCACGTCCGCGCCGTGGTCGGCGAGCTGCAGGCTCAGCATGTTGCCGGCCACCAGGCGGGACAGGTCGAGCACGCGGATGCCGTCCAGGGGACCGCGGAAGGTCTCGTCGAAGGTCCTGCTCTGCAAGCGCGCGTACTCCGGTTGCGCAGGCGGTGGTCCATGGTGAGACCGGCCGCGCTCGGGGACAAGGGCGAGCAGTGGGACACGCGTCCATGGCCGCACACGGCGATTCCCTGGCTTCTCCCCGCGAAGCGATGGCGCGCGCGTGCGCCGGGTGATCATCTCGAAGCATTCCACGAGCTCGTCGTCGTTGCCACGCTGCACCATGCTGGCGCACAGGTTCGCCATGCGCGTGAGCGAGCAGTCGACCCCGCACTGGACGGGCGCGTTCACGTCGGCGACGCCGCGCGCCACGGCGTGAACCTGGTGGCGGCCGGTGACGAGCAGCTTGGTGGCCGGTAGCACGCTGACCGCCACGCCGGCGACGGCAAGGCGCCGACCGAGCGCCGCGAGCACTGCCGGCGGCAGCAGCGAATACTTCGTGCCGTGGCCGACCGTCACCCGCCCGGAGCGGGTGCTGGAGCCCGGCCTTGCCCAGCTCGCCGCCGCGCGTTGCGTGCCCGTGCTTCTTGTGATGGGCTATTCTCGTGAGGAGGTGCCATGATTCCCGAGTCCATTCTCGCGCAGTCGCCGCTGGTGCTGACCCAGGCCGAGCGGGAGCGCTACTTCGCGCAGGGCTTCCTGTGCCTGCCTGGCCACCTCCCGGCGGACCGGCTGCGCACCCTGCGCGACACCACCGCGGCCCAGCTCGAGCGCGCCCGCCACGAGACCGAGCCCGGCGAGGCCTTCGACCTGGGCCCCGGCCACTCGGCCGAGCGGCCCAACGTGCGCCGCATCCGGGCGGTGGTGGACCGGGATCCGTACTACTGGGAGCTTGCCTGCGATCCCGTGCTCACGGATCTGGCCGCGGACCTGCTGGGCCCGGACGTGAAGTTCCACAGCGGCAAGCTCAACTGCAAGTCCGGCGGCGCCGGCGACGCGGTGAAGTGGCACCAGGACATCCAGGCCTGGCCCCACACCTGCTTCAGCGTGCTCACGCTGGGCGTGTACCTGGAGGACGTGGGCCTGGAGCAGGGACCGCTGGCGGTGGTGCCGGGCAGCCATCGCGGGCCGCTGTTCGACCAGATGCCTGGTGGAAAGTGGAGCGGGCACCTGTCGGACGCGGATGTCGCATCACTCGACACCGAAGGTGCCGCGCAGCTCACCGGCCCCGCCGGCACGGTGATGGCCATCGACTGCTGTGTGGTGCATGGCTCGCGGCCGAACCTCTCGCCGCGCCCGCGCCCGCTGCTGCTCTACGTGTACTCGTCGGCAGACGCGTGCGCGTACACGCCCGCGCCGACACCGACCCGTCACACGGGTGAGATCGTGCGCGGGAAGCTGGCGGCGCGGGCGCACCTGGATCCGCGGCCGTGTCCGCTGCCGCCGGACTGGAGCCGGGTGGGGTACCGCTCGATCTATGCGGCGCAGAACGAAGAGGACGGGGACATCCAGAGCTCGTAAGTCATTGATCGGTAGGCGCACCTGGGGCGAAGCTCACGAGCACCAGCCAAAAACAGATTGATGACTTACGAACTCTGGATGTCCCCTACGCCCGACGCGGACAGTGCGGACTCGAATGCGGGAACCCAGCCGCGATTCGCAATCGGGCTGGCCGGGCTCGGATGCGGCGCCACCGCGATCGGAACGCCGCTCACCGTCACCCGGCAACGCCCTTCCGCGAACTTGCCGATCCCCACGACGTGTCCCGGCTCCAGCAGCCGCACCACCCGCCCCAGTGCCCGATCGCAGATCCCGAACAACGCCTCCCGCTCCTCTCGGGGCAGCTTGTCCGGCGTCCGATTCCTCCCGCTCGCCTCCATGAAGCTCAGCGGGCAGTAGTTCCACACGAAGAACCGCCGGAAGAACTGCTCCGGCGCGCCGAACCGGTCCCGCGCCCAACCCCACAGGCGCTCGCCGCTCACCTCGCTGCGCGTGCAGTCGAAGCCCGCTACCGGCCGCTTGGGGTGCTCCCTGTCGGGCTTGCCCACCTTCCGGCTGATCCCCATCCAGTCCCGCACCATCGAGATCTCCCCGAAGGGCACTCCGGTCTGCGCCATCCCCCACGGCCCCGGGTTCATCCCCACGAACAGCGCTGCCTTCGGTCCTTCACCGAAGCGCTCCAGGTACTCCCTGTGCGGTCGCCAGGCGTAGCGCAGCGGGTTGTAGACGTGGGTGACCGGCGGTGCGAAGGAGAGCTTCTCCACGTCCCGGCGCAGATCCAGCGCGATGCGGACCAGGCTCATCCCTGCTCCCGGTACATGCGCACGAACTCGGTGTTGTCCGCGTCCCCCAGGCCGTCGCTCACGAGCTTGCGATGGAGCTGCTCCACCAGCGAGGTCACGGGCATCGCCGCGCCGGTGGCACCGGCCTCGACGAGGGGCTTCAGCTTGTCACGGCTGCGATTCCAGACGCGGACGTGAAAGCCGCGGTCCACCAGGCGGTGCATGATGGCCGCTCCCAGGGTACCGGCGCCGGCGCAGCCGACGGTGATCTTGGTGTCTGCCATGGAGGCGCGGTGCCTGGGCCGGGGAGATGACGGAATCTTAGTCTTCGAGGGGTGGAATTGTTGCTGCCCCTCACCCCGGACCTCTCCCCGCGGAGCGGGCTGAAGAGGCCGGGGATCGCGTCGCGGCGGAGACGTGGGAGGATAGGTTCCGGCCGGCAACGCTCCGCCGGAACGGGATGATCGGCCGAGCACGCGTGTCCGGCGGGGCCGGACAGGGAGAGCAGTCGATGAGCAAGGCAATCCGGGTCGTGTTGCTGGCCGTTGCACTCGCACTTGCCGTTGCATCGGCGGCACGGAGCCAGGAGACCGCACCGGCGCCGGACACCGCGCCCGGGACCGGTGCACCGCCGGAGGCCGCGGCGGAGCCCATGGACAACGAGCGCCTCGGCGCTCTCATCCGGCGCCTGGACCCTCAGGCCGAGGGTCAGGCTGGGTTCTGGCGCTTCACGGTGCGCGAGCGCGAGGTGCTGGTGATTACCGACGAGCGGGCGGACCGCATGCGGATCATCTCCGGCGTGGCGAAGGCGGATCAGCTGCCGCCGGAGCTGCTCTACCGGCTCATGCAGGCCAACTTCGACACGGCGCTGGACGCGCGCTACGCCATCGCGAAGGACATCCTCTGGAGCGCCTTCATCCATCCCTTGAGCCCGCTGGCCGACGCGCAGTTCGTCTCGGGGGTCGCCCAGGTGGTGAACCTGACGCTCACCTTCGGCAGCACCTTCTCCTCCGGCGCGCTCACCTTCGGCGGTGGCGACAGCGGCGAGTTGCTGAAGGAGCTGCTGGAGCGGCTCGAGGCCATCTGACCGGCACGCCCTCGTCCTGATAACGACGCCGGACGTCCGGCCCGCGGGCGTTCCATCGTGTCGTCGGCGAATCGGCGCCGCACCCGCACGGCCGGCGCATTCCTGTTCGGACAAGGCCGGTCCGGTGCGGGTCGCGGGGACCATAGGCCGCAGGGATGCGGCCGTCGAGCGTACAGGGACCTATTCACAGCGTGTCCCCGCGCACCGCTGCGGACCGGCCGCCCCTGGGGATGCCGTTAGCCGCTCACGAATGACGGCCAGCGCCGGTGCCTCAGCGCGGCCCGCCGTCGAACAGCCGTCGGAACTCGCGTGGCGCGCGCCGTCGGCGCAGGCAGCGCGTGGCTGCGTCCAGGTAGCTGATGCTCACCGCCCGCCTCGCCGCGGGCGTGCGGTTGCACCCGGAGCGGTGCCAGAGGTGGTTGTGGATCAGGATTGCCTCGCCGGCCCGGGCGGTGAGCTCGACGGCGTGGTGGCGCACTCCCGCCGCGTCCAGCCGGTGCGCCTGCACGGTGCCGCCCTCGGGGCTCGCGAGGCCGCGACGGTGGGTGCCGGGGATCACCTCCAGGCACCCGGCCGCATCCGGGGCGTCGTCCAGGGCCGTCCAGATCTGCAGGGACGGGGGCCGATCGATGCCCCAGAACTTGCCGTCGTCCTGATGCCACGGCAGCTCCGTGCCCCCGTGTGGCGCCTTGTTCCAGAGCACGGCCCGGTAGAGAGAGACCGCCTCGCCGAGCACGCTGCGTGCAATGCGTGCGAACAGCGGGTTCTCGATCCAGCCCAGGAAGGCCGCGTCCAGCTCCAGGTGCTCGAGCTTGCGATAGGCCGTGGACGGACCCACCCAGCCGTCTCCGTACGCCAGGTCCGCGTAGTGCCCGCTCGGCGAGTCGTGCTGGTAGAAGATCCCGGGGTGCGGGCTCGCACCGGTCATCAGGGCCTCGCAGCGCCGGCGCAGGCGCCGGGCGCCCGCTGCCGACAGGACGACCCCGAGCCGCGCGTAGCCCCGCGCCGCGAACTCCGCCAGCGGGGCGTCGAGATCAAGAGCGGCGGCACCGGCAGCGAGCATGGACTCAGGATAACGCGCGGCAGCGGCGCGCTCGCAGTGCCCGGTGCACCCGCGACCCGCGCGGGGAGTCACCGGCGGGACTCGCCACCGGGGGACTACGTCATGCCCGGCGCGGCCGGTCCATCCGTCGGGCCGCGCGCCGATCGCGGGAAGGCAGGCGAGAGCGCCGCGCAGAACGTGAGCAGGTAGATGAGCATCGCCACGCGCGGGGCGTCCAGCAGGCTCCCCAGCAGGGCGATGAGCAGCACCCCGCCCAGCGACGCGACGAGCACCAGGGCAGCGCCGCTGCCCGCCCGTGCCGCGCGTACCGCTCGCGCCAGCGCCGCGAGCACGAGCACGGTGAACGCGGCGGCGCCCAGCAGTCCCTGCTCGAAGTACAGGTGCAGCCACAGGTTGGCGATGTGCCAGGGGTCCGGGTCGTCGGCGCTGAAGTGCCAGTGGTCCATGCCGTCGGCGAACCCGCCGTTGCGGATGCGGTTCCGGCCGTCCGGCCCGACGAGTTCCACGTCGTCCACGGCGACCGACCCTGCGGGCTGGTGCACGAACAGGGCGAGGGTGACCGGCCGGCGGATGTTCACCCCCAGGATCCCGGTGACCGGGGCGCCAACGCCTCGGGTCTGGATCACGCCCTCGACACGCACGTACTCGTGGCCGGCGGGTGCCATGGTCTGCAAGTGCACGCAGCGGACCGAGTAGCGAAGGGACTTCTCGCACAGCAGCGCGACCACGGGGGTGGGTCCGTCCACGGCGCGCAGGCGCGCGGCGAAGGTGTACCGCGTGCGCTGTCGTACCCGCACGCGCTGCTCGAAGAACAGGGGGCTGCCGCCCGTGAGCACCACGTGCCGGTCCCCGTCGTGCTCGCGCAGCGCGTAGGTCCCGGCGCGCCGGGAGGCGCGTTCATCACGGAAATGGATTGCCGGGTAGCTGGCGAGCCCCATTCCCACCGCGTGGCTCGCCGGGCTGGAAGGGATCAGCGAGAGTGCGTCGCGCCAGTGGGCCATTCGCTGTTCCGCGTCCCTGGAGGTGAGGGAAAACCGATAGGCGAGGAAGTCTCCCTCCAGCGCCCTCGCGAGGGATAGCGCGCCACCGCCGGCCACCACCGCCGCGATGACCAGGACGCGCACGGTCGCGTGCCGCGTGGGCGTCATGAACCTGAGCGTTCCCAGGGCGACGATCCCGAGGCTGAACGCGACTGCCACCAGGGGGCCGCGGGAGAAAGTCACGACCACCGCATAGATCGCGAGCAGGAGCACCGCGAGCCCTGCGGCCGCGACACCCGCGTTCGCGACACGCGAGCACGCGGGCACCGCCACGAGGGGTGCGAGGAACGGAATGGTGGCTGCCAGGTACGCATCCAGGTGCTGACCGCCGGTGTGGAGCGAGGAGAAGGTGCCCGTCACCCGGAAGGGCGCATCGAAGTTGAAGAGGCCGGTGAACAGGTGACGCTCCCAGGCGATGGCGAGGCACTCCGCGAGGAGCCCGGTGACGATTCCGGCGACGAGGAGCGGGAACCCGGCGCGGGATCCGGTCAGCGCCGCGCGCAGCGGCGCGAGCAGCAGCACCGCCCAGGCGAAGCCTTTGAGGATGCGGAGGCTGCCGCAGATGTTGTACGGGTGGCAGAACGCGCCGGCTCCGGGCAGGGGCGGCTCGAGCCATGCCATCAGCGCGGCCACGCCGTAGCTCAGCCCCAGCACGACCAGCGCGGGGAACGCGGTCCCCATCGACTCGCTCAAGCTGCCGGCCGCGGGCGGCTGCGAGGCCTGCTGCCAGTGCCACGCGGCGAGGGTGGTGAGCACCACCAGGTCGAGCTCGTCGAGGAACTGGCGTCCGCTCCAGGGAGCGAGATCCAGCACCGGCAGCGCCGCGGGCAGCACCAGCAGCCACAGGTCGCGCCGCCAGAGCAGGGCCGCCGCGTAGCCCAGCAGCCCCAGTGACAGCCACGCGCTGGCGACGGGGAAGCGTGCCACCTGGATGGCAACCAGCAGCGCGAGCGCCACGCACGCGGCGCGGCGCGGCATCCGCCAGGTAGGCACGGTGGGGCTGTCGGTCACCGGGGACGCGGTCGGCTCACGGGGCCTGCACTCTACGACGGGCCCGACCGGTGCGCGGCACCCCCAAACCTGGCAGAGAACACGGTTTCTGACCGAGGGAGACGCCGTCCCGGGCGAGATCGATGTCCTCGACCATCCCATGGTGTACGAGGTCTCCGCACGGGGGATGGCCCACGTCACCGGAATCATTCACTCCGGCTCAGACACAGGACCTGCTCGAGACACTGGTGCGCGGGCGAACGACCTTACATCCTCGTCGGCCCGTTCGATCGCAAGCTCATCTGCACGCGTCCCCACGTTGCGCGCTTCATCACCGATCTCGACGAGCCCGTCCGCCAGAATGAATCCGGCATGTGGTACCGTCGCCGGCCATGATCAACGGGCCGCATCCATGCGGTGCCATTCACTACCCACGTCACGCGCCGGACGTCGCGGCGTGGGAACCACGATACCAGGAGGCATGAACCGAAAATGGGAGCGTTCAAGGAGCCGCACGGCGGCGTGTTGCAGGAGCTCTATCTCGGGGAATCGGCTGCCGATCGTGAACGCGAGGCGGCGCGCGAGTACACGTCCTGGGATCTCACCGAGCGCCAGCTGTGCGATCTCGAGCTGCTCCTGAACGGTGCCTTCTCCCCGCTAAACGGCTTCCTGACCCGGGCCGAGTACGACCGTGTCGTCGCCGACATGCGGCTCCCGAGCGGCGTGCTGTGGCCGATTCCGATCACGCTTGACGTGACTCCGGAGTTCGCCGAGACCGTGACCGAAGGCGATACCGTTGCCCTGCGCGATCCGGAAGGCGTGCTGATCGCGACACTCGCAGTCTCGGACATCTGGCAGCCCGACCGCGCGCTGGAGGCCGAGTCGGTCTTCGGCACCCGCAGCGCGGAGCACCCCGGCGGCGACTACCTGCTCAATCGTGCCAACAGCGTCTACATCGGTGGCAAGCTCACGGGCGTGGAACCGCCGATTCACTACGACTTCAAGCTGCTGCGGGACTCACCCTCGGAGCTGCGTGGCCGGTTTCGCAAGCTCGGATGGCGCAAGGTGGTGGCGTTCCAGACCCGCAACCCCATGCACCGGGCGCACCAGGAGCTGACCTTTCGTGCGGCGCGTGAGCTCGAGGCGAACCTGCTCATCCATCCGGTGGTCGGGATGACGAAGCCCGGGGACGTGGACCACTACACGCGCGTGCGCTGCTACGAGCACATCCTCGAGGAGTATCCCGAGCAGACGACGACCCTGAGCATCCTGAACCTTGCCATGCGCATGGCCGGACCGAAGGAGGCGATCTGGCATGCGATCATCCGCAAGAACTTCGGCTGCACCCATTTCATCGTCGGCCGCGACCACGCGGGCCCCGGCAAGAACTCGAAGGGCGAGCCGTTCTACGGCCCCTACGACGCGCAGGAGCTCTATCGTCGTCACGAGGAAGAGCTCGACATCGCGATGGTCCCCTTCGAGCAGATGGTCTACGTGGAGGATCGGGCGGCGTACATGCCGGTGAACGAGACGACACCCGACATGAAAATCGCGAATCTCACCGGATCGGAGTTTCGCAGGCGGCTGCAGGAAGGCCTGGAGATCCCGGAGTGGTACTCCTACC
This sequence comes from Gammaproteobacteria bacterium, assembly GCA_041593595.1. Lineage (GTDB taxonomy): Bacteria > Pseudomonadota > Gammaproteobacteria > HK1 > HK1 > JBFHNV01. The sequence goes on from JBFHNV010000054.1 coordinate 21,212, forward strand.
CGAAGGTGATCGATGAGCTGCGGCGCAACCACCCGCCACGACACAAGCAGGGGTTCACCGTGTTCTTCACGGGCCTTTCCGGCTCCGGAAAATCGACCATCGCGAACGCGCTGATGGTCAAGCTGCTGGAAAGCGGTGGCCGCCGGGTCACGCTGCTCGACGGGGATCTGGTTCGCAAGCACCTGTCCAGCGAGCTCGGTTTCTCGAAGGAGCACCGCAACATCAACATCCTGCGCATCGGGTTCGTGGCGGCCGAGATCACCAAGAACGGCGGCATCGCCGTCTGCGCGCCCATCGCACCCTACGCGGTCACCCGAAGACAGGTGCGCGAGATGGTGTCGCCCCACGGCGGCTTCCTGGAGGTGCACGTGGCGACCCCCCTGGAGGTGTGCGAGCAGCGCGATCGCAAGGGGCTCTACGCCAAGGCCCGCCAGGGGCTCATCAAGGAGTTCACCGGCATCAGCGACCCCTACGAGGAGCCCGAGAACCCGGATCTCCGCATCGACACCGTGGGCCTCACGCCCGAGCTCGCCGCGCATCGCGTCCTGGTCAAGCTCGAGAGCCTGGGCTTCATACGCTGAAGGATTGCGGCCTCGGCGTTGACCGCGTCATCTAGTGTCGTGCGGAAGGTTCACCGCAGGTTCGTACACGCCAGCGACATGCATCCGACGCCCGGGCGAGCAGGGCGTCGGATGGCGGGGCACGCGTCCGGTCAGCTCTTGCGGCTCATGGCTTCGAGCTGCGCGATCAGCCGGTCGAGGCCGACGGCACGCAGGCGCGCGGCAAACATCCGCTCGTGCATCGCGACCATGCTCACGCCGCCGAGGCTCAGGTCGTACAGCCACCAGCGCCCGCCGTTGAATCTGAGCTTGTACGTCACCGGCATCGTCATGCCGCCGCCAATCCGCACGTCCGTGCGTACACGTGCCCTGTCGTCGCCGCGGTACTCGACCGGCCGGTACTCCACGTCGGCGTCCGCCAGCTCCGCCAGCGCGGTGCTGTAGCTGCGCGCGAGCAGCTTGGCGACCTCGGCGCCGAACGCCGCGCGCTGCGCGTCGGTGGCGGACTGCCAGTGATGACGACCCAGCAGCAGACGCGACAGCAGGTCGATGTCGACCTGCGGCGAGACGTGCCTCTGGAACAGTGTCTGCAGGCGCACGCTGTCGTCGCGCGCGTGCTCGGGCAGCGCGCGCACGGCCGCCTGGAGCGCGGCCGTGGTGCTGCGCACGAGGCGCTCGGGGTCCTGTACCGCATCGGTGGCGTGCGCCGCTGCCGGCGGCAGGCAGGCGAGGGCGAGCACGAGCGGTGCGGCGCGAAGCGGTATGGACGAGATCATGTGGCTGGGCTCCCTGTGGCGGCGCGTTGGAACGCATTGCAGAGTCGCCTCGTGGACGGGCCGCGCTCCTCTGCGGTATCACTGGAGCAAATCTCGTGCCAGCGGGTTCAGCACGCGCACGGATGCCGCGCGCCGCGCCGGCGGCACGGCGGTGCACGCCTCACCGGGTAAGGACTACACGCGCCGTTGTAGAAGCTGCGCCGGGGCATCTGCCCCGCCTGCGGCCCGCGGCGGCGGGCCGAGGCGGCGGCGGGCCGGGTCCAGCGACGCCTGCAGCCGTCGCCGCGGCGGCGGCCCGCGGCGCGCCCACGCGATCACGCCTTTACGTGCGATGGCCCTCGCGTCCCGTGCCCCGGTAGAGGATGGCTCGCTGGGCCTCCTCGGCGCGGCGGTGGAAGGCCACCGCCTCGGGGTCGAAGTCGCAGGCAGGTTCGGGCTCCAGCTCGAAGTGCCCGTAGCGGTCCTCGCCGCGCACCAGCGCCGCGCTGTCCCAGTCCGCCGCCACCTGGCGCGCGTCCGGCGGCAGGTAGCGGATGGCGTAGGCGATGCGCCGGTCGTCGCTGGCATTGGCGTGGGAGGCGTGGGCGAGGCGGTAGTGGAACAGGGCCACCTGGCCCGTGCCCACCTCCAGGTTCACCGCCCGGGACTCGTCGATGCCCTGGATGGCCTGCCCGCGCGTGAGCATGTTCTGCTCGTCCCAGGTGTCCTCGTGGGGCAGGTCGGGCCCCCGGTGGCTGCCGGGGAGGAGCCGCATGCAGCCGCTCGCCACGGTGGCCGGGGACAGCGCCACCCAGGCAGTGACCAGCCGGTCGGTGTCGAGCCCCCAGTACTGGCTGTCCTGGTGCCAGGACACGTAGCTCGCCGAACGAGGCTCCTTGTTCCACCAGTTGCCGGTCCAGCACAGGATGTCCGGGCCGATGAGGTCCTCCACCGCATCCAGGATGCGCGGGTGGCGGATGAGGTCCGCCAGCCACTTGTGCAGCAGGTGGCTCTTGAAGCGCTGGGGGCCCTTGAGCGGCCCGCCGGTGGCGGCCTCGTGTGCCTCGAGCCTGCGTCGGAGGTCCTGCGCCTCGTCCACCGACAGCACCGGGATCGGAGCCAGGTAGCCGTCGCGCCAGAAGCGATCCACGTCGTCGTCGGTGAATACCTTTCCCATGGCGTGCTCCCGGTTGTGGAGTGCACAGCCTATTTTCGCACCAATCGGCCCGGAATCGATCCGGCGCAAGGCAGGTTTCCCTCGCCCCGCGGGTGACATCCGTCCGGAACGGATCGCGACCGACCGAGCGATGCCGCACCGGTGCAGATCCACCGCTGCCCAGGGCATTTGACCCGAAAGCCCTGCCTCTGCGGGCGCTGAGCTCGCGTGATCCGTCCGCGGCGCGACCTGGCACGGCAGTTGCTTGATACGCGCCGGGGGCCGGGCGCACGCCGACCACGTGGCGAGCCCGCGGTCCAGCAGTCATTCGAACCGAGAGGAGAACGCACCATGAACTGGGACCAGGTGGAAGGTAACTGGAAGCAGATGAAGGGCCGTGCCAAGCAGCAGTGGGGCAAGCTCACCGACGACGAGCTCGACCAGATCGAAGGCAGCCGCGAGCGGCTGGAGGGCGTCCTGCAGCAGCGCTACGGCAAGAACAAGGAAGAGGCCAAGCGGGAGGTCAACGCCTGGATCGACCATCTCTGAAGCACGTGCGCTGCGCCGGCGGCGCCCTCCCGGTGCCGCCGGCGCGCCCCGTGACGTGGTCAATCGATGCACGACCGTCGAGGAGCGACCCGACATGAACTGGCAGGACATCGAGAGCAACTGGGAGCAGGTGAAGGACGAGGCGCGCAAGCAGTGGGGCAAGCTCACGGACGAGGAGCTGGCGCGCATCGCGGGCAAGCGCGAGCTGCTCACGGGCTCGGTGCGCAACGCCTATGGGAAGACGAAGGAGCAGGCCGAGCAGGAGGTCGACTACTGGATGAGTCGCCTTTAGGGGTCCGGAGCCGGTGAGCCGCCACCAGGACGGCGCCCCGGTGCAGGCCGCACCGGGTGAGGGCGACACGCGTCGGTGTAGAAGTTGCGCCGGCGCACGGGGGCGCTGGCTCCGCTGCGGACGGTGCCGGAGCGTCTCGAGGTCATCCGCCCGAGGCCGCCGGCGGGATCAGTCGGCGGCCGCCAGGGCCTCGGCACCCGCTCGCGCCCGCTCCAGGAACGACCGGTTCACCGGGCTGTGGCGCTTGAGCCCCAGGCGCTCGTGCGCCATCGCTTCCGCGAGATCCGTGAGTCCGCCGCGCAGCGCCGCCTCGGTGAGCGTCCAGTCGATGACGTCGCGCTGGGCGTGGCTGCCGCCGAAGCGATTGGCGATGTAGCGCGCCGGGTGCAGGCGCTCGGCGCACGCCTGGTACTGGCCACGCCAGAAGGCCGTGAAGCCCTCCACCAGCGGCAGGCCGATGTCCCGTGACCAGGCGGCGGTCTCGCGCTGCTCGTTGGCTCGCTCGCGGAACGCGCCGAGGATCCGCTCCACGTCCCCGTCACGTCCGGCGCCGAGATACGCCATCACCGCGTGCCAGTCATTGAAGGGGTAGAGCCGACCGTCCGCGTGCCGGTCCCAGGTCTCCGCCAGCTCCTGCCAGCGATCCCCCACGTCGTGACCCGTGAGATGCAACCGCCACAGCAGGGCGGAGGCATCCACCATGTCCAGGGCCATGGGGCTGTGGCTGCCGCGGACGGGGCCGTCGTACAGGGCCAGGGCCCGCTCGGCATCGCCCAGATCCAGGTGGTACAGGGCCAGGTGCCACCAGTTGTGCACCTGGAAGAAGTTGTCGTCGCCGGACCAGTGGGGCTCGCGGGCGTTCATCCAGCCGATGCCGTCCTGGGCGCGGCCCTGCATCTCCATCACGTGGGCCACCGCGTGGTGCGCCCAGCAGTCCAGGGGCTCCCGGGCCAGCGCCTCGCGACCGATGTCCTCGGCGCGGGCGTAGTCGGCGCATTCCTCGAGCCCGAAGGCGTGCAGGCCGAGCACGATGGAGTAGCCCGGCACGTCCGCACACCAGTGGGGCAGCGCTCGTGCGACGCGGTCGCGCAGGTCCCGCGCGTTGGCGCGGTAGAAGTCCATCAGGTGGCCGCACTGCAGGCCCACGAGATCGCGCGGGAACTGCGCATTGTGGCGGTCCAGTGCCACCGCCGCCGCGGTCCACTCGCCGTCGTTCAGGTGCTCCAGAGCCGCCACGTGGGAGCGGCTGCGATCGTCACTGGCCAGCGACTTCGCCTTTGCGGTGAGCTCCCGCGAGGCCTGCGTGGCCTTGGGCTCGGTGGCAAGCCCGTAGTAGTACGCCTTCAGCACGTGCGCCATGGCGCACCCGGGCGCTGCCTCGATGGCGCTGTCCACCAGCGCCACCGGGTCGCCCCGGTAGATGTTGAAGGCGGCGAAGGACTCATCGAACAGGGCCGCGGCCTCGGCCGTGGCGCCCTCCAGCGGGTTCCCCTGGCGATCGGTGATCATGGCGTGGGCCCTCCGGTTCGTGGCTGCATTACACTCGGGAGGTGACGTGGGTGCCATCCTACGGACCGCCGCCGGAGGCTGGAATGACCGTTCTGCCGTCTCGCTTGACCGCCCTGCCGCGGTTTTCCTGACGGTGCCCGGCGGTGGACCCGCTCACCGACGTGCTGCGCGCCATGCGGCTCTCCGGTGCGGTGTTCCTGGACGCGGAGCTCACCGCTCCCTGGTGCCTGCGCTCCCAGGTGCTGCCGGAGGACTGCCGTCCCTACATGGCGACGCCGGCGCAACTCATCGCGTACCACTACGTTCTCGAGGGCGAGTTCGCCGCCAGCGTGGCCGGCGCGGCGCCGGTGACGGTGGGTCGCGGGCAGATCCTGCTGCTGCCGCGCAACGACCCCCATGTGCTGGGCAGCGACCTCTCCCTGGAGCCGGAGACCGTGGACGAGCTGGTGCAGGCCGGCAATGACGGCCTTGCCAGGCTGCGCCTCGGCGGCGGCGGCGCGCGCTGCCGGATCCTGTGCGGCTACCTGGGCTGCGACGACAGGGATGACCCGCTCGTTGCCAGCCTGCCGCCGATCCTGACCCTGCAGGTGGGCGACGCCAGCGCTGAGGCGTGGATCGAGGGCTCCATCCGCTACGCCGCCCGGGAGCTGGCGGCGGGCGGTCCCGGCGTCGCGTCCAGTCTCGGGCGCATGGCCGAGCTGCTGTTCGGCGAGGCCATCCGGGAGTACGCCCGTGCCCTGCCCGAGGACCAGCGCGGCTGGCTCGCCGGGGTGCGCGATCCCTACGTGGGCCGCGCGCTGGCGCTGCTGCACGGGGAGTGGTCGCGACCGTGGACCCTGGACGAGCTGTCCCGGGCCGCGGGGCTGTCGCGCTCGGCGCTGGGCGAACGGTTCTCCCGCACCGTCGGCCTCCCGCCCATGCGCTACCTGGCGCGGCGGCGCCTGCAGCGCGCAGCGCGGCGCCTGCGGGAGGACGGCGGCACCGTGAGCCGTATCGCCCACGACAGCGGCTACGACTCGGAGGCCGCCTTCACCCGGGCCTTCAAGCGCGAGTTCGGCGTGCCGCCCGCGGCCTTCCGCAAGGGGTCGGCGGCCGGCGACTGAGGGCGGCGGCGCGGTCGTCGGCCGGTCGCGGCCGCCGTCAGTGTTTCCCGCTCGCGGCCGCCATCAGTACTTCTCCGCTAGTGGCCGCAGACGTGCGTTCTGCCCCGCCGGCCGCGGTCAGTGGTTCTCCGCGGGGGGCCGCCGTGGATCAATCGCCGCCCGGGGCACCGCCGCGAGCTGGGAGAAGCTGCTCACCACGTGCCCGGCCAGTGCCTCGGCGGCGGCACCGGCGCCGGGCGCGCGCAGCAGCTCCAGGTGGTAGTGCCCCAGCGGCGGCAGGTCCGCCTCCTCGTCCAGGGCCTCCATGGGCGCCAGCACCAGGCTTGCCGGGAACGGCGCAACGGCCAGGTCGGCGAGCATGGCCGCCTTCTGACCCGCGCAGTGCTCGCTGGTATACGCGATGCGGTAATCCACCCCGGCCGCGTCCAGCGCCTCCAGGGCCAGGCGCCGCCAGGCGCAGCCGTGGTTCGCCAGCGCCAGCGGCAGGGGCCGGCGCCGCCAGGCGGTGCCGCCGCGCAGCCCCGCCCACAGCAGGGGCTCGCGGAACACCACCTGGCCGTGGGCGGTGCGGTTCGTCTCGTCCTCGGTGACCAGGGTCAGGTCCAGATCCCCGTCGGCGAGCTGCCGCTGCAGCCGCGCGCTGGTGCCCAGGGCCACGTCCACCTGCACCCGCGAGTGGGTGCGGCTGAAGCGCAGCAGCATGTCCGGCAGGAAGCGGGTGCCGAAGTCGTCCGGGGCGCCGAAGCGCACCACGCCCTCCAGGGGCGGGGCGCGGAAGTGGGACAGGGCCTCGTCGTTGAGCCTGAGCATCCGCCGGGCATAGCCCAGGAGGGCCTCGCCGTCCGGCGTCAGGGCCACGTTGCGGCCCTCGCGCTGGAACAGGGGCCGGTCCACCGCCTCCTCCAGGCGCTTCATCTGCATGCTCACCGCCGACGGGGTGCGGAACACCGCCTGGGCGGCGCGGCTGAAGCTGCCGTGGTCCACGATGGCGGCGAAGGTGCGCAGCAGGTCCACGTCCAGGAGACCCGGGTGGACCGGATCGGGGGTGCTCATGGGCGGCCTCGTCGTTCAACTCGGTTGAACAGAAGCCTAATCACAGTTCTGGGAATTGAACAGACAGCCCGGACCTGCGCCCGGCGGGGCGCAGCTCCAGTGGCGGTAGGTACGGGACGTCCCCGATTGGCGCGCCCGTGGTCGCTTGCCGGCATTCCCGGGGCGGCCGGCAGGCATCGAGCGTCGCTTGGGGGATTCACGGCGTGGTACCGCCAACGGCGATTCCGCAGGAGTACGGTACGGGCCCCTGCGCCCGTAGGCGGCATGGACGCCGCCTCCGACCCCCCGGGGGTGGGTTCAAGGCAGGGCGCAGGCTCCCGTCCAGTCCTCCGGCTGCCCGCATCCGTGACCGGCTAACGGCACTCCCGGGGGCGGCCCGCCCCGC
>JBFHNV010000055.1:0-27975 GCA_041593595.1 Gammaproteobacteria bacterium
ATGCCGCCGGTGATGGGCTCCGCGGCCTTCATCATGGCCGACTACACCGGCATCGAGTACCGGGACATCGCCATCGCCGCGCTGCTGCCGGCGCTGCTGTACTACGTGTGCGTGTACGCGCAGGTGCACTTCGCGGCGCTGCGCCGCGGCCTCGGGCGCCTGGAGGAGTCGCGGATCCCGCGCCTGTGGCCGACGCTGAAGGCCGGCGGGCTGTTCGTGATTCCGCTGGTGGTGATCACCGTGGCGCTGCTGCACGGCTACACCCCCACCATGGTGGCGGTGTACGGAGCGCTGGCGGTGATCGCGGTGGCGGCGTGCCGGCCCGCGACCCGCATGGGCCCGCGCAAGCTCGTCGCGGCGCTGGCGGAGACCTGCGTGCGGATGATCCCGGTGGCCGGCGCCTGTGCCGCCGCGGGGCTGGTCATCGGCGGCATCACCATGACGGGCCTGGCCGCCAAGATCGCCCACATCGTGTACGGCATCACCGACGCCGCGCTGTTCCCGAGCCTGCTGCTCACCGCCGCCATCACCGTGGTGCTGGGCCTCGGCATGCCCACGCCCAGCGCCTACATCCTGGCGGCGGTGCTCATGGGGCCGCTGCTGGCGAAGCTGGGCGTGCCGGATCTGCCCGGTCACATGTTCATCCTCTACTATGCGGTGATGTCCGCCATCACCCCGCCGGTGGCGGTGGCGGCCTACGCGGCCTCGTCCATCGCCGAGGCCAACCCGCTGCACATTGCGGTGCTCGCGGTGCGCCTGGCGCTGGCGGCGTTCGTCGTGCCCTTCGTGTTCGTGTACGCGCCGGCGCTGCTGCTCGAGGGCACCTGGATCGAGACCCTGGCCGCGCTGGCGCCCGCCGCGGTGGGACTGGTGGCCCTGGCGGGCGCGCTGGAGGCGAACTTCATGGGGCCGCTCACCGGCGGGCAGCGGTGGTTGACGGGGGCGGCGGGGCTGGCCCTGATCGCGCCCGGGGCCCTGTACACGGGCATCGGTGCGGCGCTGCTGGCGGTGGTGGCGGCGCCGCGGATCCGGGCGGCGCGGCGCGCGGCAGCCGTGAGCGGGGAGGGCACGGGATGAGCGGCGGGCGGGACACCCCCAGCGATCCGTTCCACTACACGCCGGGGCAGAGCCTGGGATACCTGGTGCGCGACACCTTCCGTGCGTTCACGAAGGAGCTGGAGGCGCGCATCACCGACGCCGGCGTGAGCATCGGCCAGTGGTACTTCCTGCGGGCGCTGTGGGAGCAGGACGGGCTCACCCAGCGCGAGCTCAGCCGGCGGGTGGGGATGATGGAGCCCACCACGGTCACCGCGGTGAACGCCATGGAGCGCAAGGGGCTGGTGCGCCGCACCCGCGACGCGGTGGACCGGCGCAAGATCAACGTGGTGCTCACGCCCAAGGGCCGGCGTCTGAAGACCCGGCTGCTGCCGAAGGCGAGGGCGGTCAACGAGCTGGCGGCGGCGGGCCTGAGCGAGCGCGACGTGGCGACGCTGCGCGCGCTGCTGGAGCGGGTGAAGGCGAACCTGGAGCCTGGCGGGCGCGATTGACGGGGCCCTCGCGGGCCGCGTTCATGAATAATGCGGGCGAGCGTTCGAGGCGTCGTGATCGGGAGGATGCGCAGATGACAGGATCGGCCGGAAACCTGCTGGACCGGCGCTGGCCGGAGGAGGGTGTGCACCGGGTGCCCTACTGGGCGTACACGGACGAGGCGGTGTTCCGGCGCGAGATGGAACGGGTGTTCTGCGGGCGCGGCTGGGCCTACGTGGGACTCGCCTGCGAGATCCCCGAGCCCGGCGACTTCCGCCAGTCGGCCATCGGCGACCGCCCGGTGGTGATGACGCGGGATCTCGAGGGCGGCATCAACGTGGTGATGAACCGCTGCGCCCACCGGGGCGTGAAGTTCTGCCGTGCTCGCCGCGGCAATGCGCGCCGCTTCGTGTGCCCCTACCACCAGTGGGCCTACGACCTGAAGGGCAATCTCAAGGCGGTGCCTTTCGCCCGCGGTGTGAAGCGGCAGGGCGGCATGCCGGAGGACTTCCGCAACGAGGACCACGGCCTCGAGCGGCTGCGGGTCACGGAGCGAAACGGTGTGGTGTTCGCCACCTTCAGCGACGAGGTGGAGCCATTCGAGGAGTACCTCGGCCCGATGCTCGCCTGGTTCGACCGGGTGTTCGACGGCCGGGGACTGACGGTCCTCGGCTACTCGCGCCAGCTCATCCCGAGCAACTGGAAGCTGATGTTCGAGAACATCAAGGACCCGTATCACGCAAGCCTGCTGCACGTGTTCCTGGTGACCTTCGGGCTGTTCCGCGCCGACAACCCGTCGAAGGTGCGCCTGGACGCCACCGGGCGCCACGCCGTGCTGGTGTCCAGCAAGGGCGAGCAGAGGAAGAGTGACGCCACCAAGGACATGGAGAACCTGCGCGAGGACTTCAAGCTCAAGGACCCGCGTCTGCTGGATCCGGTGCGCGAGTACCGGGAGGGCACCGTGGCCATGCTGACGCTCTGGCCCAACCTCATCGTGCAGCAGCAGAGCAACACCCTGGCCATGCGTCACCTGATCCCGAGGAGCGCCGACGCCTTCGAGCTGGCCTGGACCTTCTTTGGCTACGACACGGACGATGCCGCCATGACCACCCGGCGGCTTCGCCAGGCGAACCTCATGGGCCCGGCGGGCTTCGTGTCCGTGGACGACTCCGAGGTGATGAAGCTGTCTCAGGACGGCGTCCGCCCGTCGCCGGACGCCGCAGGCGTGCTGGAGATGGGCGGGCGCGAGGCCGACGACCAGGACCACATCGTCACCGAGTCCACCATCCGCGGCTTCTACCGACACTACCGCGACGTCATGGGGTTTTGAAGGCGATGACCGTTCCCGTCGAGCTCCGTCTGGAGATCCAGGACCTGATGGCCGAGTACTGTCACCTGCTGGACGACGGCGATCTCTGCGCGTGGCCCGCGCTGTTCACCGAGGACTGCTTCTACCAGGTGATCCCCAGGGAGAATCACGATCAGGGGCTGCCGCTGGCCACCATCCGCTGCGAGAGTCGCGGCATGCTGGAGGACCGGGTGATGGCGGTGCGGGATACCGCCATGTACGAGCCGCGCTACCTGCGCCACGTGCAGGGCGCCGTGCGCATGCTCGGCGCCGAGGACGGCGTGGTCCGCGCCGAGTCGGGCTACGCCGTGTTCGAGACCCTGCCCGACGAGCACTCCCGCGTGTTCAACGTGGGCCGCTATCTCGACGAGATCGTGCGCGACGGGGGCCGGCTGCGCTTCCGCAGGCGGATATGCGTGTTCGACTCCGAGCTGATCCCGAACACGCTGGTCTACCCCATCTGAACAATTCAAGAGGGACGCAGTCGCTTGATTTCTGCGATCGTGCGGCCTCGAATCGAGCGACGAATCGAGCGACTGCGTCCCTCTTGAATACGCGTTCGCGAGTCGCCCACCCCGGTATTCTTCTGCATTCTCTGTGTCTCTGTGGTTCAACTTCTTCCCGCTGAGGAGATCGAGCAATGCCTGCCTACGCCATCGACTCGCGGCTGTTCCGGGATCAGTTCTCCACCCCGGAGATGCGCGCCATCTGGGACGACGTGACCACCGTGCAGCGCTGGCTGGACGTGGAGGCGGCGCTGGCCGAGGTGCAGGCGGAGCTCGGGCTGATCCCGCGCCGGGCCGCCCAGGCCATCGTGGCGGCGGCGAAGGTGGAGAGCCTGGATCTGGACGCGCTCAAGGTCGAGATGGACCGCACCGCCCACCCCATCGTGCCCCTGGTGCGGGCGCTGGGCGCGGCGTGCGCCGGCGACGCCGGGCAGTACGCCCACTGGGGCGCCACCACCCAGGACATCATCGACACGGGCTTCGTGCTGCAGATGCGCGAGGCGTGGCCGCTGATCCTGTCGCGGGTCGACGCGCTCACGGAGGCCGCTGAGCGGCTCGCCCGGGAGCACCGGGACACGCCGCTGGCCGGGCGCACCCACGGTCAGCAGGCCTTGCCGGTGACCTTCGGCTACAAGTGCGCCGTGTGGGTGGCGGAGCTGCGCCGGCACCGGGAGCGCCTGGCGCAGTGCGCGCCGCGGCTGCTGGTGGGCCAGTTCTCCGGCGCGGCGGGCACGCTTGCCTCCCTCGGCGCCGACGGGCTGAAGGTCCAGGCAGCGCTCATGCAGCGGCTCGGGCTCGCGCAGCCGGTCATCACCTGGCACACGGCCCGGGACGGCTTCGGCGAGGCGGTCTGCCTGCTCGCGCTGGTGGCGGGCACCGCCGGCAAGATTGCTCATGAGGTGTACACGCTCCAGCGCACCGAGCTCGCGGAGCTGGAGGAGCCTTACCCGGAAGGCAAGGTGGGCAGCAGCACCATGCCCCACAAGCGCAATCCGGCGGTATGCGAGGGGATCATGGCGCTGGTGCGATCCGTGCGAAGCGCCGTGCCCCAGGCGCTGGAGAGCCTGGTGGCGGAGCACGAGCGGGACAAGGTGGAGCTCCAGGGCGAGCGGGACTACATCCCGCGGGCGTTCTGCCACGCGGACGCGGCGCTGGCGAAGACCGTGTACGTGCTGGAGGGGCTGAAGGTGCGCGCCGACAACATGCGCCGCAACCTGGACGCCACCGGTGGCCTGCTGCTGAGCGAGGCCATCATGATGCGCCTCGGCCCCGCCATCGGCCGCCAGCGCGCCCACGACCTGCTGCACCACGCCTGCATGGCCGCCTTCGAGGAGGGCCGTCCCATGAAGCAGACTCTGATGGCGGAGCCCGCGGTGCGCGAGCACCTGGACGAGGCGGCCATCGACGCACTGCTCGCGCCGGAGAACTACACGGGGCTCGCGGGCGACATGGTGGACCGGATCCTGCGCGGCTGACGCCTCAGTACCCCCGCGCCGGGTCCACCACGTTCAGCAGCGGCTCGCCTGCGAGCCAGCGCTCCAGGTTGTCGGCGAAGAAGGCCGCGAAGCGCGACTCCCAGTCGCTCACCGAGTCCGCCATGTGCGGCGTGATCACGAGATTGGGCGCGTCCCAGAGCGGGCTGTCCGCGGGCAGCGGCTCGGTGGCGAACACGTCCAGGTGGGCCGCGGACACGGTGCCGTCACGCAGCGCGGCGAGCAGGGCGTCCTCGTCCATGACGCCGCCGCGGGCGGTGTTGATGACGATCGCCCCGCGCTTCATGTGCGCGAAGGCCTTCGCGTCCAGGATGTTGCGGGTGCTAGGGAGCAGCGGCACGTGCACGCACACCACGTCGGCGCGGGCCAGCGCGGCGTGCAGGCCGCCGCGGGAGATCATCTCGTGCACCTCGGCCACGTCGCCGCCACGGGCATTGAGGCCGAGCACCCGCATCCCGAAGTGTCGCGCGTGACGGCTCACGCGCCGGCCGATCTCGCCGAGGCCGATGACCAGCACCGTCTTGCCGGCCAGCGCGGTCCACGCGTTCATACGCCACGTCCGCTCGCGCTGCTGCGCGATGTAGCGATGAAAGCCCACGTTCAGCATGAGCATGGCGCCGGCCACCGTCTCCGCCATGAACGGGCTCAGCACGCCGGCGGCGTTGGTGATGACCACGTCCTCCCGCTCCACCGGCTGCAGGTGGTCGAAGCCCGTGCCCGCCACCTGGATCCACTCCACGTCCAGCCACTCCAGGACCTGTCGGTGCACTGGTCCCGGAAGGCCCTTGCACTTGCAGCTGAACACCGCCTGCGGTCGCGCCCGTACCAGCGCGTGCGGCAGGTCGTCCGGTCGCGTGCACGCGGTGAAGGGCACCCGCGGGAAGCGCCTGCGGAAGTCCTCGAGGTAGAGATCCGGCCGGTCGTGCAGGACGAGCACCGGGCTCGCCGCAGGATCCCGCGCGACGTTCACGTGGCGCCCGCGTCCTCGCGGGTGACGAAGCGCGGCGGGTCGAAGGCGGTCACCGGCGGCGGCTCGCCCTGGAAGCGCTCCACCTGCACCAGCGCGCTGTGTGCCGACGGACCCTGGCCCAGGCGCGAGGTGCCCCGGTCGGCGGTGAGCACGTTGGGGTTGCCGTGCTTCTCGAGGCTTCCCGGGCGCCCCGGCTCCAGCGGGTCGTACCAGGCCCCGGTGGGCAGCATGGCGACGCCCGGTCGCAGCCGGTCCGTCACCACCGCACCCGCGAGGCACGCGCCGCGGTCGTTGAAGACCCGGACCACGTCGCCGTCACGGATGCCGCGGGCTTCGGCGTCCACGACGTTGAGCGTGACGGGCTCGCGCCCGGCCACCTTGCCGTCGCGGCTCACCTGTCCGTTGTCCAGCTGGCTGTGCAGGCGGGTGGCGGGCTGGCAGGAGATGAGGTGCAGGGGATAGCGCGCGCTCGCCGCCGCGCCCAGCCACTCCACGGGCTCCAGCCACGCGGGGTGGCCCGGGCAGTCGTCGTAGTCGAAGCCGGCGATGGTGGCGGAGCCGATCTCGATACGTCCCGACGGCGTTGCCAGTGGGTGCGTGTCCGGGTCGCCGCGGAACTGCTCCAGGTACACCTGACCCCGCTCCGGCGGGGGCAGCTCCACGTGGCCGGCGGTGCGGAAGGCGTCGTAGTCCGGGAGCTCCAGTCCCTGCTCGGCGGCGCGCTGGCGTGACACGTTCCACAGCCAGCGCAGCCACTCGTCGATGCCGCGCCCCTCGGTGAAGGCTTGCTCCGCGCCGATGCGCCGAGCGATGTCCGCGAAGATGGCGTGGTCGTCGCGGGCTTCGCCGGCAGGCTCCACCGCCTTGTGCATGGCCACGGCGATGCCGTTACGGCTGTCGCAGGCAATGTCGTCGCGCTCCAGCGGCGTGGTGGCCGGCAGCACCACGTCCGCGTGGCGCGCCAGCGCGTTCCAGCGGCACTCGTGCACGATCACCGTCTCGGGTTGGCGCCAGGCCGTGAGCAGCCGGTTCAGATCCTGGTGGTGGTGGAAGGGGTTGCCGCCGGCCCAGTACACGATGCGCACGTGCGGGTAGACGTGGTGCTCGCCGTCGTAGTCGAACTGCCCGCCGGGGTGGAGCAGCATGTCGGCGATGCGCGCCACGGGGATGAAGCGCGCCACGGGATTGCTGCCTCGCGGGAGCGCACCCCACCTGAGCTGGCGGTCCGGGTTGCCCACGCCCTGCACGGACGCGTAGCCGCAGCCGAAGCCGCCGCCGGGCAGCCCGAGCTGCCCCAGCATCGCGGCCAGGGTGATGGCCATCCAGTAGGGCTGCTCGCCGTGATCCGAGCGCTGCAGCGACCAGCTCACGGTGATCAGCGTGCGGGTGGCGGCCATGCGCCGGGCCAGCGCGCGGATCGTCGTCGCGTCGATGCCGCAGATGTCCGCCGCCCACTCGGGTGTCTTGGGCACCCCGTCCGTGGTGCCGGTGAGGTAGGACTCGAAGCGCTCCCAGCCGGCGCAGCAGCGCGCGATGAACGTGGAATCGTGCAGGCCCTCGGTGAGCAGCACGTGTGCGAGGCCCAGCATCAGCGCCGTGTCCGTGTTGGGCACCGGCGCCAGCCACCGGGCGTCCAGGAAGTCCGCCGCGTCCGCGGCCCAGGGCGTCACGTTCACGAACTCGCAGCCGTTGGCCCGTGCGGCACGTAGCCAGCCGGCGGTGCCGTGGCGGCCCACGCCGCCCGGATTCACCTGGGCGTTGCGCAGCGGCATGCCGCCGAACATCACCACCAGCTTCGAGTGCTCCGCGATGACGCTCCAGTCGGTGCTGTCCGCGAGCAGGCCGAAGAAGCTGCCCAGAACCCGCGGCACGATGACCTCCGCGGCAGCGTAGCTGTAGGCGTTGCGCGACGCGGTGTAGCCGCCGATGCAGTTCATGAAGCGATGGATCTGGCTCTGGGCGTGATGGAAGCGCCCGGCGCTGGCCCAGCCGTAGGAGCCGGCGTAGATGGCCTCGTTGCCGTGTTCCCGGCGCACCCGGTCGAGCTCCCGGGCCACCAGGTCCAGCGCCTCGTCCCAGGGCACCTCCACGAAGGGCTCGCCGCCGCGCCCGTCCACGGGCGAGCGCGGCCCGTTCCGCAGCCACCCGGCACGCACCGCCGGGCGCAGGATGCGGCAAGGATCGTCCAGCGTGCCCACCAGCGACTGGCCGATGGGCGACGGATCCGGATCGAACTCGAACGGCCGGATCTCGGCGAGCCGCCCGTCGCGCACCACTGCCCGGTAGGCGCCCCAGTGCGTCGCGGTAGGTACCGTGACCTCGCTCATGCCCCGATTCCAAGCAAGACAATCAAGAGGGACGCAGTCGCTTGATTTTCGTCGCTGCACGGGTCGGCGGCCGGCCGCGTGAAAATCAAGCGCCTGCGTCCCGCTTGCGTATTGGCCGATGTGGTACTGGTCGAAGATGTCGAGCATGACCTGGGGTTCGACGGCGCCGGGGACGGCAACGCGGCCGTCGAGGATGAAGCAGGGCACGCCGGTGATGCCGGCGTTGCGGGCGCGCTGGTCCTCGGCCCACACGGCGTCGCGCTCGGCGCCGCTCCCCAGGAACGCGCGCACGGCATCCGCGTCGAAGCCGACCTTCGCCGCCACCGCCACCAGGGTGTCGCTGGCGCTCACGTCCTCGCCGTCACGGAAGTAGGCCTGGAACAGCGCCTCCACCATGGCGTCCTGGCCCTGCGGCTGCGCCGCGGCCCAGCGCACCAGTCGGTGGGACTCGAGGGTGTTGGGCGTGCGCGGGATGGCGTCGAAGGCGAAGGGCAGGGCCTCCTTCGCGCCTTCCTCGCTCACCCGCGCGTAGATGGCCTGTGCCCGCTCCGCGCCGCCGAACTTGGTCTCCAGGTACTCGCGCCGGTCCATGCCTTCCTCGGGCATGTCCGGGTTGAGCTGGAATGCGTGCCAGATCACCTGCACGTCCAGATCCGGACGCTGCTCCAGCGCCCGCTCCAGGCGTCGCTTGCCGATCCAGCACCACGGGCACACGGTATCGGAGAAGACGTCGATGCGGACGGGAGCGGGCGTGCTCATGGGCGTACATCCGGTTGCCGTTCGTGTCGAGAATCACTCTCCACCCTGGCGTCACCTGATGCAACCAGATGGTGCAGCGCGTGAACGTGTCGCCGCCGGCAGTGCCGCGACCGCGACCACCGGAAGGACCTGTCCTCAGGGGCCGGCAACACGCTGCGCGGTGCGCAGGCCCGGCCGCGCGGACCCGGATTCCTGGCTCCGGGACCGTCTCGAAATCAAGAGCCTGCGTCCCTTTTGATTTCTCAGTGATGCTCGTCCCACGGGTCGTGCTTGACCTCGTCCGGCATCCAGATCGTGCGATAGACCTTCTGCTGCTCCCGCTCCCGCGCGATCTCCTCGGCGTCCGACATGCGTGCGTACTTCGCCTCCGTGGGGCTCGTGTAGTTGCGGGTGTTCAGACGCGGTGCGGACAGCACGCGGCGCAGGCTCCCGGCACATTCGGGGCAGCGGCTCGGGCCCGGCTCGCTCATCCGGTGTATCACCTGGAACACGGTACGGCACGGATCGCAGGCATACTCGTAGGTTGGCATCGGATCTCCTCCCCCACTCGCGCGGCTCGGGCGGGCCATCCGGTCGACGACCCGCCCCCCGTTGGCGCCCGCGAGGCTCAGGCGTGGCGCGTGCTCACGATGCTGCGCTTGGCCTCCATGGCCTTCGCGCGGTCGATGCCCCAGATGCGTGCGGCGTTGTCGCCGAAGACCTTCTGCCGGATCTCCGGCGTGATCTTCGGGTAGCCGTATCCCGCCACCAGCTCGTCGGGGATCTGGAACTTGCGCCATGCCTCGATCTGCCACTGGGGATTGCCCCACAGCAGCGAATCGGTGCCCCACATCACGTAGTCCGGACCCAGATCGCGCAGCAGCGTGCCGATCACGTGGGCGCACTCCTCGGGGCGGCTGGTCACGGTGGCCGCGAAGGTGGATCCGATCTCGCAGTAGAGGTTCTTGCGCTGGGGCTTGAAGCCCTTCAACGCCGCCAGCTCCTGGTGGTACGGCCACGCGGAGTGGTAGGCGATGAAGTTGAGATCGAGGAAGTCGTCGGCGGCCGCGTCGAAGTCCTCGCAATGTGCGTAGCGGGCGTAGAACTGACCGAACGGGATGCCCTTGTGACAGCCGATGTTCTTGACCCCGAGCTTCTGGCAGGCCTCCCAGATCGGATAGGCCTTCTTCTCGTCGTCGAACCACCAGCCCTTCTTGTCGGTGGCGTCGAAGGTGTAGAGCTTCAGGCCCGAGATCTTCTCGTTCTCCACGTAGCCCGTGAGTCGATCGATGGTCTCCGAAAGGCCCTGGTTCGGGGTCAGGCCGCCGGCCAGCATCACGGTGGAATTGGGCCAGTTGTCGCGCACCTGCTTCTGGTAGGACATGGGAATCATGTCCTCGCCGCCGTAGTGCTCGCGGAATCCGAAGGGGTTGAAGATGCCGACCGTGGTCTCGCTCTCCTCGAGGATGAGCTTGCCGTAGTTCTCGACGGTCATGTCGAGGGTGCCGTTGGCGAGACCGAATGCCTTGCCCAGGTCGTCGAGCAGCTGCACGAACCACATGCCACGCTCGGTGGTGTTCACACCGAGCTTGTAGTGCCCCGGGCGGGTGCAGACGTGGGTATGGGCGTCGACGATGAAGTCGGTGCCGGCCTGGGCGAGCTGCAGCGCCTCGCGCTTCGCGTCGGGATCCCGCGCCTCGTCCTCGCTGACCTCGAAGTACTCCTTGCCGTGGACCTGGTTGGCGGCCAGCATGGCCGCGGAGAATCCGAGGGAAGAGGCGACGAACGAGCGGCGCGACATGCCCGCGGCCCGGGCAAAGTCACCCATCTTCTGCGAGATGCGCTGACCCATGTTCCCGGTCATGAACAACGAGGTGCCGATCTCGTCCGCGTTCAGCGGATTTCGAGGCTGACCGTCGAACCCCTTGAAATGCTTCAATATGCTGAATTCCATCCGCCTCACTCCTCTACGTGGCGATCGTTCTTCGGGATCACCGCGTTGCACGGTGATCGCTGGAGAGGCGCCGGGCCCTGCAGGGCGGGTGGTGTCGTATCCCCGCAAGCGGCAGCGTCGAAGCTAATCCAGGAAGTAAAGTCGCGTCAATCGACGCGCTTCACCCGGCGACGAACGGGCCTTTCCGGATCGCCGCATGCGACCGCCGTGGCGGATCGGGCCAGGACAGCCATCGATCCAGGGCCCGATCGCCCGCTCAGCGGTACAGCGCCACCTCGCCGACGACGACGTCGGCGGTGAACACCCGGCCGATGGCCACCACCCCGAGGCGCCGCAGGCGGCGGAGATCGAGCGGCGCGTCGATCCGGTGGGGCGCAAAGGCCTCGAACGGGAGCCGCACCGTGTCCCATCGGGGTGGCGCCACGAAGTGCGCGCGGTAGGACTGCCACGGGCGCGTGACGTCGTCGGTGCGCAGGTGGACCGAGTAGCGCTCCCCGTTGCCGCGGACTCGCAGCCGGACGCCGGCATGGCCGGTCGCGTCGACGCTGCCGCCGTCCGGCGCGAGGTCCAGGGCGGCCTGCACGAAGCCGCCGTTGTTCTCGAGGCGGACATCGCCGGTGAGGCGCATCCCGGGGGCGTCATCGACGATCACGGGCTCCACCCGCGCGGTGGAGATGCCGCCCATGACCCGGTCGCTCACCCCTCGCCAGCGGGTTCCCAGGGCGCTCACGAGGTCGCAGCGGGTGAAGTCGTCGATCAGCATGACCTGCTCCTCGGGAATGGTCGCGGCAACGCTCGGCCGTGGGTCCTTCGCCGTCGTCATCATCGCGTAACGCCGGCCGCGCAGCCCGGCGCCCGCAGGCGGCCCGTCACCCGGCGTCACCCGCGCGCCACCTGCTCGTCGGTGTCTCGCCCCTCGCGGGCGGGTTGACGGCGTCGCGGCGCAACGCTCAACTCCGGGTCGGAATCCAGCGATCGGACAACCGATGTCGGATGCGGGAGACGGGGCGCCTTCACGCGGGGCCCGGGTGCGGCCCGCGGTGCGGGCGATCGTGCTGTCTGACGAAGACGAGGTGCTGCTGATGCGCTTCCTCTTTCCACGGGTGGCGGTGTGGCTGGCCCCGGGCGGCGGTCTGCAGCCGGGCGAGCCGCCCCGGGACGGCCTGCGGCGCGAGCTCGCCGAGGAGACGGGGCGCGACGGCTGGACCGTGGGGCCGCAGCTGTGGCATCGGATCACCCGCTACGACCTGGGCCGCGGGACCGTCGAGCAGCGCGAGCGTTACTACCTCGTGCGCACCGCCCGCTTCGAGCCTCCGTCGATGCTGCCGGACCCTGCGGAGCGGCGCTGGTTCGATCGCTTCCGGTGGTGGCGCATCGAGGCAATCGCACGGTCGCCGGAACGCTTCGCGCCGCGCTGCATCGCGCGCCACCTGCGCCGGCTGCTCGATCACGGCGTTCCCCGCGTGCCCATCGACGTGAGCGGCTGAGCGCCGCGGGGTCGATGCCCCGGGGCGCTCAGCCCGTCTTCGCCCGGTTGGTCGCGAAACCCGGCTCCGCGCCCAGCACCGCCGCCGGCATCTTCAGGTTCTCCTGCCACAGCAGGGATTCCATGGCAATGTTGAGGGGCTGGTCCTGTACCGTGAGCTCGTAGACGTAGTCGTCGTAGCTCGCGTGATTGTGGATCGCCCAGCCCGGCGCCGAGAGCATGAGGTCGCCGGCCTTCCACTCGTAGCGCTCACCGGCCACGACGCTGTAGCCGGTGCCGGAAAAGTAGTAGTTGATGGCCGCCGAGACGTGGCGGTGGGGGCGGTCGATGATCTTCGGCGGGCGGATGGTCATGGTGGCGAAGAAGCTGGGCGTGGTGCCGTTGGTGCGCCCGGTGACGGGGTTGTAGAGCAGGTACAGCCGCCGGCCCACGTACTCCTTGCCGAGCGCCTCGAGCTTGTCCAGGTGCTGCTTCACCTCCTGCCACGGCCAGTGCAGGGCCTTCGACTCCACCGACGGCGGGTTGATGAGGATCTCGTAGGGCATCATCCACGCGCCGTCGTCGTTGAGCTGGAACGTGCCGAAGGGGCTCTTGCGACGCGGGTCGTCCTCGCCGGCGCCGTGCGCCTGCTCCGCCACCTCCTCCACCAGCGGCGGATCCTCGTCCACGATGTGGGCGTTCATCTTCTCCAGCAGCGCCGCGTTGGAGTAGGTGAGCCGGACCTGGCGTTCACCGGTGTCGTTCGCGTGGCGGTAGACGGCGTAGCTCGGCGTGTTCCACACGTCGTACTGCGCGAACTCGATGCGCTTGCCGTTGACCACCGAGTAGCCGCCGCCCTGGATGCAGAAGTTCACCTGGGTGGAGTTGTGGCGCACGGGCCGCGTCTCCTCGCCCGGCTCGAGCACCGAGAGCGTCACCCGGATCCCCGGGGCGAGCCCGAGCCCCGGCGCGGTGGCCATGGGATGCACGATGAGGCTCTCGCGGCGGCCGTGGGCGGGGCGGGGCAGCTCGGCCAGACGTGCCGCCTCCTCCTCGATGCGCTCCCTGGAGATGATCAGCGCCGGCCACAGGCCCGGCTCCTCCGTGCGGCATTCGGCAGGGTCCACGAACTTCGGCTGCGATGGGGTCATCTGGGGCTCCTCCTGGTGCGCTGCGGCACGCCCGCACGGGCCGCCACCGCGGGCAGTCGAACTGACGTTAGGAGAAATCCGGCGGCGAGTCAAAATCCTTCGACCTCGAAGCATTCGCGCGGGGCGCGGCCGCCTGGACGGGGCGCGACACCCGTGACAGTCTCGCGCGCCGGAGCCTTGGAGCACGCGCGCGGCGCGGGGAGGGACCATGCACCGGACGATCCTGAGAGGCGGCGTCGCGCTGCTGCTGCTCGCCGCCGCCCACGCCTGCGCCGCGCAGACCCTGGAGCGGGTGCGCGAGAGCGGGACGTTCCGCATCGGCCACCGCCTGGACGCCCCGCCGTTCTCCTTTCGCAACGCCATCGGCGAGCCGGCGGGGCTGATCGTGGACATCTGCCGCCACGTGGCTGCCGCGGTGAAGACCGAGCTCGCGCTCGCGGACTTCAAGGTGGAGTACGTGCCCGTCACCGCCGAGAACCGTTTCGACGCCGTGGAGCAGGGGCGTATCGACCTGCTGTGCGGGCCGACCACCGTGACCCTGTCCCGGCGCGCTCGAGTGGACTTCTCCCTGTTCACCTTCGTGGACGGAGCCAGCGTGCTGTTCCGCGCCGACGGTCCCGACAGCTTCGAGGCGCTCGCGGGCCACAAGATCGGGGTGCGTGCCGGCACCACCACCGAGGAGGCGCTCGGGAACACCGTCGCCGACCTGGGCGTCAAGCTGCAGGTGGTCGCGGTGGACAGCCATGACGACGGCCTCGCGCGCCTGGAGTCCGGCGCCATCTCCGCCTACTTCGCCGATCGCGCCATCCTGGCGAGCCTGCTGGCAGGCAGCAAGGATCCGGATGCGCTCAAGCTCAGCCGGCGTTACTTCAGCTACGAGCCCTACGGCCTGGCGATGACCCGCGGCGACCACGCCTTCCGCCTGCTGGTGGATCGCACGCTGTCACGGCTCTACCGCAGCGGCGAGATCGAGACGCTGTTCACCAATGCCTTCGGCGCGGACGCGGAACCCACCGACGTGCTGCGCACCCTGTACCTGCTGAATGGGCTGCCACCGTAAGTGGCCCTCGCGCGATCGCCTACTCCGCGGCCCGCTGGCCGGCGTGGTACTCCACGTAGACGTAGACGGGAATCGCCAGATCCCCCAGGTGATGCGCCACCAGCGGCCGGACCTGGTGCCACTGGAGCCCGCCCACGCCGGTGGCGAGCCGCGGCAGCGCGAGGCTCTCGAAGCCCTCCTTCTCCACCTCGTGGCGCAGCGCGCGCAGGGCGTGGTTGACGTTCTCGACGCTTGCCCGTCCCGGGTGCCCGCCCTTGTGCCCGGGCGGCTCCTGGGTGAGCAGGCACACGATGCGCGTCCCGCCCACGCCGCCCCAGGTCCACAGGCCGCCGGGCTTCGGGTGCGCCGTGTGGCACCAGTGGCGGAAGTCCTTGTACAGCGCCGGCCAGCGCTCCCGCAGGCTCAGGGCCAGCCCGTTCTTGAAATCGTCGTCGGGCGCGACCCCGTGGGCGAGCGCCTGGGCGCCGCTCAGGAGGATGTCTCCTGAAACCTCGCGCAACATGACCTGACTCCCTTGGATGCCTGGGCGCAGTGCACACCACGCGGGGCCTGCCCCGGCTGACCGCGATCAACTCGGTGGCGTCTCCGGGCCCGGAACGCCTCGTCACCGAGGCCATGGGGTCCCCGGTGGCGTGACGCACCTCCTGCACGACGGCGGGCTCCTGGCGGGTGCGGCCGCCAGACCGGCTGGATCGCGAGCTCATGTAGTACCCTGGCCCGCCATCCGACCAGGTTCCCTCATGACCGCCGGCACCGGGACCCACATCCGCCGCGGCGCCGCGAGCCGCGGCCGCCGCCTGCGCTTTCCCACCCTGTTCGCGCTGATCGCGCTGCTGTTCGTCGTCGACCTGCTGGTGCCGGACTTCATTCCCTTCGTGGACGAGATCATCCTGGGCCTGCTGACCGTGGTGCTGGGCACGCTCAGGGAGAAGCGCCGCGAACCGCCGCCCGAGAAGGCCGAGCGCGTGGACTGACCCGTCAAGAGGAGTCGGAGCCGTCATGCCCTCGCCGTGGGGTCCGCCCCGGACTGGATCGCGCGAGCCGACGGCGATGACCCGCTGTCAGCTCCGGGTCGGAAGTCAAGGGCTTCGAGCCTCATTGGCGCTTCGGGTGTCCGCGCTTGCCAGTCTGGTCACACCCGCGTCCGCGAGCGCGGCGATCTCCTCGCGGGTGTAGCCGGCTTCCTCCAGCACCTCCGCGCTGTGCTCACCGAGCCGCGGAGGCAGGCGGCGCACGCTGCCGGGAGATGCGGAGAACTGCATCGGGATGCCGGGCATGCGCAGCGTGCCGAGCTCCGGGTCCTCGGCGAAGTGCCAGAAGTCCACGGCCTTCAGGTGCATGTCGTCCATGAGGTCGTCGCCGGAGAGCACCGCCATGGCGGGCACGTTGCCCGCGTCCAGGTCGTCCAGCCACTCGGCGGTGGTGCGCGTGGCGAGGATGCCGGCCAGGGTCTCGTACAGGGCGTCGATGTTGGCGTGACGCGAGGCCATGTCGTGGAAGCGCGCGTCCTCCATCATCTCGGCGCGCCCCGCCATGGCGAACAGGGAGCGCCACTGGCGATCGCTGTAGGGCAGCACGCCGATGTAGCCGTCGCGGGTGCGGAAGGGCCGGCGATGCTTGGAGAGGGTCCGCGTGTAGCCAGCCGGGGTACGGCGCGGCACGTAGGTCTGGCCGTACAGGTGCTCCACCATGTTGAACGAGACCATGGTCTCGAACATGGTCACCTCCACGGTCTGGCCCTCGCCGCGGCGCTCCCGGTGGAGCAGGGCCAGGGTCACCGCGTGGGCCATGGCCTGGGCGGTGATCTTGTCACACAGCGACGAGGTCACGTAGTGGGGCTCGCCGCCGGCGCCCTGCAGCCACGCGAGGCCGGACGCGGCCTGGATCATGTCGTCGTAGGCGGGCTTCGCGGCGTAGGGCCCGGCGCGGCGGAAGCCGTAGGCGCCGCAGAACACGATGCGCGGGTTCTCGTCGCGCAGGGTCTCGTAGCCGAGCCCCAGGCGATCGACTGCCTGGGGCCGCATGTTGTGCACGAACACGTCGGCCGTGCGGGCCAGGCGCAGCAGCGCCGCGTGGCCGTCCGGGTGCTTGAGATCCAGCACCAGGCTGCGCTTGTTGCGGTTCGACCCCAGGAACACCGACGCGCGACCCTGACCCGGGGCGGGGCCGACGCTGCGCACCGCGTCACCGTCCGGCGGCTCCACCTTGATCACGTCGGCGCCCATGTCGCCGAGGATCTGGGTGGCGAAGGGGCCGAGGATGATGGTGGTCAGATCCAGCACCCGGATTCCGTCCAGGGGACCGGCCGGCATCCCGGGGGCGGGGGTCACGAGCCATTTCTCGTGCGGGCGAGGAAGCGGTCCAGGTACTCGCGGGGCTCGTCGCTGCGGAAGCTGGACCCGAAGGCGTGCACGCCGGTCTCCACCGCCTCGTCCAGGGGCAGCTCCTCCCAGGCTCGGCACAGCAGCTTCTGGATGCGCAGGGCCCGGGGCGCGCCCTGCAGGATCTCGCCGACCCGTGTGTCCACCAGCGCGTCCAGACCCGCCGCCGGCGCAACGCCGTCCAGAAGGCCCCAGCGCAGGGCCTCCGCCGCGTCCACCACGCGCCCGGTCATCACCAGGTCCCTGGCGCGCCCGGCGCCCACGAGCCGCGGCAGCACCGCCGCCTCGATCACCGACGGCAGCCCCACGCGCACCTCCGGCATCCCGAAGCGGGCGTCGTCGGAGGCCAGGCGCAGATCGCAGCACGCCGCTACCTCGAGCCCCGCGCCCAGGCACCAGCCGCGGATGGCTGCGATCGCCGGCACCGGCAGCTCGCGCAGGGCCTGGCACACGCCGTGCAGCCGGCGGATGAACACCACAGCGCTCTGCGCGTCCAGCGTCGCCATCTCGCGGATGTCGGCACCGCCGATCCACGCCCGATCGCCGGCGCCGCGCAGCACCACGACCCGTGCGCTCTCGCTCGCCGCCACGCGATCCAGGGTCTCGCGCAGCGCGTCGGTGACGGTGCTGCCCAGCACGTTGAGCTTCTCGGGATTGTCGACGGTGACGTGGTGCACCTCGCCGCCGGTGCGGGTCTCGACGTCGTGCCGGATGGCCGGTGTGTCGCTCATGGATCGATTCCGCTCCGGGTAGCCGAGGCCCCGATTGTAGTGCCAGTGCTCAGGGAGCGTTCTCCTGGTAGCGGCAGCGGGGCACGTGGCGGGCGATGTTTCGGAAGTCGCTGGTGTGGCAGGCCCACTCGATGTCGTGGCCCGGCGTGGCCTGCGGGGTCAGGCGCAGACGGCCCGCGAGCGTGCCCTGCGCGGCGGGCACGTACACCGTGATGACGCCCCCGTCGCCCAGCGCGACGCCCTGGTGGCGCGCCGCGGCGGTTGCGTCCAGCCCGAGGGCAGACGCGTCCGCCGGCAGCGCGCCGTGGGTGGCCAGATGCTCGCCCACCCGCAGCTGCAGCGCCCGCGCAGCAGAGAGCCCCTGGGTCAAGTTGGCGAGGATGATCGCCTGCTCGCGCACCTCGTCTCGCGACATCCCGCCGCGCAGCAGCACCAGCGGCAGCACCAGCAGCACGATGATCAGCGCGGCGCCGGTGGCGCCGCCGCGCAGCAGCCCGCTCAACCCTGCCGCCTCAATACAGCCGACTCGCGCGCCGGCGCTGCATCCAGGCGTCGACCTGCGGATTCATGATGGCTTCGAACCCCTCGAAGGGCTGGGAGAGATCGCGCCGCAGCAGCGTGGTGTGGCTTGCCGAGTACCGTCGCTGCACGTCCTTGCAACCGCGCAGCTCGTACTCGTCGCGACGCTTGCGGTCGCGCCGGATCTCGCGGCACTGGCGCAGGGGCTCGCGCAGCCGATCGCGGATCGTGCGGGCGATCCGGTTCACGTCCATGCTCCCGTAGCGGGCCTGCCACGTCAGCAGGATGTCCTCGATCTTGCGGTTGCGAATGGCGGCGCGCTCCTGGCGCAGGCGGTTCAGGTCGCCGGGCCAGTCCCGCTGCTCCTGCTCGGCGTCGTCCATCAGTCGGCGCACGGTCCAGGTGCGCCCCCGGTGGGGGCGCACCGGTAATCCGGATCGATGTTGGCCAGGGGCACCGCGGCGTTGGGCGCGGGGTAGCCGGGCTTGAGGCGACGGTCCCGGCGGCGCTCGGCCTGCAGGTGCCCGCGCACCGTCCCGATCCGGCGAAACCGATCAGCGCCCGCGCGGGCGCGTGAAGGCGGTGGCCAGGGTGTAGCCGGCGAGATCGGCGAGGGTGTCCGGATCCAGGTGTCCGGGCTTGCCGGCGAAGCCCTTGATGTAACGCACCGCGTGCTCGTCGTAGCCGGCGAGGGGGTCGAGGAGCTGCTGCAGGGCCCCGTCCAGCTCCGCCGCCGGCACCACCCGGCTGACGATGCCGCTGGCCAGCGCCGCGGCGGCGTCCACCTCGCGGCAGGAGTACACCATCTCCACGAGCGCCTTGCGGTTCACGTCCGCCAGTGCGCACATGACCAGGGTGGGCGGGATCCCCTTGGCCATCTCCGGCAGGGCGAAGCGGGCATCGTCGGCGGCGATGACCACGTCACAGGCGCCGGCGAGTCCGCAGCCGAAGCCGTGGGCGCGCCCCTGCACCGCGGCCACCACCGGTACCGGGCAGGCCCGGAAAGCCCGGTACACGTCCAGGATCACCTGCATCACGCTCTCGTGGGCCGCGTGGGCGGTGTCGGTGCTGCCGCCGGGGACGGGCTTCGGCTCGCGGCCCAGGCAGAAGTCCTTGCCGTTGCCGCGAATCACCACCGCGCGCCAGCCGCGGGTGGCGGACACCTTCTGCACGTGCCCCGCCAGGCCCAGCATCATGCGGGGGCACACCAGGTTGCCCTGGCGCGGCCGGTTCAGGGTGATGCGGTAGAAGGGCTTGCGGTCGTCGATCTCGATGCGGGCAGCCATGGCGCGGTCGGGGAGCGGGCGAGCCCGTATTCAAGCACAGGGATCCCGCGCCCGCAGTGCGCGGTGTCTCGGTATGTCGCTCGCCCGGACGCACGGGCCGCCGGCCGGCGCAGCGAATCTAGATTCGACAGGATGTCGAATTTCAACATGCTGTTAGGCTACCTGCTCACCCCCGGCGGAGCCGACACGTGGGATTCGGAATCTGGCAACTGCTGGTGATCATCGCACTGGTGTGCGCGATCGTCGCCTTTCGCATGCTGCGCACGCGGCGCCAGGCCGACGACGGGGGGACGCCGGGACGCGCCGCGACCGGGGAGAAACGCGCGGGGCGCTGAGCGCGGACCATCGCATCCGTGTTCGGATGAGGCCGGGCCGGCCGCCCCTGGGGATGCCGTAAACCGATCACGAATGCGGGCCACCGGGCGTGGGGACATCAGCGCGTGCTCCCGCCGGCGGCCTCGATGCGCTCCAGCAGCCAGTCCGGTGTCACCGGCACGCGGTCCACGTGGACGCCGAACGGCGCCAGCGCGTTCTCGATGGCGGCGGCGATCACCGCGGGCGCCGGGATGGTGCCGCCCTCGCCGGCGCCCTTCACGCCCAGCGGATTGAGCGGCGACGGGCATTCCAGGTGCTCGTGCTCCACCTCCGGCACCTCCGGGGCGGTGGGCAGCAGGTACTCGCCGAAGTTCATGGTGACCGGCTGCGCGTGCTCGTCGTAGCGCATCCACTCGAACAGGGCGTTGCCGATGCCGTGGGCGACGCCGCCCTGCACCTGCCCTTCCACGCACATGGGGTTGATGATGGTGCCGCAGTCGTGGCCCGACACGTAGCGCAGCAGCCGTACCTGCCCGGTCTCCACGTCCACCTCCACCTCCGCCACGTGGCAGCCGTTGGGGTAGCTCGCGCGCTCCGGCGTGAAGTAGGTGGTGTCCTCCAGGCCCGCCTCGATGCCCTTCGGCAGCGCGAAGCCGGGCACGCCGTCGGCAAAGGCGGCGAGCTCCGCCAGGGTGCGGCCGTGCCCGGGCACGCCGCGCACGAACACCCGCCCGTCCTGGAGCTCCAGGTCGTGCTCCGCGGCCTCCAGAAGGTGCGCCGCCAGCTTGAGCGCCTTGGCGCGCACCTTGCCGGCGGCCAGGTGGGCGGCGGGTGCCGCGTTGGCGGCGATGCGGCTGGCGAAGGTGCCGACGCCGTAGGCGATGGCGCCGGTGTCGGCGGCCTTCACGTCGATCTCCCGGGGCGTCACGCCCAGGGCGCCGGCGCACACCTGCGCCAGCATCGTAGCGTGGCCCTGGCCCTGGGCGGCGGCGCCGGTGGTGAGCAGCACGCGGCCGTCGCGCTGCACCTTCACGCCCACCCCCTCGAAGGGCCCGAGACCGGTGCCCTCCACGTAGCTGGCAGTGGCGATGCCGATGTAGCGCCCCGCCGCGCGGGCCGCGCGCTGGCGCTCGGGAAAGCCGTCCCAGTCCGCTCGCGCCAGCGCCCGGCGCTGCAGCTCGGGGTAGTCGCCGCTGTCGTAGGTGGTGGCGCTGCCGTCGCGGAACGTGAGTCCCACCCGGTAGGGCATCTGCTCCGGGCGCACGAAGTTCAGCCGGCGGAAGGCCGCCGGATCCATGGCCAGAGCCGCGGCGGCCAGGTCCACCATGCGCTCCATGAAGAACACCGCCTGCGGCCGGCCGGCGCCGCGCACCGGCGTCACCGGCACCTTGTTGGTGTAGACCACGTCCACGTCCATGCGGTACGCGGGCAGCACGTAGGGTCCCGGCACGGTGGCGGCGCAGATGTGCGGCACCACCAGGCCCCAGGGCAGGTAGGCCCCGGCGTCGTGCAGCAGCCGCCCGCGCAGGGCGAGAATGTGTCCGTCCTCGGCCAGCGCCATCTCGCCGGACCAGTACTGGTCACGCTCCTGGTAGGTGGTGAGGAAGTGCTCCCGGCGATCCTCGATCCACTTCACCGGCCGACCCGTGAGCAGGGCGCAGGCGGGGATGGCGAGCTGCTCCGGGTAGAGCACGGTCTTCGGACCGAAGCCGCCGCCCACGTCCGGCGCCACCACCCGTACCTGGTGCTGCCCGACGCCCATCACCCGCGCGTAGGCATCCCGGTACTGGTGCGGCGACTGGGTGCCGGCCCAGATGGTGACCTGCTCGCCGGTGACGTCGTACTGGGCGAGCAGCGTGCGGCACTCCATGGCGTGGGCACTGCCCCGGTGCTGGAAGAACGCGCCCTGCACCACCCGGTGCGCGCCGGCGAAAGCGGCGTCCACGTCCCCGTAGGCGAGGGTCATGTGGGCGGCCAGGTTGCCCGCCATGCCCGCGTGAGCCGGACTCGCGCCCGCGTCCAGGGCGTGACGCACGTCGGCGGCCACCGGCAGGGGCTCCGCGTCCACGATGACCTGCTCGGCGGCGTCCTCCGCCAGGTAGCGACTGTCCGCCAGCACCACTGCCACCGGCTCGCCGGCGAAGCACACCTCGCTGCGGGCCAGCGCGAAAGGCAGGCGCAGGTCGCGGATGGCAGGATTGGGCACCAGCAGCGGCACGGGATGGTCCTGCAGGGGCCGCGGGAGATCGTCGAAGGTGAACACCGCATGCACCCCGGGCATCCCGCGGGCGGCCGTGGTGTCCACGCCGCGGATGCGCGCGTGAGCGTGGCCGGCGCGCACGAAGGCCGCGTGCAGGGCGCCGGGCACCTTGAGGTCGTCCACGAAGCGCCCGCGGCCGGTGAGCAGTGCCGGGTCCTCCAGGCGCTGCACCGAGGTGCCGATGAAGCCGGTCACGCCGTGTCTCCGCGCAGCGCGGCGGCCGCCGCCAGCGCCGCGCGCACGATGCCCGCATAGCCGGTGCAGCGGCACAGGTTGCCGGAGATGGCGATGCGCACCTCCTCGGCGGTGGGATGCGGGTTCTCGCGCAGGAACTCGGTGAGGGTGGTGAGCATGCCCGGGGTGCAATAGCCGCACTGCAGGGCATGGTGGTCCATGAACGCCTGCTGCAGCGGGCCCAGGCGATCGCCGTCGGCGAGCCCCTCCACGGTGGTCACGTCCATGCCGTCCGCCTGCACCGCCAGCGTCAGGCACGCCCGCGCCGAGCGCCCGTCAAGCAGCACCGTGCACGCCCCGCACACGCCGTGCTCGCACCCCAGGTGCGTCCCGGTGAGGCCGAGCTCGTGGCGCAGGAAGTCCGCCAGCGTCATGCGCACGGGCACGGCGCGCGCGTGCGACTCCCCGTTGACCGTGACCGCGATTTGGAGGGTCTGCTCCGTGTCGATGGGTCGTGCCCCCCTCACCCCGAGACGCTCCCCCCGGCAGGGGAAGGGGGCGGTGCAATTCGCCTCTCTCCTCGCGGCAACGAGGCGGGGCCGACGGACGCGGGAACGACGGAGCTGGCACGCGCGGCCGCGTCCGTGAGGGCGCGGCGGGTCATGACCACGGCGATCTTGCGGCGGTAGGCGGCGCTGGCGTGGACGTCGTCGATTCCGGGCACCTCCACGGCGGCGTCCGCGGCGGCGGCGATGCGTTGCGGATCCGGTGCGTGGCCGGTGAGCAGTGCCTCGGCCGCGGGCAGCCGCAGCGGGCCGTCGTCCACCCCGACCAGCGCGATGGCGGCGCGCGAGACGACGCCTGCCTCCAGGTGCACCAGTGCCGCCGCGCCCGCCAGCGCGAAGTCGCCGTGGCGGCGGGCGAGCTCGTGGAAGCCGTGGCCGTGACCCGGGGGCCAGGGGTGGAGGCGCACCGCGGTGAGCAGCTCGCCGGGCTCCAGCGCGGGCGTCATGTAGGCCAGCGTCCACTCGCTCATGGGCACGTCGCGCGCACCGTCCGGCCCGCGCACCTCGAGCACCGCGTCCAGTGCATGCAGCACCCCCGGCAGCTCCGCCGCGGGGTCCAGGTGCGCGAGGCTGCCGCCCAGAGTGCCACGGTTGCGAGTCTGCACGTGGCCCACCCACTGCAACGCTTCGGCCAGCAGCGGGCAGCGCTCGCGCAGCAGCGGCGAGTCCTTGACGTCGCGCTGCCGCGTCATGGCGCCGATGCGGATCGCGCCGTCCGCGGTCGTCTCGATGCCCGCGAGCTCCGGGATGCGATTCAGATCCACCACGTGCTGCGGCGTCACGTAGCGGAAGTTCATCATCGCCATCAGGGACTGGCCGCCGGCCAGGGGCCGCGCGTCGTCCAGCTCCGCCATGCAGCGCACGGCCTCGTCGAGGGTGGACGGACGGTGATACCGGAAGGGCGCTGGCTTCACGGCCGTGCACGCTCCTGGCCGCCCGCCTCGATGCGCTTGCGCAGGCACTGGGCGAAGCGACCGATCATGAACTCGGAGACCTTCTTCAGCACGCCGGCGCCGCGTCCGTACTGGGCGGCCTGGCCGCTCAGGGTCAGCTCGGTGACGATGTCCACGCGGGTGCCGTCGCCGTCGGCGTCCAGCGCGAAGTCGATCACGGCATCGGCGCTGCCGCGGTTGCGCGCCTCGCGCGCGCTGGCCGTGGCGGTGGCGCGGCCCGCCTGCGGATCCAGGACGGTGAAGCGCATCTGGCCGAGGAAGGTCATCCCCACGGGCCCGAGCTTCACGCCCAGCTCGCCCCGGTAGCTGCCGTCGCCGGCGATCTGCGTGAGCTTCGCGCCGGGCAGGCAATCCGCCACCCGCGCCACGTCGGTGAGCAGGGGCCACGCCTCGGCGGGCGGCACGGGCACCTTGAAGCTGTTCTCGATGCGCATGGCGAAGCAGGCGGCTGCGAAGCACGGCAGCCCGATCTATCACGCACCGGCGCCGCGGCACAATCTGCGCCGACGCTCGGCTCATCGCCACGCGATCCCGCCACCACGCGCCGTGGCACGGGGTGCGCTGCGGAGCGCGTCGCGCGCTCTGCTACCATCGAGCCGCCATCCGGGAGGACGCGCCATGGGCGATCGCCAACGCTGCTACAGGGATCTCCACGAGCACCTCGAGCGGCTGGACGCGGCCGGGCTGCTGCACACCGTCGACGCGCCGGTGAACAAGGACACCGAGATGCACCCGCTGGTGCGCTGGCAGTTCCGCGGCGGCATCCCGGAGCCCGAGCGCAAGGCCTTCCTGTTCACGAACGTCACCGACAGCCGCGGCCGCCGCTACGACGTGCCGGTGGTGATCGGTGCGCTGGCGGCCAACGCCGAGATCTACCGCATCGGCATGGACTGCCCGCTGGACGCCATCGGCGAGAAATGGAACCACGCCATCGCGAATCCCGTGCCGGTGCGTGCGGTGGACCGTGCGCCGTGCCAGGAGCAGGTGCTCACCGGCGACGATCTGCGCGGCGAGGGCAACGGGCTCGACGCGCTGCCCATCCCCGTGTCCACGCCGGGCTTCGACGCGGGCCCGTACTTCACCGCCGCCACCTGGATCTCCCGCGATCCGGAAGACGGCGTGCCCAACATGGGCGTGTACCGGGGGCAGGTGAAGGCGCCGGATCGGGTGGCGGTGATGATGCTCATCTCGCTCTCCGCCGGCGGCTACTTCCACTGGAAGAAGTACAAGGCCCGCGGCGAGAAGATGCCGGTGGCCATCATCCTCGGCTGCCCGCCGGTGGTGGCGTTCACGGGGCCGCAGAAGCTCAAGGTGGGCGTGGACGAGCTCACCGTCGCAGGCGCGCTGGCGGGCGGGCCCATCCACGTGGTGAAGGCGAAGACCGTGGATCTGGTGGTGCCCGCGGAGGCGGAGATCGTGGTGGAGGGGCTCATCGACACGGAGTACCTGGAGCCGGAGGGGCCGTTCGGCGAGTCCCATGGCTACGTGGCGCTGGAGGAGTACAACTTCTCCATGCAGGTCACCGCCATCACGCGCAGGCGCGACCCCGTGATCCCCTCCATCATCTCCCAGGTCACGCCCAGCGAGTCCTCGGTGATCAAGCGGGTGGCCTACGAGCCCATGTATCTCGCACACCTGCGCGACGTCCTGGGGGTGAAGGGCGTGCTGCGCGTGTCCATGCACGAGCCGCTCACCAACCTCAGGCGCTTCGTGATGGTGATCTTCGAGCGGGGCGTGGCGAAGACCGAGATCTGGCGTGCCCTCTACGGCGCGGCGGCGCTGATGCCGGCGGTGGGCAAGTACGTCATTGCGCTGAACGACGACATCGACCCGGACAGCGGCGACGCGGTGTTCTGGGCGCTCGGCTACCGCGCCAACCCGGCGCTGGACGTGCAGATCCTCGGGCACCGGGCGCGCGGCCACGGGCCAGTGCTGAAGGGTGTCGAGAGCGACGCGACCATGCTCATCGACGCGACGCTCAAGCACGACATGCCGCCAGTGGCGCTGCCGAAGCGCGAGTTCATGGAGAACGCGAAGGCGCTCTGGGAGCGCCTCGGGCTGCCACCGCTCAAGCCCGAGGCGCCGTGGCACGGCTACTCCCTGGGCGAGTGGAGCGACACCTGGGAGCGGGCGGCGGAGAACGCCACCCGCGGCGAGTACCTGCGAAACGGCGAGCGCACCTGGCAGCTGCGCCGCAAGGTGGCCGAGCCGCAGACGCCGCTGGACGCGGGGGAGGGGGCGGACGCCTGACGCCCGCCCGCGGTCACATCACGATGATCACGTAGCCCGCCGCCCGGTACTCGTCGAGCTTCGCGGGCGCGGTGCTGACCACGTCCACGTAGCCGGGGAAGTCCGCGCGCCCCTTGTCGCGGAAGCCGGCGTGGTTGCCGCAGACCTGCACCGGGATGCCGTGCTCCGCCTCCAGGGTACCCACCAGCCGGTGCAGATCGCCGTAGCGCGTTGCATTGTCCGTGAGCAGCGAGAACTGCTCGCTGCCGTGGGTGAGCACCGCGATGGGGAGCAACGGGAAGCGGTCGCGCAGCCGGCGGGCGTGACCGTGGATGACCGGCAGCAGGCGGTCCAGCTCCGACTCGTCGCCGGTGACCACCTCGAAGACGACGCCGGGCGGAGGCGCCTTGGCAGCCAGGATGCGGTCCACGGCCGCGCCGGGGGAGGCCTGGGCGGCGAGGCCGGCGAGCAGGGCCGCGGCGAAGGCGGCGAATCGGGCAGACCACGGCATGGCGGTGTCTCCGCAGGGGCACGGGCGCGGCCGGCGTGAGGTCGGCGCGGGCGCAAGCATAGATCAGCGGCGTGGCGGAGCGGCAGGAGTCGCCGGCAAGCGGCTGTCGTCCAAGGCCTTGATTTCATTGGAGTGGGGTGAGGGCCTGCCCCGCAGCCGACACGCGCGGATTGCGTCGCCTCATCAGGCGTTGCCACTGTTAATTCATTCCAATCAGTAGCTTGCGGAGACTTTCTCGATGGCATTTGCAGTACCATTTCCGCGGAGACGCCGGGCACTTCCCTGGCGCCCGCTCGCCGGAGGAACCTTGGCCGCCGTCCCCGAAGCCCTTACGCTGCCCTTCGAGCATTTGCTCCTCGGCGAGGAGGACGCGCAGTGGAGCGCCCGCGGGCCCGGTGGGGGACAGGTGTCCATGGCCACCTGGCGCTGCCCCGACAGTGACACGCCGAATCAGGACGGGGCGTTCGTGGCCTCGCCGGCGGCCGGGCGCATGGTGCTGGCGGTGGCGGACGGCGTCGGCGGCATTCCCGGCGGCGACAGCGCCTCGTCGCTGGCGCTCACGGCGTTGCGTCAGTGCCTGGAGGCGCGGCTGGGGGAGGGGGTGGATCTGCGCGAGGCCATCCTGTCCGGCTTCGACCGTGCCAATCACGCGGTGCTGGAGCGGGGCAACGGCAGCGCCACCACCCTCGCGGTGGTCGAGATCGACGGTGGGCGCCTGCGCAGCTACCACGTGGGTGACTCCGGCGTGATGGTGTTCGGGGGCCGGGGCAAGGTGCGCCTGCAGACCATTTCGCACTCGCCGGTGGGCTATGCGGTGGAGGCGGGCGTGCTGGACGAGCAGCAGGCCATGTCCCACGAGGATCGTCACCTCGTGTCCAACGTGGTGGGCGACCACGGCATGCACGTGGGCATGAGCTACCCGTTCCGGCTCAAGCCCCTGGACACGGTGCTGCTGGCGAGCGACGGACTGTTCGACAACGTCTACACGGACGAGATCATCGCGCGCGTGCGCAAGGGACCGCTGCACGACGGGGTGCTGGACCTGGCGCAGGTGTGCCGGGAGCGCATGGCGGAGCCACGGGAGGGGATGCCGTCGAAGCCGGACGACCTGACGCTGGTGGCGTACCGGCCGGGGGTGCAGCAGTGATCCCCCGGCGCGCCCCCGGAGCATCCCGGCACGCGCCGGGGCCCGCCGGCGGAGGCTGACGGCCATGGCCGGATCCGGGGACGACGTCGAGGGCCGGCTGCTCGCCAGCGTCCACCGCCGCCTCGGAGTCGAGGCCGCCATTGGCGATCGCCTGGACAGCCTGGGGGTGGACTCCCTGCGCCTGGCGGATTTCGTCAGCGACCTCGAGCGCGAGTTCCGCATCCGCGCCGACCAGGACATCTTCGACGTGGAGACCCTCCAGGAGCTCGCCCACTACATCCGCGCCCGCCAGTAATCAAGAGGGACGCAGTCGCTTGATTTCTCTCGGCGATGCACCGTGTCTCGAGTCCACAGGAAATCAAGC
>JBFHNV010000056.1:0-27877 GCA_041593595.1 Gammaproteobacteria bacterium
CACACCGCCTCGGCGTCGCCTGCGAACTCCCCCAGCATGAACGGGGTGCCGTCCTCCAGCGGCAGCTCGCGGTAGCTGGCGGGCAGCAGCCGCACCGGCGTGTCCGGGTAGCCCGTGTGCCAGCCCGTGTAGCGCACGTTGTCGTAGAGCTGATCCATGGCGTCCCAGCCCAGCACCACGTCGCAGAAGCCGAAGCCC
This sequence comes from Gammaproteobacteria bacterium, assembly GCA_041593595.1. GTDB lineage: Bacteria > Pseudomonadota > Gammaproteobacteria > HK1 > HK1 > JBFHNV01. Next base: position 199 of record JBFHNV010000056.1, read on the forward strand.
TTCTCCAGCGACGACGCGAACTTCTCCGCCGCCATGTACTTGCCGCGCAGGATGCCGTCCACGTCGAACACCCCGACCTTCACGTGGCTCGCACCCTGTTCGCGCACCCGCGCGAGCGCCTGCTCGGCGGTCGCGATTCCCCCCTCGCTCATGCCTCCTCCTTCCGATCCCGGTCCTCGTTCCCCGCCGCGGCGCCGCGCGCCGCGCCCTCCGCGCTGTCCTCCGGCCCCAGCAGCACCGCCATCCAGCGCGTGGTCTCGCTGCTGTCGAGCGCGATCTTCGCGGTCATGGTCAGCGGCACCGACAGGAACATGCCCACCGGCCCCAGCACCCAGCCCCAGAACACCAGCGAGATGAACACCACCAGCGTGGACAGCCCGAGACCGCGGCCCATGAAGCGCGGCTCCACCACGTTGCCCACCACCACGTTCACCACCACGTAGGCCGCCGCGGACCAGGCGGCCGCCCCGGCGCCGAGCTGGATGTAGGCGAACATCACTGCCGGCACCGCCGCGATCACCGAGCCGATGTTGGGCACGTAGTTGAGCAGGAACGCCAGCAGGCCCCACAGCAGGGGAAAGTCCACGCCGATGACCGCCAGGCACCCGGCGATCACCGCGCCGGTGGCGAGGCTTGCCAGGCTCTTGATGGCCAGGTAGCGCTTGAGGTTCTCGCTGAAGGCGTCGAAGTGGGCCAGGGACGTGTCCGGGTCGCGGACCACGGCGCGCACCTTGCGCGGAAAGCTGTGAGCCTCGAACAGGATGAACACCACCGTGAGGAAGATCAGGAAGGCGTTGGCCAGCACGCTGCCGAAGCCGTTGAACACGTCCGCCACCAGCTGGATCGCCGCGCCGGGATCCAGGTACTGGCCCACGTCCTCCCGGGCCAGGGGCACCCCGCGCTCGCGCAGCCAGTCCACGGCGCCGGCGGTCTCCTGCTGCAGGCGCGTCTTGTACACCGGCAGCGACTGGGAGAACTTGCGGATGGACGAGCCCACCAGTGCGCTGATGGCGAAGCCGACGCCGGCCAGCGTCGCCAGCACCGCCAGCATGGCGAGCCCCCGGGGCAGCCCGCGGCGCTCCAGCCAGAACACCGGCGGCGCGGCGACGATGGCCACGAACACCGACAGCAGGAAGGGCACGATGACGGGCTCCGCCGCGCGCATCCCCGCCACCACCACCACGAAGGCTGCCGCGGACAGCAGCGCGGAGGCGGCCGGGGGGCGCAGAGCGGGGGCATGGTCGGGCATGGGGCGTGGTCGCTGGCGGTGTTCCGTGCGATCATGCGCAGGCGCAGTGCGCCGGCGCGGCCGATTCTACGCGAGCGCGCCGCCGCGACCGCCACGCCTTCGTTTCGCGATTCTCCCATGAGCCCCCTGCCGCGCATCGCCCTCGCCCAGATGGAGGTCCTTCCGGGACGCCCGGATCTCAATCTGGAACGCATGCGTGCGCTCATGGAGCGGGCACGGGCGGGCGGCTTCGAGGTGGTGGCGTTCCCCGAGATGTGCCTGCCGGGCTACATCATCGGCGACCTGTGGGAGCAGGACGCGCTGGTGGCGGACTTCGCGGCCTACAGCGACGCGGTGCGCGAGGCCAGCGCCGGCCTCACGGTGCTGTTCGGCAACGTGGCGCTGGACCGCGGGGCCATCGGCGAGGACGGCCGGGTGCGCAAGTTCAACGCCGTACACGTGTGCCACGACGGCAGTTTCGTGACCCGTCCCGGGCTGCCCCCGGGCCTGCCCGAGGGCGCGCAGCCGAAGACCCTGCACCCGAACTACCGCTTCTTCGACGACGACCGGCACTTCTACTCCCTGCGCAAGCTCGCCCAGGCCCAGGGACGCGCCCTCGAGGACTACCTTGTGCCCTACGAGGTACCGCGCCGCGGCGGCGGGGTGTTCCGCTTCGGCGTGCAGCTGTGCGAGGACATCTGGTTCCAGGACTACCACTACGACGAGGGGGTGCTGGACACGCTGCGCACCTACCGCGATCGTGGTGCCCAGGCGGTGTTCAACCTCTCGTCGTCGCCGTGGACGGCGCTCAAGAACGAGAAGCGCAACCGCGTGGTGCGCGAAGCCCTGGCGCGCTCGCCGCTGCCGTTCTTCTACGTGAACCACGTGGGCGCGCAGAACAACGGCAAGAACATCCTGGTCTTCGACGGCGACACCACCGCCTACGCCGCCGACGGCAGCATCGCCGCCCGGGGGCGGCCGTGGCGGGAGGACCTGGTGGACGCGGAGGCGGGGCATTCGCCGGATCCCGAGCCGGCGCCGGCCGCGGGCCTGCGGGCGCTGCGCGAGGGCATCGTGACCGGCATCCGCCACCTGGATCACATACGGGGCGGCGAGAACCGTTTCCTGCTGGGGGTGAGCGGTGGCGTGGACTCGGCGCTGGTCCTGGCGCTGCTGTGCGAGGCGGTGGGGCCGGCGCGGGTGTTCGCGGTCAACATGCCCACGCGCTTCAACGCCGCACGTACCCGCGACAACGCCCGCCACGTGTGCGACGCCCTTCAGGTGCCGCTGCTGGTGTGCCCCATCCAGGATCTCTACGAGCACCTGGCGCGCACCATCCGCGAGGCGGACTTCGGCCGCGGCCCCGGGGACTACAGCCGGCTGGTGGACGAGAACCTGCAGGCCCGCATCCGCGGCTCCGACATCCTGGCGGGGCTGTCCGCCAAGTTCGGGCTGGTCTATACCAGCAACGGCAACAAGACCGAGACCGCGCTCGGCTACGCGACGCTCTACGGCGACGTGAACGGCGCCGTGGCCCCCATCGCGGACCTCTACAAGCCCCAGGTGTTCGCCCTGGCGCGGTACGTGAACGAGACGGTGCACGGGCGCGAGGTGATCCCGTGGAACCTGCTTACCGGCGAGACGGTGCCCAGCGCCGAGCTCTCCGAGGCCCAGGACGTGACCAAGGGCCTGGGCGACCCCATCAAGTACGGCTATCACGACGCACTGCTGCGCCAGCTCATCGAGATGCGCCGCCACCCCCTGGACGTGATGGGCTGGCTCGTCGACGGCAGCCTGTTCCGGCGCCTGGAGTGGCGCGAGCCCGAGACCTTCCTCGGCTGGTTCGCCGACACCGCGGCCTGGCTGGAGGACCTGGAGTGGGTGGAGCGCCAGGTGCGCATCAACTACTTCAAGCGTATCCAGGCGCCGCCGGTGATCGTGCTGAGCAAGCGCGCCTTCGGCTTCGACCTGCGGGAGAGCCAGCTCCCCGACTACCGGCCCCGCGCCTGGACGGCTCTGCGCGGCGCGCTCCTGGCCCGCGACCTGCGCGAGCTGGTGGCGGCGATGTAGGCGCAGGCCCTCTGTCAGTCCGAGGGCGCGTGGACCGGCCTGATCGCGGGAGCAGCGGATGCCCGCCCCTCCCGGGACACGACCGCTCCACGCGACGCCTTGCCGCCCACGCCCCAACCACTGCTCCACGCCCGATATACTCCGCGTGAACACGCAGCAGGCGAGAAGAGCTGCAGGCGATGGGCACCATCCTGGGAGTCGTGGTCGGCGCGGTGGTCGGCTTCATCGTGGGCTGGCTGGTACGCGACATGGCCACCCGGCCGCTGGTGAAGCCTGGCGAGCAGTTCGGCCTCGGGGTGCCCGGCGAGTGGCACCGTCGCCAGGGCGGCCGGGACGCGGAATAGATCAGGCGGCGCCGCCGGGGTCCCGCGGCGGGCTGCGCCGCCACAGGGACACCTTCTTCACGTAGGCGCGGGTCTCCGGGTACGGCGGGATCCCCCGGTAGCGGTGCACCGCGTTCTCGCCGGCGTTGTAGCCCGCCAGCGCCAGGGCCTCGTCGCCCTCGAAGTGGTCCAGCAGCCAGCGCAGGTAGGCCATGCCGCCGCGCAGGTTGTCCAGCGGATCCCACACGTCGACCACGCCGAAGCGATGGGCAGTGGCAGGGATCAGCTGCATCAGGCCGCGGGCGTCCTTGGGCGAGCGGGCGCGTGGATCGAAGTCCGACTCCGCCCGGATCACCGCCAGGACCAGGGCCGGATCGAGGCCGTAGTCCGGCGCGAGCCGGTACACCCACCGGGCGACGAGCGCCCGCGACGGCGCCGGCACGGACTGCACCGGCTGCTGGTAGAGGCGCCCGTCGGGGCGCACGCAGTCGGCCCGCGGCGACGGGGCCGCGAGTCGCGCCAGCATGCGCCGGGCATGTTCGTCCCCCATCTCGGCGGCCCGGGTGAACCAGGCCGCCGCCCGGGCGTCATCCCGGGCCACGCCGCGGCCGTTGGCGTACATCCAGCCCAGCCGGTAGCTGGCATCGGCATGGCCGGCCCAGGCGGCATGGCAGTAGAGCCTTACCGCGGCGTCGTAGTCCCGCGGGATCCCCTCGCCGTGCTCGTAGCGCACCGCCCACGCCGACTGCAGGGCCGGTTCGGCGCCGGCCAGCAGGGCGTCCAGATCGGCAGCCGCAGCGGGGCCGCTGCCCATCAGCAGCGTGCCCGCCAGGGCCGCGGCTTCCAGGGCGCGCCGGATCCAGCCAGGGGCGTGTCCTTGGCCGGACGGTCTGGTGACGGCGGGCGCTGCCATGGGGGAATCGCAAGCAAGTGCCACGCCATCGGAGACGATCGTCAGTCAGATCATCGGGTTGATAACGATTGTTAAGGTGACTGCTGATCAAGCTTGTCAAGAATTCCGACAGCCGACCGGCCGCTCAGCCCAGGATCCTCGGCAGCACGGCGTCGAGCCCGGAGACGGCCTCGCCATCGTGGCCGCCGTCGCGACAGAGCCAGACGGCCTGCAGCCCCGCCCCGCGCGCGCCCTCCAGATCGGCGCGGCGGTCGTCGCCCACGTGCAGGGTGTCCGCGGGCGCCGTGTCCAGGGCGCGACACGCCGCGCCGAAGATGCGGGCGTCCGGCTTGGCGGCACCGGTCTCGCTGGAGCACACCACGGCGACGAAGCGCTCCGCGACGCCCAGGCCGCGCAGCACACCGTGCAGGCGGCTGTCGAAGTTCGACACCACCGCCACCGGCACCCGTGCCCGGGCCAGGGCGTCCAGCACCGCGGGTACCTCCGGGTAGAGCCCCCAGGCCCCGGCGCTGCGGTAGTGCTCGTAGAGCGCGTCGAAGTACGCACCGAAGGCCGGATGCTGCCCGTGCCGGCCGAGGCAGGCGCGCACGAGGGTCCGCCACCAGTCCCGCTCCTGGCGCTGCAGGGTCTCGCCGTCGGCGGCGCCGAAGGCCAGCGGCGTCATGCGCGGGAACACGGTGCGGAACGCGGTGGCCACATCGCGCGCGGCCACCGGGATGCCGTGGGCCGCCGCCAGCTCGGCATAGGTCTCGCCCACGGGGCGTCGCACCCGGATCAGGGTGCCCGCGGCGTCCAGGGTCAGCGCCCGCGGGGGACTCAAGCGCGCCACCCGGGAGCGCCGTGCCGTCGCTTCGCCATTAGAATGCAACGATGGCCACGGAGCGTGCCGAAGCGGTGATCGACGAGGAGGTCTTGGGCGATCTCCGGGACGCTCTCGGCGAGGGCTTCGACGACTTCGTGCGCCGCTTCATCGCCAGCGCGGAGGCAGGCGTGGACGCCATGGATCGCGCCTTCGCGGGCGACGACCTGGAGCGGGTGGCGGCACGCGCTCACGACCTGAAGGGCACCGCCGGTTACCTGGGGGCGACGGACCTCGCCCGCCGCCTCGGGCTGCTGCAGCAGGCGGCCGAGGCGGGCGACCGGGAGCAGGTGCGGGTCCAGGTGTCGGCGGTGCGCGCCGCCTGGGGGCAGGCGATCGCACGGCTCGCGCCGCAAGCCCGCTGATCCTCGGGCCCGGCTCATCCGGGGCAGCGGGCCCAGGGCACGTCGAGCGTGACGCTTCGGCAGCGTTTCTCCCGGCAGAGCGTCATGGCCTTGAGCACCAGCCGGTCCTGGTCCAGCACCGAGGCCACGTAGCGCGCCGACGAGCGGAAGCCGCCGTCCTCGCTGGCCGCCTCCAGCACCAGCCCGGGACCGTCCCGGGTGGCGGCGAGCAGGGTCACCGGAGTCACCGGCGGCCCGCCGCCGGACGGCGCCAGCCGCAGTAGTCCCCGCTGCCGCAGGGCGCCGTCCCGGAGGAAGATCTCCACCACCCCCAGGGCGCAGTCGCTGGACCAGGTCCCCAGCAGGAAGTCCGCATCGGCCTCCAGGCGGCCCGGATCTCCGGCGCCGGCGGCCTGGCCGGCGAGCAGCGCCACGGCCAGCACGGTCGGTTTCATCCATCGCAGGTGTCGTGGCATGCGGTTCGATGCTCCGGTCAGGGGATCCGTGGGGGTCGTCACGGCAGCGATCCGCCTGTCAGGATACGCGGGGGCTGCCGCAGCGGTGCGCCGACAGGCACTTCAAGTAGATTCGAGAAGCGGGGGGATCGTCCGGCATTACAGCACGTTGAGTCCACCATCTCGACGCGGGGCGCAAGTCGCGCGGTGCACCGTTCAGCGCCCCGCGAGCCCGGGCAGCAGCAGCACGCCGGACCCCAGCAGCAGCCACAGCACCACCAGCCGGAACTGGCGGGGATCCAGGCGCCCGTAGCTCGCCACGCCGGCCCAGCCGGCCACCACGGCCACCGGCACGGTGATGGCGCTGGCGACCGCCACCCTGGCGTCCAGCGCCCCGCCCACGGCGTGCCCGGGGATTGCCAGCGCCAGCACCGCGAGGGTGTAGGGCTGGTAGGCGCCACGCTGCTCGTCCGGGGGCCAGCCGCGCATGGCGCACCACAGGGTGGGCAGTACCCCGGCGAGCCCCGCCGCGCCGCCCAGGACCCCGCCGGTGACCCCCACTGCCGCGTCGGCGCCACGCCCGCCCCACCGGGGCACCCGCAGGTGGCCGCGCAGGAGGTTGTAGAGCGCGTAGCCCACCAGCACCAGGCCCACCACGCCCTTGAGGGTGGCGGTGTCCACGGACTCCAGCAGCGCGATGCCCAGCGGCAGTCCCGCGATGCCGCCCGCGAGCATGGGCCACAGCCGGGGCCAGCGCATGCCGCGCCAGATCACGCCGGCGCTGGTGACCTGGGACGCCACCGCGCACACTGCTACCAGCGGGCCGGCGAGGCGCGCATCCACCACGTGCAGCCAGAACGCCAGCGCCACCAGGGCGGTGCCGAAGCCGGCCAGCCCGGTGACGAAGCCCGCCGCGGCGGCCCCCAGGGCCAGCAGCCCGACGGTGGCGGTGGAGAAGAACGGGAGGTCCGGAAGGGGCAAGGGCGTTACCGCTGTGCCGGCGCCGGCGGGGCCCGCAACATAGCAGGACGCGGTCACGACGGGCGCCGGTGACGCCGCCGCCCGACGCCCGCTGTCGGATTTCCTTACACGGTGGATTCTTGATTGCTGCAAGTCGATGATTTTTCTGGACCTGGTCCGTTGGCCCCCGACTTGCATGGATTCTGTCAGGCGGCGGTGCCGCGCGATGCGGCGCGCCATCCGGCCGGGAAGAAACTGCACATCGGAGTCACTCGACATGCGGGACAGTGAACATGAACGGCTGACGGCCTGCTGCGACGCGGTGCGCGAGCTCTCCGGGCAGCTCATGGACGACGGCCACGCCCAGCGCGACGTTGTGAATGCCCTGCTGTGCGAGCTGCTGGCGTTCAACTGCGACACTCCGGAGGACGTGGAGCGTTACCTGAACGGCCTGCTGGCCCGTTTCCGCCGCAACCGCGACAGCATCGACGCCGCATTCTCCCGCCAGGCGGTGCACTGACGGCGGTATCCGCTGGCGCCGCCGGCGGCCGACCCGCGCCACGATTGCGGGCGCGTGCCCGCTACAATCGCGCCTCCACCCAGGAGGACACATGGGCGCAGGATCCCGCCCGGCGGCGGACAGCGCGCGGAGGCCACGGTGAGCCGCGTGCGCCGGGAGTTCGACGCCGGCTACTACCGGCGCTTCTATGCCGACGCCGAGACCCGCTCCGTCACCCCCGCGGAGGTGCGTCGGCAGGTGGACTTCGTGACCGCCTACCTCAAGCACATGGACCTGCCGGTGCGCCGCATCCTGGATCTGGGCTGTGGCCTGGGTCTGATGCGCCCGCCGCTCCTGAAGGCCTTTCCCCGTGCCCGCTACACGGGGGTGGAGTGGAGCACCCACCTGTGCGAGCGGCTGGGCTGGGAGCACGGCTCCGCGGTGGACTACGCATCGCGACTGCCCTTCGACCTGGTGGTCTGCCACGACGTCATCCAGTATCTGGACGACGATGAGGCGGCGCGCGCCATCGGCAACCTGGCGCGCCTCAGCCGCGGCGCCCTGTACCTGGGCGTGCTCACCCGCGAGGACTGGCAGCACCACTGCGACCGCGCCCGCACGGACGACCAGGTGCATCTGCGACCCGCCGCCTGGTACCGGCGCCGGCTCGCCCGCCACTTCACCGGTGCCGGCGGCGGGTTGTTCGTGAAGCGCGACGCGCCGGTGGTGCTGTGGTCCCTGGAGCGGGCCCAGTGACCGCACGGGCGGCGGAGTCCCGGAGGACCTGACCGGCGCGCGGTGACCCGCACGGGGTCGCCGTGGCGAGCAGAGGTGCCGCCGCCGCGCTGAGGTACGCTGCGCCCATGTGCTCGTCGCCCGCGACGCTCCCCCCTGCCGTCGCCGGCGAGCGCCATGAGCTGGACACGCCGGCCGGGCGCGTGGGCTACTACCGGGCCGGGGTGGCCCGGGCAGGGCGTGCGCTGCTGCTGGTGCACAGCGTCAACGCCGCCGCGTCCGCCTACGAGGTGCGCCCCCTGTTCGAGCACTACCGGTTCCTGCGTCCGGTGTACGCGCTGGACCTGCCCGGCTACGGGTGCTCGCAGCGCGGCGACCGTCCCTACACCCCGCGCCTGATGACCGACGCGGTCGCGGCGCTGGCGGACCGCGTCCACCGGGAGCACGGTCCGGCGGACGCCATGGCGCTGTCACTGTCGTGCGAGTTCCTGGCCCGGGCGGCGGTGGAGTCTCCCCACGTGTTCGCGAGCCTGGCCCTGGTCAGTCCCACCGGGTTCAACGGCGACACGCCTCGCCGCGGCCCGCCCGGGTCGACCCGGGCCAGGCCCGGGATGTACCGGATCGTCGCCTCGCCCGGCCTGAGCCAGGCCCTGTTCGCGCTGCTCACCTCGCGGGCCAGCATCGCGTACTTCCTGCGCCGCACCTTCGGCTCCGACCGGGTCGATCCGGGCCTGGTGGACTACGCCTACCTGACCAGCCACCGGCCGGGCGCCCGGCACGCGCCGCTGCGCTTCCTCTCCGGCTACCTGTTCAGCGGTGACGCCTTCACGCTCTACGAGTCCCTGCGGCTGCCCGTGTGGCTGGCCCACGGGGTGCGCGGCGACTTCCAGGACTACCGCCTCACGCGCCTGGTGGCGGACCGGCCGGGCTGGACGGTGCAGGTGTTCCGGACCGGGGCGTTGCCTCACTTCGAGCTCCTGTCGGACTTCACGACCCTGTACGACGAGTTCACCGCCGGACTGGTGCACGCGGCCTGACGCCCGTACCGGCGGCGGTTCCCGCCGCCGGCGCACGGCGCTTCACCGTTGCCACAGGCGCTCCCACCACGGCGCCTCGCCGCCGCCTGCCGGCAGGCTCCCCATGCGCGCGCGGATGTCCGCGATGGTCCAGCCCGTGAGCTTCGCGAGGGTGGCCGCCTCGCGCTCGCGGCGCGCGGGCAGGGTGACGTCCCGGTAGCGCCGGCCCTCGGCGCAGCGTGTCGGTCCCGCGAAGGCGTGGCGGATCACGAAGCGCGCCTGGAAGTTCTCACGGTCGCCGGTCTCGTGGAACGTCAGGTCCTCGGGGAAGCGCTCCGCGTCGTAGCGCACGTGCAGCCGGGTCACGAACACGTCGCGGGCCTGTCCCTTGCGGGCGCCACCCGCGAGCCAGTGCACGCCCAGCTCCCGCAGCTCGTCCTCGCTCAGGGGATCCGCGGCGCAGGGGTCGCACCAGTTCATGTCCCAGGCATACTCCAGGAACACCGCGCGGCGCTGCTCGCGCTCCGTGTGACGCTGGAACAGCGCGCGATAGAAGCGCGCGAAGTCATCTTTCACGTAGGTGGGCAGGTCCATGTCCGAGGGCAGGCGCACGGTGCGGTAGTTGGTGCTCTCCACGCGGCCCTTGCGAGTCAGCGTGTACACGAACAGCTCCTGGTCGCCGTCGGCGTTCACCGTGCCGAGGCGGATGGGCAGCATGAAGCGCTCGCTCTCGTAGGCGATCTGCAGCGGGCGGAGCGTGGCGTAGCCGAGGCGGGCCTGCTCGGCGAGGTTCACCTTCGCCACGAAGAAGCGCATGCCGCGGGCGAGGTAGCTGCGCACCACCGGCTCGGCGCCGTCGGGAACCCGGTAGCCGTTGCCCCGCAGCCACGTGATCAACCCGCCGCTCTCCTGGGCGGACAGGATCTGGATGTCGTACTCGCCCACGGTGTAGCGCGCCTCCACGGTGACGCCGAGGCTGCGCGGCCGCGCGCCGGACTCGGCGGCGGCGTCGGCCAGCGCCATCGCCGGCAGCTCGCGCATGGTCTTGCGCTCGTGGCGCGCGCAGGGATCCGGATCGAAGTACTCCACCAGCCGGGGCGCGGTGTAGGCGTCCAGGTGCTCCACGATGGCGTTGTCGGTCACGTGGATCTGGCCGCGCGCCACGAAGGTGGGCACGGGCACCACCACGGCGAACTCCGAGACCGGGCCCTGGAAGTCGCTGGCCATGGTCACGACGGTGCGGGCACCGTCGCGGGCCAGCACGACCTGGGAGGCCTTGTTGAACAGCTTCGCGTCCGCGCGGGCCACGTAGAAGCCGCAGAAGGCGGCGGCGGGGCCGCCGAAGGACAGGCCCAGGGCCAGCAGGCCGAGGGCGGGCAGAAACGTGCGTCGCATGGTCATCTCCGGGTCGGTGGAAGGGGCAGGCAGGCCGCCGGGCGCGACGGGCGCGCCCGGCAGCGACGTTGCTCGAAGGCGTCGATGAGGGGCGTGAGCGGTGCGCACAGGGCCAGCGCCAGGATCAGCCCGTCGGCCCGGTACAGGCCGAACTGGATGGCCGCACCGGCGCCCGCCACCGCCGTCGCGAACACGACGCGCCCGGCACGGCTGGCGGGCGTGGTCCGGGGATCGGTGATCATGAAGAAGGCAAACAGCAGCAGCGCGCCGTTGCCGAGCTGGTGCAGCGGGATGGCGATGGGGTCGTGGTACCAGGCCGCGCGCAGCACGAGCGCCGCGGCCCACGCCGCCAGGAACGCGAGCGCGATGTCCAGGCGCCGGGCCCGGGTGAGCACCATCAGCCCGAGCCCGGCGAAGGCGAGCCCCGTGAGCGCTGCGTGTCCCCACTGGCCCGGGGACACCCATGCGCCGTCGCTGGCGCACACCGTCACCGCGATGGCGAAGGCCGTGGGGTTGAACAGGTGCGTCCCGCGCACCCGCAAGAGGAACTTCGAGACGATGGCCAGCGCCGCCGCCGCGCCCGCCAGCGCCAGGTGCTCCACGCGCAGCAGCAGGCACAGGGACAGGGCCGAGACGAGCGCGCTGCGGGGCTCGAAGGCGATGCCGGCGAGCAGGCGCCCGGCCAGCCACTGGGTGACCAGCGCGGTGACGAAGGTCACCGCGATCTGGGCCGCAGCTACCGGGAAGCCCAGCGCGCCGGTGCCCCAGGCCAGCAGCAGGCCCAGCGACAGGATCTGGAAGTGCCGCGGATCGGCGAGCGCGCCCGGCGGCGCCACGGGGCGCGTGGTCGTGACGGAGGCAGCGGCTGCGGTCATGGGTCCGTTCCGGTCGCGGGGCACATGCACCACATGCCGGGTGCCCGCCGCCTTTTTTCACCGGCGGCGCGACGTGGGCCTGCGCGCCTTCGGCGCGACGAAAATCCCCGGGCACCGGCCGGCAGCGTTGATCTATGGTGTGCGACCGCAGTCCCGTGCTTCCCGATCGGCCGATGCCCGCAGCCGCCCCGTTCCAGGATCTCAGCCGCGACCAGATGCGCGAGCTGCTGCTGCGGCTGCGCCTGTATGCCCAGTGGAAGGTGCGCGCCACCTGCCACCGGGATCCGTCCCTGGACCCCCAGGACCTGGCATTGAAGGCCATCGCCGACACCCTGGACGGCACCCGGCGCTGGAACCGGGAGCGCTTCGACCTGCTGCGGCACCTCACGAACTGCGTTGACAGCTACGTGAGCCACGGCCACGCGTCGGCGCGGGCGCGCCACGAGGACGCGCGCCATGACGGCGCAGCGCTGGCCGACGCGGCGCCGTCGCCGGATCCGGGGCCGGAAGACCACCTCAGCCTGGATCGGGAGGTGCGCGACCTGTGCGCCTGGGTGGCGACCCACCACCCGCGGCTCGAGGCGCTGCTGCGCCTGGTGGTGGAGGAGGGCATGAGCCTCGCGGATCGCCAGGCAGTGGCCCGTGCCCTGGGACTGGACCCGCAGGCGTCGGACCAGATGCAGCGCGCCTACCGGCAGATCAACGCGCTGAAGAGCGCGGTGGCCCAGTGGCGTGCGGCCCGCGGCGAGGCACGCTCGTGAGCGGGCGCACCGTGACCCTGGGCGAGGTGCTGGCACGCATCGACGCGGTGCCGATCCCGAGCGCGGACGCCCTGGCGGAGATACCGCTGGACGAGCTCGAGCGCCAGCTCCGGGCCCTGGGCGTGGACGTGGACGGCGACCTGGACGCGCTGCTGTCCGCGGCGGGAGCGGACGGCACCTCCCCGGGCGGGGTGGTGCAGGACCTGGCAGCCATGAGCGCCGCCGATCTGGCAGGCCTGTCCCTGGGGCAGGTGGAGGCCTGCCTGGACGCCGAGGGGGTGGACGTGCGCGAGTGGCTGTCCCGGGCGGAGAGCCTGATCCGCGGCCGCGCCCGGGTGACCGATGGACGCACCCAGGGCGGGCGCAGGACCCTGCCGGGAGCCGACCCGGCTCCGGCACGCCGCCCGCGCCCGCGCCGCGTGCCCCGGGCGCTGGCGGCAACGCTGGCCGCGGTGGCGCTGGGGGTGGTCAGCTTCGCGCTCATCGATGAGCAGGGGCTGATGGCGCCCCAGGGGGTGCAGGACGAGCCCGTGACCCCTGCCGGCCCGGAGCCGGACCCGACGGCGCAGCAGCGCAAGGGGGAGCGGCCCGCTGCGACGACGGAAGGCCGGTCGCCGGCCGGCGCCAGGATCGGGCAGGAGGCCCGGAAGCTCGACGAGGCCGTGCCGCGCGCGTCCGCACCGGTGGCCCCGGAAACCGCCCGCAAGATTGCCCCGGACCCTGTACCGGAAGCCGCACCGGAGGTGGTCACGGCGTCCGAGGCCGCGTCGTCGGCCGGCCCGGCCGCGGGCCTGTCTGCCCCGCTGGCGGACGCCCCGGCGCTGGTGCGCCCCGAGCTACCCGAGACGGAGACCGGGGCAGACACCGAACGGCAGACGGCGCGGCTGCAGGCGCCCCGGAGTGCCGCGGCACCGAGCACGGCGCAGGCCGCGGATGCAGCGGTCCCCGCAGCGGCCCTGCGCCACGACGTGGACGCACCCTCGGGAGCACCGCCCCGCCTCGCCGCAGCGCCGGCGATCGATACCCTGCTCTCGCTGGCCCCGGGGGAGGCGCTGGCGGACGGCCTTTCCCGCGTCGCCCTGGATGCGCAGGATCGGCAGACCCTGGAGCGACTGCTGGCGCCGGCGCTGGGATCGGCGGGTGGCGAGCTCCGTCTTCGCCTGCACGCGGGCCGGGTGCGCGAGGCGGAGCTGCTGCAGCCCGGGCGGGCGCCCGTGCGGGTGACGCGGGATCGGGCCGGCGCCCTCGTGCCCACGCCGCAGCCGCCGGGCTGACGCGGGCACGTGGGCGTCGGGGCAGCGGTGTGGAAGGAGGGGCGGCATGGACAGTGGATACGACGTGGCGGTGGTGGGCGGCGGGATCGTGGGCTGTGCCATGGCCCATGGCCTGGCGCAGCGAGGCCGGCGGTGCGTGCTGCTGGAGGCGCAGCACCTGGCCTCGGGGGCCAGCGGCGCGAGCTTCGCGTGGCTGAACGCCACGTCGAAAGGCGAGGCGGAGGACTACCACCGGCTCAACGCGGACGGGGTCGCCGGCTGGATCGCCCTGGCGGCGGTCCACGGCGAGCACCCTATCGGTCTCGATCGCTGCGGCAACCTGGAGTGGAGCACGCCGGACACGGCACCGGCCCTGGACGCACTGCGCAGCCGCTTCCAGCGGCTGCGCGCCTGGGGCCACCCGGCCATCTGGGTGGAGCGCCGTGAGCTGTTGGCGCTCGAGCCCCACATGCATTTCCCCGAGGGTGCCGAGGGGATCTTCGCTCCTGGCGACGGCTGGCTGGACGTGCCGCGGGCGGTGGCCTTCCTGGCGGGACGGGTGCGCGCCCTGGGTGGCGAGGTACGCGAGCACACGCCGGTGACCGGACTGCGCACCGTCGGCGGGCGCACCACCGGCGTCGACACCGCCGCGGGTCCTGTCCACGCGGACCGGGTGGTGCTGTGCGCCGGCCATCGAGTGAGTGGGCTGCTGGACCCGGTGCTCGGCCCGAGCCAGGTCCCGGTGGGGGCGGTACCGGGCCTGCTCCTCACCACCCCGCCGGGGTCCGCCCGGCGCTGGGTGCAGCGCATCGTCTACGCGGAGACCGAGCGCGCGGTGCAGGTGCGCCCCGACGCCGGCGGGTCCTTCATGCTGGGGGCCGACGAGACCGACGACCTGCTGCCCGGCGACGGCGACCCGGCGGCCGTGCGCCGTGCCGCCGCCGATCTGCTGGCGCGGGGCGACGCGGCGCTGCCCGGCCTGGCCGCCGCGGCGCCCCTGGACGCGTGCCGCTGGCGCGTCGGCGTGCGGCCCATGCCCGAGGATCGCCGCTCGCTGGTGGGCCCGGTGCCCGGCGTGGACGGGCTGTACCTGGTGGCCACCCACAGCGGCGTCACCCTGTCGGTGGCCATCGCGCCGCTGCTGGCCGAGGCCCTGGAGACAGGCACGCTGCCCGCGAAGCTCGCGCCCTTCGACCTGGCGCGCTGCCAGCCCCGGGCGGCGGCGCGCGGCTGAACCCTTCACCCACGGAGTCACGCCATTGAGCCGTACCCTGACCCTGGCCGCCGCCCAGCTCGGCCCGATCCAGCTCGCGGAGAATCGCGCGAGCGTGGTGGGGCGGCTGTGCGCACTGATGGAGAAGGCCGCGCAGCGCGGCGTGGGCCTGGTGGTGTTCCCGGAGCTCGCGCTGACCACCTTCTTTCCGCGCTACCTGTTCGACGACGACGCGCGCCTGCGCGCCTTCTTCGAGCGCGAGATGCCGGGGCCGGAGGTGCGCCCGCTGTTCGATCTCGCGGCGCGCCACGGTATCGCCTTCCACCTGGGCTACGCGGAGCTGGCGCTGGAGGGCGGGCTCGAGCGACGCTACAACACCGCCGTCCTGGTGGGCCCGGACGGGCACGTGGTGGGCAAGTACCGCAAGGTGCACCTGCCCGGCACCGTGGAGCCCGTCGCGGGCGCACCCTTCCAGCACCTGGAGAAGCGCTACTTCCACGTGGGTGACCTGGGCTTCCCGGTGTGGGACTTCATGGGCGTGCGCACGGGCATGTGCATCTGCAACGACCGCCGCTGGCCGGAGACCTTCCGGGTCATGGGCCTGCAGGGCGTGGAGCTGGTGGTGCTGGGCTACAACACGCCGGACAGCAACATCCACCACCCGGAGCCGGTGCACCTGCGCATGTTCCACAACGACCTCTCGGTGCAGGCGGCGGCGTACCAGAACGGCTGCTGGGTGGTGGCCTCCGCCAAGGCCGGGCGGGAGGACGGCCACGGGCTCATCGGCGGCTCGGCCATCGTCGCGCCCACCGGCGAGATCGCCGCACGCGCCGTGGGCGAGGACGACGAGCTGGTGGTGCACGAGGCAGATCTCGCGCTCGGCGAGTACATCCGGCGCACCGTGTTCGACTTCGCGCGCCACCGGCGCATCGAGCACTACGGCCTGATCACGCGCCAGGTCGGCGTGTCCCGGGACTGACACGCCAGCTCAGCGCGACAGGGCCTCCAGCAGGCCGATCGTGTGCACCGCGCGCATCTCCCGGGCGAGATCCACCGCCGTCTTGCCGTCGCGATCCCGCCGCGCCGGATGGGCGCCCCGCTCGAGCAGCAGGGCGGTGATCGGTGCGTGGTTGTACATGGCCGCGTACATGAGCGGCGAGCGCGATGCGTCCGGCGAGCCCTCCGGGCTCGCGCCCGCGTCCAGCAGTCGCCGCACGATGCCCGCGTGGCCCTTGTAGCAGATGCCGGCCAGGGGATGCTGCCCCTTGGCGTTGCAGCGGTCGGGATCGGCGCCGCGTTCGAGCAGCAGCGCCACTGCTGGCTCGTGGCCGTGGTAGGCGGCCAGCATGAGCAGCGTGTCGCCCGCGGCGTTGACGGCATTCGCGTCCACACCCTCGGCCAGCAGTCGCCCGAGCGCATCGGTGTCGCCCGCACGGGCGGCGTCGAAGGCGCCGGACCCGGGTCCGCCGTCGGGCGCGTGCCCGCTCACGCTGCCGCCGGCATGCAGTCCTTGACCCCCATCTCCGCGAGCACCGCGCGCACCGCCGCCAGCGCGCCGCGCATCTGCGCCGGGCCGAGGCGCCCGATGCAGCCGATGCGGAACGAGTCGGCCACCGTGAGCTTGCCGGGGTAGATCACGTAGCCGCGCTCGCCCAGCCGGTCGTAGAACACCTGGAAGTCGAAGGCCGCATCGGCGGGGGTGTGGAAGGTGACGATGATCGGCGCCTGCAGCGCGTCCGGCAGCAAGGTGTGGAACCCCAGCGCACGCATGCCCTCCACCAGGATGCGGCAGTTCTCCGCGTAGCGCGCGCCGCGCCCGGCGGTCCCGCCCTCGGCGTCGAGCTCGTCCAGCGCCCGATCCAGGGCCAGCAGGCAGTGGGTGGGCGGCGTGAAGCGCCACTGGCCGTTGGCCTCCATGGCGCGCCACTGGTCGTGCAGATCGAGGCTGAGCGACGGCGCGTTGCCGCGGGTGGCGGCGAGGGCGTCGCTGCGGGCGATGCAGAAGCCCACCCCCGGCACGCCCTCCAGGCACTTGTTGGACGACGCCACCAGCGCGGCGTAGGGCACCGCCTGCGCGTCCAGCTCGATGGCGCCGAAGGCGCTCATGGCGTCCACCAGCAGGGCCCGCCCGTGGCGGGCCGTGACCTGCGCCACCGCCGCCACCGGGTTCAGGATCCCGGACGTGGTCTCACAGTGGACCACCGCCACGTGGGTGATGTGGGTGTCCGCCGCGAGGGCGCGGTCCAGGGCCCCGGGATCCACCGGCACGTCCTCCGGCGTCTCGTGCACCGCGTGGGCGCGGCCGTGGATGGCGCAGATGCGCGCCATGCGCTTGCCGTAGGCGCCATTCACCAGCAGCAGCAGCTTTCCGTCGGCGGGCACGAAGGTGCCCAGCATGGCCTCCACGGCGAAGGTGCCGCTGCCCTGCAGGGGCACGCACACGTGGCTCCCGGTGCCGCCGGCGATGGTCAGCAGCCGCTCGCGGATACGCCGGTTGATGGCGATGAAGCGCCCGTCACGGGAGCCGTAGTCGTGGAGCATGGCCTGCTTCACCGTGGGCGAGGTGGTGAGCGGCCCCGGCGTGAGCAGCCAGGGCTCCCCGGTGGGGGAGGCGGCAGGACTGGGGTCGTCGGCCATGCGGGCACCTCGCGAGCGCGGTCACCAGGGCCGCCGTTATGGCGCGCACCCGGGCCTGCGTCAACCGGGCGGTGGCCGTCCGTGACCGGCGGATCTGTATGCTGCAACAGACCCCCGCCTTTCTCCCATGAGCGGCCGCAGGAGATTCGGGACCGCACTGTCAAGTCATCGATCGCGCCAGCTCCCCCACGCTCGCGATCGCCTGCTCCACCCGCTCGCTCCAGGGCAGCCCCGCGGAGATGCGGACGTAGCTGCGGAAGCGGCGGGTGGCGGAGAACAGCGTGCCCGGCGTGATGCTCACCCCGCGCGCGAGTGCCGCGTGGAACAGTGCCTCACCCTCCAGGTTGCCCGGCAGCTCCACCCACAGGACGAAGCCGCCCGCGGGCCGACTCACGCGGGTGCCTTCAGGGAAGTGCTCGGCGATGGCATAGCGCGCGCGCTCCACCTGGTCCGCGTAGGTGCGCCGCACGCTGCGCAGCGTCCGGTCGTAGGCGCCGGTGGCCAGGAACTCGGAGACGGCCAGCTGGGTCAGCGACGCGGTGGTGCCGCTCAGGGCGCGTCGCAGCGTGACCGCCGGGCGCAGGTACCGCCCCGGCGCCATCCAGCCCACCCGGTAACCGGGGGCGAGGGTCTTGGAGAACGAGGAGCACAGTATGACGTTGCCGGTCTCGTCGAAGGCCTTCGCCACCCGAGGCCGCAGGTCGTCGAAGTGCAGGTCGCCGTACACGTCGTCCTCGATGAGCGGGATGCGGCGCGCCGCGAGCATGGCCACCAGCCGCTGCTTGCGCGCCTCGGGCATCAGCCCGCCCAGGGGGTTGTGGAAGTTGGGCACGGTGATCACCGCCTTCACCGGGACCCGATCCAGGGCGCGGTCCAGCGCGTCCAGATCCAGACCCGTGTCCGGATCGGTGCGCACCTCCACCGCCAGCAGCCCCAGGCTCTCGATGAGGCGCAGGATCTGGAAGTAGCACGGCGACTCCACTGCCACCGCGTCGCCGCTGCGTGCCACCACCTGCAGCGCCGTGGCGAGCCCCTCGGTGGCACCGGAGGTGACGAGCACGTCCTCCGGCGCCAGCGCGCAGCCCATGCCGTGACCGCGATACGCGATCTGTCGGCGCAGCTCGCCCACGCCTTCGGGCATGCTGTAGCGCACGCTGGCGAGGCGCCGCCGCCCCGCCACCCGGATCATGGCGCGGGTGAGGGCCTTGACCGGGAGCAGCTCCGGCGAGGGGTTCGCGAGCCCCAGGGACACCACGTCCGGCCGGTGCACCGCGCCCAGGATCGTCTCCACCACGTCGCCCACCTGCACCCGGCGCGCGGTGCCGGGCTGGCTCACCGGGCGCGGCACCGTGGCCGCCTGGCGCCGACGCACGTAGTAGCCGGACTTCTCCCGCGCCTCCAGCAGCCCCTTGCGCTCCAGCGCCAGATAGGCCTGGGTGACGGTGGCGATGCTCACGCGGTTGTGGCGGCTCATCCGGCGCAGCGACGGCACCCGGTCGCCGGGCTTGAGCACGCCCGTGTCGATCATCTCGCGCACCTGGCGCTCCACCTGCTCGTAGAGGAAGGCGTCCGCCGATCTGGACACTGTGGCGCCCATCACGTTCTCCTCAACTGTTACGGTCAAACTTTCTCATATCTGTATCTGTAATGGTAGCAGTCGAAGGGGCAGGATACGCCCCGTACCGAGCCGGATCCCAGGACGGGACCGGCGGTAGGCAACCCGAACCGAGGACACGACCATGACCACCACCACCCTTCGCAGCCCGGCCACCGTCGCGGCGCGCCGTGGCGGTCTCTTCGCGGGCGGACTGTTCGCCTGGCTGCGCGGCGTCGCCGCGCGCCACGAGTCCCGCCAGGCCCTGGCCCGCATGGATGACCGCCTCCTGGCCGACATCGGCGTGAGCCGCGCCCAGGCGCTGTACGAGGCGTCCAAGCCGTTCTGGCGCACCTGACGGCGCATCCGCATTCGAACAAGGCCGGCCCGCAGCGGGCCGGCCGCCCCTGGGGATGCCGTCAACCGATCACGAAGGCCTGACGGCGTGCCGCCCGCCGGGGATGCCCCCACGGCCCAGGCATCCTGATGCCCGGCAGGCCGCGGCTGCCATACCGCGCCCTGGGCAAGGCGCCCGCGGGCACCTGCTCTTCCCTTGATCGCCCGGCGCCCGTCGCCGGGCGTCTTTTTCCCGCGTTGCCCGCTAAGCTCCCCCCATGGGCCTCGCCACCACCACCTTCCAGGGCGCCGGTCGCACCCTGGGTGCCGCCGTCGGTCAGCGCTTCGCCGCCGAGATCGCCGCCGCGCTCGAGGAGAACGACACCCTGCACGGGCCGTTCATGACCTTCCATCGGGGCGCGGCGGGTCAGGCGCTGTACCGCCGGCTGCGAGAGCTGCACGGGCAGCGCTACCCGCAGTACCTGGCGGAGCTCGAGGGCACCGCCGAGGGTGCCGGGGTGTCCTTCGAGCAGCTCTTCATCGTCAATCTGCGGGGCGAGTACCGGGGCTTCACCGGCGTCGACGACGGCAGCGAGTGCTCCACCTGCGCGCTGCTGGACGACGGCCACGCGGTCTTCGGCCACAACGAGGACGGCGCGGCCATCTATCGCGGGCGCAGCTACCTGGTGCGTGTCGAGCCGGACGGCGCGGTGCCGTTCACGGCCCTGTGCTATCCCGGGTTCCTGCCGGGCAACGCCTTCGGCTTCAACGACTGTGGGCTGTGCTTCTCGGTGAACAATGTGCGCCCGAAGGGCGTGCGCGAGGGGCTGGGACGGCACTTCCTGGCCCGCTCCCTGTTCGCGGCACGGTCCCTGGACGCCGCCGTCGAGTGCCTGCGCGTCGAGCCGCGGGCCTCGGGCTTCAACTACACGCTGGCCTCACGCGCCGAGCGGCGCATCCTCAACGTGGAGGTGTCGCCGCGCTCGGTGCACGTGCACGAGGTGCGCGGCACGCACTTCCACGCCAACCACTACCTCTACCTGGAGGAGGCGCAGCACCGCTTCCCTTCCAGTGCCGCGCGCCAGCGCCGCGGCGAGTCGCTGCTGGACACGGCCCGGCCGGCGGATGCCCGCGGCGTGCTCCGGGTGTTGCGCGACCAGGGCGATCGGGATCGCCCGATCTGGCGCGACGGCACCTCGCCGGACGACGGCGTGACGTTGCTGAGCGCGCTGTTCGATCTCGACCGCGGCACCCTTCGCATCTACCCCGGTCCCTGGCAGCACGACACGGATCGCGACACGCCGCTCGCCGCCGCGCCCATCCCGGCCGGCTGACGCTTCCATCGCTCTCCACCCCCCGGCATTCCCGAAACGTCCTGGAATTCAACCATAGAGGCACAGAGGCACGGAGAATGGTTCGCAGTGCCGGCCACTACCCCGTCGATCGGTCGATCCCCCGTGCTCTTCTCCTTTCCTCTCGTGTCTTCTCCGTGTCCTCTGTGTCTCCGTGGTTCATTCCCGTGCCCGCAATCCGCGGCGACGAAACGTCATGCGTTGCGGCTCAGTAGGCCGACTCGCGGCCCAGCACCGTGGTGCGGTGCAGGTGGCGGTGGCCGTGCTCGGGGCGGAAGTCGGCCACCGCGTGGTGCATGGTGCAGCGGTTGTCCCACAGCACCGCGTCACCGGTCTCCCAGCGGTGACGGTAGACGAGCTCCGGGCGGGCACAGTGCTCGAACAGCATCTCGAGCAGCGCGTCGCTCTCGTTGCGCCTGAGCCCTTCGATGTGGGTGGTGAAGCCGTCGTTGACGAACAGGCACCTGCGCCCGGTCTCCGGGTGGGTGCGCACCACCGGTTGTGACACCGGCGGCGTGGCCCGGGCCTGGTCGCCGGCGCCGAAGTTGCTGAAGTTGCGGAGCACGTGGCGGAAGTCGTGCACCGCGCGCAGCGGCGCCAGGAACGCCTTCATGGGCCCGGACAGCGCCTCCCAGGCGGCGTACATGTTGCAGAACAGGGTGTCGCCGCCCAGCGCCGGCATCTCGATGGCGTACAGCAGCGAGCACATGGACGGCGGGTCCATGTAGGACAGGTCCGAGTGCCAGTAGCGCCCCGCCTGGTCGTTGCCAAGGGGCGCGCCGTCCGCGCCGCGGCGGGTGGACACCCGGTAGATCTGCGGGTGGCC
The DNA here is from genome assembly GCA_041593595.1 of Gammaproteobacteria bacterium. Lineage (GTDB taxonomy): Bacteria > Pseudomonadota > Gammaproteobacteria > HK1 > HK1 > JBFHNV01. Next base: position 21,843 of record JBFHNV010000056.1, read on the forward strand.
GGGGAGCAGGAACTTCTCCAGGGTGTGCTTCTCGAGCTTGCCGAAGCGCTCGCTGAAGGCGATCTGCTGCGCGGGCTCGAGGGACTGGTGCTTGAACACCAGCAGCCCGTCCGCGTCCAGCCAGGCCTGGCGCACCGCGCCGAACACGTTGCCGCTCAGGGGCCGCGAGAGGTCCAGTCCCTCGACCCGCGCGCCCATCACGGCCGAGATGCGTTCGATGTGGAAGTCCATGTCTGCTCCGTTGGCGACCCGCTGCCGCGTCGCGACCACCCCTGAATAGCCGCTCCGAAGTGCAGATCATCGTACAGGGAGGATGTGGGCACGGGTCGCCGCGCCCGCAGGCGGCAGGGGCGAGGCGGAGCCAGCGAAAGGTCCAGTGGACCCTTCGCCCGCCGAGCGGGCCCGCCACCGACGGCGGGCCGCCTTCGCCCCCAGGGACGGGTTCACGGCGGCGCGCGGCGAACCATGTCCACATCCGCATCGCGACAGCGATGGTGCACGATTCGGGACAGCTGTCCAGGGTGCGCCACACGCTCACGAGGCGGTGCACCCGTCAGCCCACCACCTCCTCCGGGTGTGTGGGCGGCCCGCTGGTGCTGGCCAGGGCCACCGCCGCGATCACCAGGCCGGCGCCCAGCCACTGCAGCGCCGAGAGGCGCTCGCCGATGAGCGCGACGGCCAGCAGCACCGCGGTGACCGGCTCCAGGAACAGCAGCATGGAGGCGCGCACGGACCCTGCCAGCCGGATGGCCAGGAACATGCAGACGACCCCGGTGGCGAACAGGCCGATCACCGCGCACAGCAGCCCCCAGCCGGCGGAGGTGGCCGGCAGCGCCGCCTCGCCCAGCCCCGCCAGCACGACGCCGCTGGCCACCGCCGCGGACAGGGCGGCAACGGTGGTGGCGCGCACCGGGTCGGCCCGCGGCAGCGCGCGCTCGATGAGCACGAAGGAGGCCAGCGCCCCCAGCGCCGCCAGGGCGGCGAAGACGAGCCCCGTGACGCTGAACTGCCCGAGGCCCACGTCCAGGGCCAGCGCCAGGCCCGCGAAGGCCATCGCCAGCACGGCGATCTCCAGCAGCCGCGGGCGGCGCCGGTCCATGAGCGCGGCGGCCAGCAGGATCAGGCTGGGGTGGGTGTAGAACACCAGCACCGTGAGGCTCACCGCCATCCAGGTGGCGCCCAGCAGGGTACCCAGGCTGACGCTGGCGAAGCACACCCCCAGCAGCAGGCTGGTGGCGCGCTCCCGCGGCGCGAGGGCGGCACCGGGCCGCCGCGAGGCGGCGAGCCATGCAGCGAGCAGCACGCTCAGGGCCACGTAGCGCAGGAAGCACACGGTGAGGGCGTTGGTCCCCTCGTCGAAGGCCAGGCGCGACAGGGGCAGGGACGCGCCGTAGCCCAGCGCCGAGGCCAGCGCGAGGACCCGTCCCGCGACGGCGGCCGGAACGGCGGGCACGGTGGGCCTAAGCGGGGGGCGTCACGCCCCGTGAACCGTGACCAGCCCGGCCTGGGGATCCACCGTGACCCGCTCGCCGCTGTGAATGGCCGTGGTGATGTCCACCTGGAAGCGGTCCATGAAGGGCAGGGCGGCGAAGGCCGCGCCCTGGGCCATGATGGGGTTGGTGCTGTTGAGCAGCAGCGCCGCCGGCGCCATGTCCCGGGACGCCATCTCGCGCAGCATCCAGGAGGTCGCCACGCCGCCCTTGGCGGTGTTGAGCACCAGGATGCGGCCCACGTAGCGCTCCCCGTACAGGGCGTGGCCGGGGCGGGCGAACACACCGCGCACCCGGTCCAGATCGTAGCGCGCGGAGAAATCGTCCCGGGCCACCAGCGCGATACCGGTGACGGCGCCGCCGATGCCCACGTGGCCGCGGTAGGTCCGCTCGGCCACGGGCCTCAGTACCGTCCCGCCACGGCCGCGTCCACGCAGGCGGCCATGTCCGCCAGCACCGGCGCGTAGCCGTAGCCGGAGATGATGTTGGCGAGCTTCGCCGAGTTGGTGAGCAGGCGGCGCCAGCCCTTCACCTCGCCCATCTCGCGGGCGTGCATCTGGTAGAAGCACACGCCCTTCATCACGATGCCGCCGGCCGCCTCGATGGTGGCGGTGAGGCCCATGCGGTCGGCCGCGGCCTTGTTCTCCGGCGAGGTGGCCACCAGCAGGGTGGTGTCCGCGTGCACGCGCCGTCCCTCCAGCAGGCAGGCGAGCTCAGAGAGCTCGTAGACGGAGAGCTGGGGCGCGGCAAACACCACCACGTCCACCCCGTCCGCGTGGCGGCCGAAGCCGTCGTAGAAGGCACGCACGTCTGCCTCGCCCACCGCGCGTGGTGCCGGCGGCGGGCCGTCGAAGCAGGCGGCCACGTCCGGCGCCTCGGGCGTGACGCCGGGCATGTGGAACAGCGGCACGGAGCCGTAGCTCGCCAGCGCCGCGCCGAAGTGCTTGAGCTGGTCGGTGGTGGGGGCGCCGATGACGCCCGCGATCACGGGCACGGCCCAGTAGGACCCCGCGGCGCGCCCGACGATGCCGCCCAGCGCGCCCCAGTCGCTCAGGTGTCGCGGCCGCCATCGCAGCTCGAACAGGTGCGTGCCCCGCCGGTGCCGGTCCAGGTGCAGCCCGTAGCGGGGTGTGCGCCCGGTGAGCGCGGCAGTGACCGCCGCAGGACCACCCTCGAAGTTGCTGCGCGCGCCGCACACGCTGTTGGAGTAGATGACCACACCCGTGTCGCCCATGGCCAGGTGCTCGCCCATCACCGGCGGCGCCACGGTCTGGTAGTTGATGCAGGTGTCGGTCATGAGGATGCCGAGCGCGCGCAGGGCGTCGATGGCGCGCTGTTCCAGCGCCGCCCATGCTTCGGTCTGGCCGACCTTGCGGTAGGTACAGGGATCGAGGCCGCGGGGATCGGTGATGGTGGGCACGCGCACCCGGCGCTGCTCGCGCGGGTGCGCCGCCAGGGACTCCAGCCACGTCACGCCGGTCTCGCCCAGGGACTCGGTGTCGGCCATCACGTGGGCCTGGGCCACGGGCACGAAGTCCTGGGCGTCGAACACGCGGCCCACCTGCAGTTGCTGCTCGATGGCGATGCGCCGCGGCTCGCCCAGGGCGCCGGCGAGCATCGCCCGCTCCTCGTCGTTCAGCCTCACCGGATCCCCCGCTGGCGCAGTGGCGTGCACCCGGCATCCGTGGCGGACGACCGACGGCGGCACGCCGCCATCCTATACTCCACGGGCCGATCGACGGTCAAACGTGGCATCCCGCATGACGCATCCCCTGTTCACGTTCGCGGTCATCGCCGACACCCACACCCGTCCTGCCGCGGGCGACGAGTCGTCGCCCTGGGCGGTGAACCGGCTCGCCAACGGCCGCGCGCGCTACGTGGTGGAGCGCGTGCGCCGCATGAGCCCGGCCTTCACGATCCACCTGGGCGACGTGGTGCACCCGGTCCCGGTGCTGCCGAGCTACGCACCCGCCGCCGAGGCCGCGCTCGCGATCATGGGGCGGCTGGACGGCCCCGTGTCGTACATCCCAGGCAACCACGACGTGGGCGACAAGCCCTTCCCGGCGATGCCCGCGGCGCGGGTGAGCGAGGAGGGGCTGGCGCTGTACCGGCGCTACTTCGGCGCGCCCCACGCGAGCTTCGATCACCGCGAGTGCCACTTCGTGCTGATCAACTCGCCGGTGCTCAACTCCGGCCTGCCCGCGGAGGCCGAGCAGCGCCCGTGGCTCGAGGCGGACCTCGCCGCCAGCGCGGGCAGGCGCATCTTCCTGTTCACCCACTACCCGCCCTACGTCGCGGAGCCCGACGAGCCGTCCAACTACGACAACATCGACGAGCCCGCCCGCGGGTGGCTGCTGGATCTCGTCGAGCGCCACCGGGTGGAGGCGCTGTTCGCGGGCCACGTGCACAGCTTCTTCTACCACCGCCACGCCGCCACCGACTGCTACCTCCTGCCGGCCACGTCGTTCTTCCGCCAGGACTATGCGGAGCTGTTCCGGGTGGAGGCCGCGGACCAGCACGGGCGCAACGACGCCGGCAAGCTCGGCTTCTTCACCGTGGACGTCTACCCGCAGGGCCACGTGGCGCGGTGCTGGCGGACCGCCGGCCGCACCCTGGAGCCCGGGGAGACCCTGCCGGCGGAGCCGCCGCGGGTGGACACGCTGCATCCGCGCCAGCGCGCCCGCGCGCCGCTCGGCGTGCACCTGCGCCATCCCTGGGCGGAGCTCACGGACCTGCCCTACAACGGGCCCATGGACGAGTTCCACAGGAAGCGCGCCCGCAACGATTACACCCTGCTCGCCCTGTGGGAGCTGGGGGTGCGCAGGCTCCGGGTGCCGGTGTCCGACCTGCTGGATGCCCGGGTGCGCGGGCGCATGCAGGCCCTAGCGGGCATGGGCCACGAGTTCACCGTGTTCGTCTTCGGCATGCCCGACGGTGCCGTGCTGGAGGCACTCGCCGACCACCGGGACCTGGTGGCGCGCTTCGAGACGGTGATCCCGTGGGCCGACGCGCCGGCGGTCATCGCGCCACTGGCGGCGCTGCGGGCACGCACGGGGCTGCCGGTGCAGCTCTCGAAGATGGAGACCTCCGCCGAGAAGAAGACCGAGGGCTCGAAGTTCGCCCACTTCGTGAGCTACGGCTTCCGCACGGCGGAGACGGCGCTGGTGGACGCGTTCCTGGTGCGTCAGGGCGCGCGCGAGGCGGTGGACGCCTTCGTGTTCCGCAGCGGGCTGGATGGGCGGCCCTGGGACGACGTGGCGGCGGTGGGTCGCTGGTCGGCGGCGGCCGCTACGGGGGCGGTGGTGAACGTGCGGCTGGCCTCGGACAACCCGGCGCAATACGCGGCGGACGACGCGGCCGTCGCGGACCGGGTCGCGGAGGCGCTGGCGGCCGCCCACGGCAACGCGCCGGTGGAAGTCTTTCTGGACACCTTCATGGACCTGGACCGGGGCTACTTCCCGCGCCACGGCCTGTTCGATCGGCGCTTCAACCCGCGCCCGGCGAGCTTCGTGTACCGCCACCTGCAGGGGATCCTGGGTGTCGTGGCAGGCGAGGTGCGCTGTGGCGAGGCGCGCGACTGCGGCGGCGGGCGCAGGCTCTACCCCCTGGAGACGGCGGCGAGTCCCATGGCCCTGCTCACCGGTGCCGGGCCGGCCCCTGACCCGCCCACCCTGGCCGGTTGGAGCACGCCGGATGCACGGGTGGTGGACCTGGTGGAGGGCCGCGAGAGCGCCGGCGGCGCCGGCCCCTGGCTCATCCGCGGGCGGGCTTCCGGCGTACCGCGACACCCAGGATCTTCTCGTACACCTTGATCATCGCGCTCTTGGGCTCGCCGCCGTGGCCCAGGGCCATGGCGGTCTGGTAGACGGCGGTCATGGCGCTCACCACGGGCGTCATGGCGCCGTGGCGCACCGCGATCTCCTGCACGTTGACGATGTCCTTCCAGGCGGCCTGCATGGGGAAGTCCTCCTCGAAGCGCCCGTCGAGGATGCGCGGCACGAAGTAGTCGCTGGCGAAGCTGCGTGAGGAGCCGCTGGTCACCACCGCGGCCACCGTCTCCACGTCCAGCCCGGCCTTCACCGCCAGGGGAAGGACCTCGCACAGGGCGGCGATGTTCACGTCATAGATCACGTTGTTCACGGCCTTCATGAGCTGGCCGCTGCCCAGGGCGCCGCAGTGGAGCACGGTCTCGCCCATGATCTGGAGCTCTGCCCGGGCGGCCTCGAACTCGCCGGCCTCGCCGCCGAACATGACGGTCAGCGTCCCGGCCTCCGCCCGCATGGGCATGCCGGAGATCGGGCAGTCGTTGTAGCCGAGGCCCGCCTCGGCGGCCCGCGCCGCGATGTCCAGCGCGTCCGAGTGGATCAGCGTGGTGCAGTCCACCACCTGCAGCCCCCGCCGGGCACCCGCGGCAACGCCGCCGGCAGCGAACAGCACCTGCCGCACCTCCGGCGCGAAGGGCAGGCACAGGTACAGCCGCTGCACCCCGGCCGCCACGTCTGCCGGGGACGCCGCCGCGGTGGCGCCTGCCTCCGCCAGTCGCGC
>JBFHNV010000057.1:0-27800 GCA_041593595.1 Gammaproteobacteria bacterium
AAGCGCGATCGCCTCGACTATACCGGCTTCGCCTATCTCGGGCTGATGCTGACGGCCGACGGTCCAAAGGTGCTGGAGATCAACGTCCGCTTCGGCGATTCCGAAGCGGAATGCGTGTTTCCGCGGCTCCGCAGCGGCCTGAGCAACCTGTGCCGGCTGGTGCTGCAGCGACGGATCGGCGAGGCGATCCTCGATGTCGACCCGGACCCCTGCGTCACCGTCGCCCTGGCCCAGGGCCAGGTCCCCGGCGACGCCAACCCGGGCTGGCCGTTTCAGGCCCCGGCTGTCGGCCAGGCGATCTCCGGCCTGGACACCGGCTTCGATGGCGACGGCGGACACTACGTCGCCAATGTCCGCGCCGACGCGATCGGCCGGCCGGTCACCGCCGGCGGCCGCGGCGTCCATTCGGTCGGCAAGGGCCCGACCCTGTCCGTCGCCCGGGCCCGGGCCTACCAACGGGCCATGCGTGTCCATTTCTCGGGCAAGCGGTTCCGCACGGACATCGCCGGCGACCTGTCGAAGCTGGGCGCGGTCTTCGCCACGAACGATCACCCGGCAGCGCGCCGGGCCACTCGCTAGGTCGGGCCTCCCGTCGACCGGCGCCCGGTCCGCTGCACCGGCCGGCGCCGGCGCCGGCGCGGGACAGGGCCCTCGCGCTGACGCATAATGGCGCCGGACCGGCCCGCACCGCGGCCGGTGCCGACGTACAGGGAGGAACGTGAAATGCGCTTTCGCTTGACCCGACTGGCCGCGGTCGCCGCCGCGGCGGCGCTCGCCGGCGCCATGTCGATCTCGACGGCCCAGGCCGCGAAGATCGTGCTGCACGGTGCCAGCCAGTTCGACGAGAACCACGCCTTCACCCGCCTGATGCGCAAGTTCGAGCAGCTCACCCGGCTCTACTACACGGGCCCGCACGAGCTCGAGTTCGTGATGCACCTGAACAGCGAGCTGGGCCTGGAGAAGGACTACGTGGCCTACATGAACCAGGGCATCTCGGTGGACTACGCCGTGGCCTCGCCCTCGCACATGTCCACCTTCTCGAAGCTCGCAACGCTGATCGATCCGCCGATGCTCTACCGGGACGCCGGGCACTGGAGCCGGGTGCTCGACAGCGACGTCCTCAAGCCCATCGAGGACGACATCTCCAAGCGTGCCGACATCGAGCTCATCGGCTACGGCGGCGGCGGCGTGCGCCACCTGATCGTGAACAAGCCGGTCACCAACATGGCCGAGATCAAGAACGTGCCCATCCGGGTCATGGGCGCGCCGATCCAGACGGAGATGTTCAACGCCTTCGGCATGGCGCCCACCGTCATCGCCTACTCGGAGGTCTACAACGCCATCCAGACCGGGGTCATCGACGCGGCGGAGAACGAGGCGGCCGGCATCCAGCAGATGAAGTTCTACGAGGTCGGCCCCAACATCTCGCTGACGGCCCACGCCATCACGGTGCGCCCGCTCGCGTTCAGCGGCAAGACCATGCGCAAGCTGCCCGAGGACCTGCAGGCCGCCATCCGTCAGGCGGGCAAGGACGCGGGCACCTTCGGACGCGTCATCGAGATCACCGAGGGAGACGAGAAGATGGCGATGATGCAGAAGGAAGGCAAGCTCAAGACGATCTCGTTCACCGAGCGCCCGATGCTCATCAAGGCGGCGCAGCCGGTGCTCGAGGAGTACTTCAAGAAGCTCGACGCGCTGGAGCTCTACAAGGCCATCCAGGCCGTGAAGTAGGACACGCCCGGCCCCGAACGGCCCCCCCGCTCGGGCGCGGACGACGACACACGGGGGCGGTGGCCCGCGGGCCACCGCTCACCATCCCCTGCCATCCTCCATCTTGCCGGGCGCGCGGTTGATGAAAACGCTGCTGGATCTTTACCACCGATTTCTCAAGCTCGTGCTGGGCTTCCTGATGGTGATCCTGCTCGTCCCGGTGACGATGCAGATCGCGTCGCGCTACGTGGACTTCATCCCGCGCTACATCTGGACCGAGGAGCTGGCCCGCTTCTGCTTCATCTGGATCATCCTCGTGGGGGCCATCATCGCGGTGCGCGACGGCAGCCACTTCACGGCGGATTTCCTGCCCCATCCGAAGTCCCGCCGGCTCGAGGCGGTGATGCGCCTGGTCAGCGACCTCGCCATCGCGCTGGTCGCGCTCATCTTCATCTGGTGGGGGTGGCCGCTGGTGCAGTTCGGGCTCATCCAGGAGTCCGAGATGGCCGAGCTGCCCATGGTCTACATCTACGCCGCCTGGCCATTCGCCGGGATCAGCTGGGCGCTGTTCCTCGCCGAACGTTTCGTGGACCACGTACGCATGTTCCGGGAGGGGTCACCGTGACTCCGGGCGAGGTCGCGGGGATCCTGTTCCCCGTGTTCATCGTGCTGGTCCTGCTGCGCGTGCCCGTGGCCTTCGCCCTCGGGCTGGCCTGCGTGCCGGTGTTCATGCTGGAGGAGCGCCTCGCGCCCCAGCTCCTCATGAACGAGATGTTCAAGTCGTACAACGCATTCGTCCTGCTCGCGGTGCCGTTCTTCCTGCTCGCCGCCAATCTCATGAACGCCGCCGGCATCACCGACCGGCTGGTGCGCCTGTCCCGGGCGCTGGTCGGCCACCTGCCCGGCGGCCTCGGACACATCAACGTTGTGGTGAGCATGCTGTTCGCGGGGATCTCAGGCTCGTCCACGGCGGATGCGGCGGGCATCGGCTCGCTGCTCATCCCGCAGATGAAGAAGCAGGGCTACTCCACGAGCTTCACGGTGGCCATCACGGCCTGCTCCTCGGTCATGGGCGTCATCATCCCGCCGAGCATCCTGATGGTGGTGTGGGGTGGGCTCATGAGCGTGTCCATCGGCGGGCTGTTCCTGGCCGGGGTCGTGCCGGGGGTGCTCATCGCGCTGTCCATGATGGGGACGGTGTACATTTACGCGAAGATCTACGGCTACCCTGTCTACGAGCGCAGCAACCTGCGCGAGGCGGCGCTGGCGGTGCTACTGGCCATACCGCCGCTGATGACGCCGGTGATCATCGTGGGCGGCATCGTGGGTGGGTTCTTCACGCCCACCGAGGCGTCTGCCATCGCCGTGCTCTACTCCCTGATCCTCGGCGGTCTCATCTACAAGACCGTGGGGTTCCGCTCGCTGCCGCGGGTGTTCTACGACTCGGCCCGCTTCGCCGCCATCTCCCTGTTCTGCATCGGCACGGCGTCGGCCTTCGGCTGGATCCTCGCCTACTTCAAGATCCCCCAGGAGATCGTCAATTTCCTGAAGCCCTTCGGCGTCGGCACCATCAGCACCGGCTTCATCGTGGCGGGCGCATTCCTGTTCATCGGCATGTTCATCGATGCCATCCCGGCGATCATCATCCTGGGCACGGTGCTGTGGCCGCTGGCGGAGGTGTCGCAGATGCACCCCATCCACTTCGCCATCATCGGCGTCATCTCGCTGGCCTTCGGCCTGGTGACGCCGCCCTACGGGCTGTGCCTGCTGATCGCCTGCGCCATCGGCGAGATCAAGGTTCATCAGGCGCTGAAGAACGTGGTGATCGTGCTGGTGCCGATGCTGCTGGTGCTGCTGCTGGTGATCCTGCTGCCGGATCTGATCCTGGCGCTGCCGCGCTGGCTGATGCCGCGCTTCGTCTGACGACTATCAGCGCAGGTCGCGACAGGCCTGGTCGATGCGGTCCGCGCCGCGGACCAGGTCGGCCTCGCTGGCCACGAAGCTCGCGCGGAAGTACGGCGAGAAGCCGTAGGCGGCGCCCTGCACCACGGCCACGCCCACGCTGTCGAGCAGGTACAGGACGAAGTCCGTGTCGTTCTCGATCGGCTTGCCCGCGGGGGTGCGTCGGCCGATGGCGCCGGCGCAGGAGCAGTAGACGTACATGGCGCCCTCGGGCCGGTGGCAGGCGAGCCCCTCGATGCGGCTGAGGCGATCGAAGAGGATGTCGCGCCGGCGCTGGAGGTTCGCGGTGCGTTCGTGCACCAGGTCCATCGGCCCGGTGAGCGCGGCGGCCGCCGCCGCCTGGCTCACCGCGCTCACGCCGGCGGTGCTCTGGGACTGCATCTTGGACAGGTTGGCGATGATCGCCTTCGGCCCACCCGCGAAGCCCACCCGCCAGCCCGTCATGGAATAGGCCTTGGACACGCCGTTGCAGGTCACGACGCGGCCCCGCAGCCGGGGCTCCACCTGGGCGAAGGTGGCGAACTCGCGCCCGTCGAACACCAGGTGCTCGTACACGTCGTCGCTGAGCACGTGCACGTGCGGGTGATCGAGCAGCACCTCGGCCAGACCGGAGAGCTCGCGGGCGCTGTAGGTGGCACCCGTGGGGTTGCTCGGCGAGCAGAACACGAGCCACTTGGTGCGCGGCGTGATGGCCTCGGCGAGCTGCTCCGGCGACATCTTGAAGCCCGCGTTCTGCACGCAGCGCACGAACACCGGCGTTCCGCCGGCCAGCTTCACCATGTCCGGGTACGAGGTCCAGTAGGGGGCGGGAACGATCACCTCGTCGCCGGCGCTCACCGTCGCCATGAGCGCGTTGAACAGGATCTGCTTGGTGCCGGAGCCGACCGTGATCTCGTCCAGGGCGAAGTCCAGATCGTTGTCGCGCCGGAACTTCGCCTGAGCCGCCTGGCGCATCTCCAGGGTGCCGTTGACGGGCGTGTATGCGATGGCGTTGTCGCGCATCACGCGGATGGCCGCCTCTTTGGCGTGGTCCGGCGTGGGGAAGTCCGGCTCGCCGGTGGTGAGCTTGACGATGTCGCGTCCCTCGGCGATGAGCTCGCGCACCCGCACCGCCGCGAGCTGGCTGGGCGAGGGCTGGAAACGGCTCATGCGCGGCGCGAAGAAGCCGGAGTGATCGTCGTTCATGCGGGATGCGTGCTCCTGTCGCCCGGCCGCCGGACGCTGAATGGCTGTTCCGAATTGCGGCAGGCACGTGGCGCAATTCGAGCAGGTTATTTAGCAGCCTGCCACGCGTAACGGCAAGTCGGATCCCGGGCATTGGCGCGCCACCGACGCGGTCCCCCGTCGCCGCCGTATACAATCGCCCCGCGCATTCGCACGCAGGCACCCGACTTGAGCGAGCATCGGTACAGGGAGGTATTCCTCGTTCTCGTCATCGGCGTGTTCTGGGGCCTCAACTGGCCGGCGGTGAAGATCGTCCTGGCGGAGATCCCGCCGTGGACCCTGCGCGCCATCGGCTTCACCCTGGGCGCGGTGCTGCTCGCGGGGCTCGCCCGGCTGTACGGGCAGCCGCTGCTGCCGGAACGCGCACAGCGCTGGCCGCTGACGGTGGCCGGGCTGCTCACGGTGTTCGGCTTCAACGTGCTGACGGCCTTCGGGCAGCTGTACACCGAGACCTCTCGCGCGGCCATCATCGCCTTCACGATGCCCATGTGGGCGGCAGCCCTGTCGGCGCTCTTCCTGGGCGAGCGCATGACCGCGGTGCGGGCCGCGTCCCTGGCGCTGGGCATGCTGGGGCTCGCGGCGCTGCTGCAGGAGAACGTGGCGGCCCTGCTGCGCGATCCCGTCGGTCCCCTGTGCATGCTGGGCGCCGCCTTGTCCTGGGCCGCCGGCACGGTGGCGCTGAAGCGCCGTGCGTGGACCGTGCGCCCCGTCGCCCGCGCCGCGTGGGTGGTGGGCTGCTCGGCGCCGCCCGCCATCGCCGCCGCCTTCATCGCCGAGTCGCCGGCACAGATCCCCTGGCCCTCGGCGACGGTGCTGTGGACGCTGGCCTACCACGTGCTGTTCCCCATGGTGGTGTGCCACGCGGCCTGGGTGAGCCTGGTGGGCGGCCTGCCGGCGTCGGTGGCCGCCATCGGCACGCTGCTGATCCCGGTGGTGGGAGTGTTCTCCGCCATCGTGCTGCTGGGCGAGCCGCTCACCGCCAGCAAGCTGGTGGCGCTGGTGCTGGTGCTGTCGTCCATCGCCCTCACCTTCGCGCGCCGGCGCCCGCCGGCGTGACGCCGACCGTGAGGATCAGCCGTCGCGCTCCACCGTGCGGCGCTCGATCTCCAGCAGCGCCTCGATGCCGATGGTGTCGTGAACGGCCTCCGTGATGGCGGCCCAGGTCGTGCCCGCCGGCGGCGGCGCCGCACCGGTGGCGGCAAGGTCCGCGTAGACCCGGTGTGCCGCGTGGTATTGGGCCAGCAGCGCGGTCTGGGTGTCGCACAGCAGGGTGAAGCCCAGCGCGCCGAGATCCGACGCGCACATGCCGAGGGCGTGCAGCCCGCCCGTGGGCAGCAGCAGCACCAGGGGCGGCTCCAGCCGCTCGCCCACGTAGCGGATGTCCTCGTCGTTGCGCGCAAGGGCGAGGAGCGCGTCGGCGCCGGCGGCCTTGTAGGCCTCCAGGCGGCGGATGGCGTCGTCGCGGGTGCTGGCCCGCAGGCCGTTGGTGCGCGCGATGACGAGGAAGTCCGCGTCCCGCCGTGCCGCCACGGCCTCCGCCACCTTCGCCGCCATCAGCTCCGTCGGCACCATGTGCTCGATGCCCACGTGATGGTGTGCGCGCTTGGGCAGGATCTGGTCCTCGATCTCGATGGCCGCGAAGCCTGCCGCCTCGGCGGTGCGGATGGTGTGGTGCACGTGCATGGGATCGCCCCAGCCGGCGGCGCCGTCGAGGATCACCGGCAGCCTGGTGACGGACGTGATCTCGAGCCCGGCGTGGGCCATCTCCGTCAGGCTGAGGGCCGCCTCCAGCACCACCTTGGCGTACCCCATGGCGCCGCCGCCCAGATACAGCGCCTCGTGGCCGGCGCCCTCGGCCTGCTTCGCCATCAGCGGGTTGAGCACCAGCGGCGCGAGGACGGGCTGCGGGCCCGCCAGGCGGCGGGCAAGGGTGGTGCGTGGGTTCATGACGTCGTGCTCCGGTAGTATCGATCCACCGTCCCTGCCTTGTGAACCAGGCCGCAGCCGCGGGCGCCTCGCCCGATGCGCAGTCCTCCGCCGGTGCGGGATCCGGACCGATTCCGGCGACTGGCGTCACGGCATGCAGGATATGATCGGTCCGTCGGCGAGCGGGCTTCAGCGTGTCTTACAGGGCGCTTAGTAACCCCATGAAAATCTTCGAGTGTCAGTGCGGCAGCACGCTGTACTTCGAGAATACCCGGTGTCTTGCCTGCGGCGGGGAGGTCGGCTGGTGCCCGGCCTGCGCCCGGATCTGCTCCCTGCAGGCCGCATCCGGCACGGAGTACCGCTGCGGCTACGGCGACTGCGGGGCGCCCCTCGTCAAGTGCCACAACTATGCCCTGGAAGACGTCTGCAATCGGTGTATCCGGATCGACGGGTCCGCGCCCGCGCCCTCGGCACTCTGTGACTGCTGCCGTTACAACGACACCATCCCGGACCTCTCGGTGGACGGGAACCGGAAGAAGTGGGCGAGGCTGGAGGCTGCCAAGCGCCGGCTGTTCTACATGCTCGACCACCTCGGGCTGCCACACGGCACGGCCGCGTCCGGTTTCGAGCCGCCGCTCGCATTCGACTTCAAGGCGGACCGCATTCCGTCCAACGAGTTCTGGCGCTCCATGGGCGACGAAGAGCGGGTCTACACGGGGCACGCGGACGGGAAGATCACCATCAACATCCGCGAGGCGGATCCGGCCGAGCGCGAATCCCTGCGGGTCGACCTGGATGAGGCGCACCGGACCCTGATCGGTCATTTCCGCCACGAGATCGGGCACTACTACTGGGATCTGCTGGTCAAGGGCATCTGCGAGCCCGACTCGATCCGGATCTTCGGCGACCACGACAACCCTGGCTACGCGGACGCGCTGGAGCGCCACTACCGGGACGGTGCGCCCGCGAACTGGCAGGAGAGCCACATCAGCGCCTACGCGACGATGCACCCGTGGGAGGACTTTGCCGAAACCTTCGCGGCCTATCTCGATCTGACCAGCGTGCTCGAGACCGCCGCCAGCGTGGGATTTGGCGCAATACCCGACGTGCGCACCGCGGAGCTCGACGAGATGGTGCATGCCTATCGGCGGATCGGCATCGCCATGAACGAGATGAACCGCGCCATGGGTCTGCTGGACTTTCTCCCCGAGATCCTGGCACCTCCGGTGGTGGAGAAGATGCGGTTCGTCCATGGGCTGGTTCGCGGCGCGCGCACCGCTGCGGGTTCGCTTGCCCGGCCCGCTTGATCTCCCGGTCAGGAGAAGACGAACCGGAGCAGGTAGAAGAACACGATGGCCAGGATCGCGCCGGCGGGCAGCGTGACCAGCCAGCTCACCACGATGGTGCGCACCACCCGCAGGTCGATGGCGCCGATGCCCCGCGCGACGCCGACCCCCAGCACCGCACCCACCAGGGTGTGGGTGGTGGAGATGGGCAGCCCGGTGCCGGAGGCGACCACCACGGTGGCGGCCGCGGCCAGGGTCGCGGCGAAGCCGTGGCTGGGGGTGAGCATGGTGATGCGCGTGCCGATGGTGGCCATGACCTTCTGGCCGTACATGGCCAGCCCCGCCACGATGCCGGCGGCCCCGACCAGCAGGATCCACACCGGCGTCGCGGCCTTCGCCGCGACGGTCCCGCCGGTCTGGGCCACGGAGACCACCGCCGCCACCGGCCCGATGGCATTGGCCACGTCGTTGGAGCCGTGTGCGAACGCCATGGCGCAGGCGGTGACGATCATGAGGATGGTGAACACCCTCTCCACGCTGGCGAAGTGGAAGCGGGTGTCTGCGACGGGATCCACGCGCACCCGGGCCACGGCCACGGCGCCCAGGGCGAGTGCCACGCCCCCCGCGGCGAGGGCGGCCAGATAGCTCTGGGTCACGCTGAGCTCGAGCCCCACGTGCTTGAGTCCCTTGAGCAACGTGACCAGCGCCACGACGAAGCCCACGAGGGCGATGTACCAGGGCACCCAGCGTTTCGCCTGGCGCAGCGGTTCCGGCGCGTCGAGAATCAGCCAGCGCACGCTCTGGAACAGGGCGTAGGAGAGGACGCCCGCCATCAGCGGCGAGACCACCCAGCTCATGACGATGGACGCCACCTGGCCCCACTTCACGGCCTCCATGCCGATGCCCACCGCGGCGAAGCCCACGATGGCGCCGACGATGGAATGGGTCGTGGACACGGGCCAGCCGAAGTGCGATGCGGCCAGCAGCCAGATCCCCGCCGCCAGCAGGGACGCCAGCATCCCGTAGATCAGCAGCTCCGGCGCGCCGGTGAACAGCTCCGGATCGACGATGCCCTTGCGGATGGTGGAGGTCACCTGCCCGCCCGCGAGCACTGCGCCCATGAACTCGAACACGGCGGCGATGATCACCGCCTGGCGGATGGTGAGGGCCCGCGACCCCACCGACGTGCCCATGGCGTTGGCCACGTCGTTGGCGCCGATCCCCCACGCCATGAAAAGCCCGAACCCGCCCGCGAGCAGGATGAAGAGAGAGGCGTGCTCCAAGTCCGCGTTACCGCGCCAGCATGAGCTGCAACCGGCTTCCCACGCGCTGGGCCAGGTCGCCCAGGTCACCGATCCAGTCGATGACCCGGTATATGAACATCACGTCCACCGGGGGGAGATCCTTCTCCATGGACATGAGCATGGCGCGCACCTCCACCTGGATGACATCGGTGTCCTTCTCGATGCGATCCAGCTCCTCGATCATGTTCTGCACGAGCTTGACCTCGGCGCCCCGGAACCCGGTCTCGACCAGCTCGTCGAGCTCGTTCACGGTACGCTGCGCCTGGGCGCAGGCGTCCACGCCGCGGCGCGCGAAGTCCAGGAGGCGCGGGCCGAGGGTGTCGGGAAATGCCATGCGCCGGCCGCGCACGAGCCCGGCGATGTCCTTCGCGCGGTTGGCCACGTTGTCCTGCATGGTGAGCACCTCCAGCAGGTCGCGGCGGTCCACGGGCAGGAACAGGCTCCTCGGCAGATGCAGGCGGAGCTGGTGCTTCAGATCGTCGGCCTCGTTCTCCAGCGCGGCGATGCGTTCCTGCTTCTCCGCCACGGCGTCCTGGTCGTCGCGGCAAGCGGCCTCGACGAGCGCCGGCAGCTGGTTCACGCATTCCATCACCTTGGACATGTGCTGCTGCAGCGGGTGGACCGGCGAGGACCCGAACAGGTCGAGGATGGGATTGATGGGGGGCACGCGAGGTTCCTGGAGGCGGCTTCGCAGGACTTGTGCCGGGAAGTGTACGGCGGCGCGGGCCGCTTGCGAACCGGTGCGCCGCAGGAAGGCGGGATCAGCCGGCGTACCCGGGCAGCTCCCGGTCCAGCACCCGCTTCATGGCCTCGAAGAACAGCCGCTCGCGCTCCGCGCGCGGGTGGCGGTCGTGCTCTGCCGGTGCCTGCACCTGGGCGATGACGTCCTCGGCGAGCGGCGCCAGCGCCCGGCCGGTGCTCATGGCCAGCACCTGGGCCTGGCACACCCGCTCGATGAGGTACAGGCGGCGGTAGGCCTGGGCCACGGTGTCGCCGGTAACCAGCACGCCGTGGTTCTTCATGAACACCGTGTGCTGGCCGTCGCCCAGCAGCGCCGCCAGCCGCTCTCCCTCCTCGGGAAAGTCCGCGGTGCCGGCGTAGGTGTCGTCGTAGGCTACCCGGCCGTGGAAGAAGGCCGCGGTCTGGCTGGACGGCACCAGCCGGTTGTCCTCCAGCATGTTGAGCGCCAGGGTCCAGGTCTGGTGGGTGTGCATCACCACCCGTGCGCCGATGATGCGGTGAACAGGCGCGTGGATGCACTGCGCCGAGAGCTCCACGGTCCCCTCGCCCTCCAGGGTCGCGCCGATGTCGTCGAACACGACGAGGTCGCTGGCGCGGGCCTCCGACCAGTGCAGGCCGAAGGGCAGGATCAGGTAGCGGTCGTCCTCGCCGGGCACCGTCACCGTGAAGTGGTTGTCGATGCCCTCGTCGAGCCCGTGCAGCACCGCCAGGCGGTGGGCGGCGGCGAGATCGATGCGGGCCTGGGTGACGGGATCGTTGACCCGGTCGCGGGACATGGCGTGCACGGACATGGCGGGCCTCTAGGGGGCGGGGTGTCGCGGCGATTATAGTCGCGCGCGGGTCGACGCTGGCGTCCGGGGTTCGCGGACCCTGCTAAGGTCTTTTCATGAACATGCGAGATCGGCGCGCGGGGACGGCGGCACGGTGGCTGCTCACGGCGGGCATGGCGCTCGTGGGCGCGGTGGCCGCGGCAGAGAAGGATCCGGTGCAGGCGGCCCTCGAGCAAGGTCACGACGTGGCGGTGCTGGCCGGCGGCTGCTTCTGGTGCGTGGAGTCGGACTTCGACCACGTGGACGGCGTGCTGGACACGATCTCGGGCTACACCGGCGGCAGCCTCGAGAACCCGGGCTACCGGGACGTGACCGCGGGCGGCACCGGGCACCGGGAGGCGGTGGCCATCGTGTACGACCCGCGCAAGGTCAGCTACGAGCGGCTGCTGCACGTGTTCTGGCGCAGCGTCGATCCCACCGACGGCGGTGGTCAGTTCTGCGATCGCGGCGAGAGCTACACCACCGCCATCTTTCCCCGCAACGACGCGCAGCGTGCCATCGCCGAGGCGTCGAAAGAGGCCCTCGCGAACGCGGGAACGCTGCCCGAGCCCGTCGCGACGACCATCGAGCCCCTCGGCCCCTTCTACCGCGCCGAGGGCTACCACCAGGACTACTACCGGAAGAATCCGGTTCGCTACAACTTCTACCGCTTCTCCTGCGGCCGGGACGGTCGGCTGGAGGACCTCTGGGGCGACGAGGCCCTTGAAGGCATCAAGGCGCACTGAGCGCCCGCGTAAGGAGGTCCGGGCGACGTCTCGCGACGGTAGGCGATACGTTCCAAGGGCCTGACGGCCCGCGGCGTTCCGCGTCGGTGGGAAATCAGCCCTTGAGCAGGGCGCGCACCTCGGCGATCTGCTCGCCCGCCTCGTCCAGCAGCGCCATCGCGGCGGCGGCGTCGAAGCTGTCGCCCAGCAGCCTGCGGAATGCGGGCACCCGCACCACCGGCGGCACGTCCAGGATGCGTGCCTTGCCGATGAAGCTGAGGAGCTGTGCCACGATCACCACGTCGGTGAGGTCCGCCTCCGGCACCGAGTCGCGCCACCAGTCCTCCGCGTCGGCCGCCGCGTCCACCAGCGCTGCCGGGAAGTGCCAGCTCTCGAGCACCTGGCGGCCCAGCGTCGCGCGCTGACCCTTGGCCATGGCCAGCACCGCCTCGGTGTCGCATACCAGCCCCGGGTGCTGGGCCGCGCCGTGCAGCACCGGAACGACGCCGATATCGTGCAGCAGGCCCGCGAGCTGCGCCTCGCCAGCGTCGAAAGTGCGGGTGTGGCGCGCCAGCACGAAGGCGATGGCGGCCACCTCCGCACTGTGATCCCACAGCTCGGTGACGAGTTCGCCGAACTCGGGCACGTCCATCTCGAACATCTCGCGCATGGCGAAGGCCATGATGAGCTGGCGGGTGGTGTGCAGCCCGAGGCGCACGATGGCGCGCTCGCTGGTGGCCACCTGGTGGGTGCCGTAGAACACCGGGCTGTTGGCGGCCTTGATGAGCTTCGCGGCCATGGACGGGTCGCTGTTCACCACCCGTGCCACCATGTCCACGTCGCACTCGTCGTCGTCGATGAGGGCGCGTGCCTTGAGCGCCACCGCCGGCAGGCTGGGGAGCTGGAAGTCGTCCACCTCGAGCTTCGTGCCGGCGTCGCGGGACGCGGCGTCGTCCAGGTACTGGAGATCGGAAATCTCTTCCACCTGCACCGTGGCCGGGTCCACCGCCGAGTGCCAGTAGCCCATGCCGCTGCCGTCGATGCGGATCAGCCTCACCGGCGTGACCGCCGTGACCGTGTAGCGGCGCGGCTTGAGCCGGCTGATGATCCGCGCCGCGGCGCCGCTGCCCGCCTCGATGCGATGCTCGCGCCCGTCGGCGGCCTTCAGCGACACGGTGCCCTCCAGCAGGCAGTGCATCCAGGGGTCCTGGTCGCCGTGGCGGAACAGCACGCTGCGCGGCGCGAGATCCAGCAGCTCGGCGCGGCTGGCGAGCACCAGGAGATCCTCCCGGGACAGGCCGTCGAAGGACTGAAAGCCCCCGAGAAGCTCGGACAGCGGGACTTCGATGGGTTGGGTCATGCTCACGGTCGGCTCCACGGATCGCGGCCCCGCCCGCGGGCAGGCGGGCGTCTCACGGCCGATCTCATGGGGAAGCTATCGGCCGGTGCGCGAGATTCCTTGAAGCGCCCCGCCTCGCCGGTCGCCGGCGGGCGGGCGGACCCCGCCATGGCACCGCTCCGTGGGCCGGCCACGCCACGGTCCCGATTCGCATTCCCCGGGCACCTGACCTCGCAGGCGTCATGGCCGGCCCGCGCACCCGGGGTCGGCGCGCCCCATTCAAATTTGTTTGCTATAAGGCGGCCGTGGTCGAGGTGTTCGATCGATCAACAAGAAAGGACGTTCCCATGACGAGAAGAAGGGTTGGGTTGGCATTGCTGCTGGCCGGTTGCCTGGTGCATCGCGCCGGCGCAGCCTTCGATTTCGACAACGGCAACGCGGCGGTGGAGATTGCCATCTCTACCGTCGCCCCGGTCATCTTCACCCAGGTCTCACCCAGCGGCGGTGACGCGACCCTGGTGCTGCGGGTCACGACGCTGACGACGAACGCCTGGTTCGACGCGACGGCCCCGTACCACCCGACGGCGGTCGGCGTGTACACGCGACTCGGTCGGCGGCCGCCGGCGGAGTCGGTGACGAACCGCAACATGAACGTCGCGCTGCTGTACGCCTCGTACCGGGTGTTCAACAGCCTGCTCCCCCGACAGGCGCAGACCTGGCGTGACATGCTGGCGAACGTCGGTCTGGACCCGGACGACGACAGCACCGACGTGACCACGGCCGTCGGCATCGGCAACGCCGCCGGCGCCGGCGTCGTGCGCGGCCGCGAGGCCGACGGGATGAACCAGCTGGGCGACGAGGGTGGGCGCACCTACAACCCCATGCCCTACATGGACTACACGGGCTACGCGCCGGTCAACACCGCGTACGAGCTGGTGGATCCCTCCCGCTGGCAGCCGGACCTGCAGCGCCAGGGCACCGGGATCTACAAGATCCAGCAGTTCGTGACGCCCCAGTACGCGCTCGTGGAGCCCTACTCGTACCGCAACCCGAAGCGCTTCAGGGTGCCGCCGCCGGTGGACAGCAACCACCGCCGGCACCGGGACTACAAGCGCCAGGCGGACGAGGTGCTGCGGGCGTCGGCGGAGCTCGACGACCAGCGCAAGCTGAAGGCGGAGCTGTTCGACAACAAGATCCTGAGCCTCGGTTTCTCTGCGGTCTTCGCGGCGCAGTCTCGGGACCTGTCGTTGCTCGAGTTCGTGCAGCTCGACTTCCTCACCAACATGGCGGCGCACGATGCCGGCATCGTCATCTGGCAGGAGAAGCGACGCTACGACGCGGTGCGCCCCTTCAGCGCCATCCGGCATCTCTACGGCGACCGTCCGGTCACCGCCTGGGGCGGGCCGGGCCAGGGGACCGTGCACGACCTGCCGGCCAGCGAATGGAAGAGCTACCTGGAGGAGGCGGATCATCCGGAATATCCCTCCGCGTCCACCTGCTTCTGCGCGGCGCACACCCAGTCCGCGCGGCTGTACCTGGGGTCCGACGACCTGGACTGGGCCATCCCGCACCCGGCCGGCTCGTCGCGCATCGAGCCGGGCGTGACCCCGGTGGTGGACACGACGGTGCGCTTCGCCACCTGGACGGAATTCGCAGCCGACTGCGGCCAGAGCCGCGTGTGGGCGGGAGTCCACTTCCAGGCCGCCGTGGACGAAAGCGCACGCCTGTGCAACGTCTTCGGCGACATGGCCTACGACTATCTGCTCGAGCTCGTCGCGGGCACCGCGCCGCCGCGCCCGCCGAGCGCAGGGGCGGACCACGGACGACGTGGTCACGGGCCGCGCGACGACGACGGGGACGGCCGGCACGGCCGGCACGACAAGGACGACTAGCATCGGCGCCGCGGGCGGGGCTTCGGCCCCGCCCACCGTTCACGCTTCGATCCGCACCGCGTAGATCGGCGGCAGGTGGCTCGCCAGCGGCTCGAAGCGATCGCCGGCGTCACGTGACAGCCACAGGGCGCCGGTGGTGCTGCCCATGGCGAGGGTGCGCCCGTCCGCCGCCAGGTCCAGGCCGTGGCGGTACACGATGTCGTAGGCGTGCTCCTGGGGCAGGCCTGCAGCGAGCGTCTGGAAGCTGCCGCCCCCGTCCCGGGTGCGGGTGACCACCAGGCGACCGCCGACGGGGATGCGTCGCTCGTCCTTGATCTCGGGCACGAACCAGGCGGTGTCCGGATCCTCCGGGTGCACCGCGCAGGCGAAGCCGAAGGCGGAGGGCTCGACGCCGGTGATCTCGGTCCAGGTGGCGCCCTCGTCGATAGAGCGGAAGATGCCGTTGTGGTGCTGGGCCCACAGGGCCTCGGGCCGAGCCGCACAGCGCGCCAGGCGGTGCACGTCCTGGATGGACGGGTCGCCCGCCTGCTCCGGGGGCATGAACTCGGCGCGCCAGCCCTCGCCGCGGCAGGCCCAGGTAGCGCCGCCGTCGGCGGTATGCCACACGCCGCCGCAGGACACGCCGATGGCGAGGCTGTCCGGCCGGTCCGGGTGCTGGCACACGGAGTGGATCCCCGGGTAGTCCATCCCGCCGCCGAACCACTTGCGCCTGAGCGGGTCGTCCCACAGGGACTCCACCATGGACCAGGAGTCGCCGCCGTCGTCGGAGCGGAACAGCCCGCCCGGCACGGTGCCGCACCACAGCCGACCCGGCTGCGTGGCGTGGCCCGCCTCCAGGCACCAGGCCAGCAGCAGGCTGTTCGGCACCTCCCGCCCGTGCATGTCCAGCCAGGGCTCGGCATCCTCGCGCTGGGGGTACGCGGGCGCCGGGATCTCCTCGAAAGTCCTGCCGCCGTCCCGGGAGCGCTGGAGCTTGGCACCGAAGTGGCCGTGGTCCAGGGCCACGTAGAGCGTGTCGTCGCGGGGGTCGGCGAGCACCGCCGAGCAGTTGTCCCCCAGCAGGTCGGCGCGCACGATGCGGGGTGCGGCGCTGCCGCGACTCTCCAGGGTGAACAGGCCCTTGCGCGTGGCGACGCGCAGACGCGTGGACATGTCGTCCTCCTCGGGCCCCGGGGGCGTCGGGCACCCGCGCAGGGCCGCGTGCCGCGGGTCGCCGCGGGCGCATGATGCGGCGTGACGCCGTTAGATCTTGGCATGAACCGGCGCGGAATTCCGCCTGGAATCTGCGCCGGTGGCCACCCCGGCCCGAGCCCGAGGGATTGTCGATCGCCCGCAGCGGCTGGGCTATGCTGGCGCCCGAACCGCGATGCTGTTCAACTCCCAAGTCTTCCTGCTGATCTTCCTGCCCGTCACGCTGCTCGTGTGGTACCGGGCAGTGGATCACCGGCGCGCCCGGGTCTGGATCCTCGTCGCCGCGTCCTTCTTCTTCTACGGCTGGTGGGACGCGCGGCTGGTGCCGCTGCTGGCCGCGTCCATCGGCGTCAACTGGCTGCTCGCGCGACATGCGCCGCGGCGCGCCCTGGCTCCCCTGGGCGTCGCCCTCAACCTGGGCGTGCTGGGGGTGTTCAAGTACGCGGATTTCTTCGCCGGCACGCTCGGCGCCCTGCTGGGCACCCGCCACGAGGGCTTCGGCATCGTGCTGCCCCTCGGCATCAGCTTCTTCACGTTCCAGCAGATCTCCTATCTGGTGGACCGCAGCCGCGGCCGGGCACCGCGCTACGACTGCGGCGAGTACGCGCTGTTCGTGAGCTTCTTTCCCCAGCTCATCGCCGGACCCATCGTGCGCCACGGTCAGATCATCGATCAGTACCGCCTGCATCCCCTGCGCGACGGGTTCCACGAGCGGTTCGGCAAGGGGTTGCTGCTGCTGGTGACAGGACTGGTGAAGAAGGTGGCCCTCGCCGACGAGCTGGCACGCATCGCCGATCCGGTGTTCGAGCACGCGGTCACCGCCGGGGCGCTCGCGCCGGCGGACGCCTGGGCAGGCACGCTGGCCTTCGGCTTCCAGATCTACTTCGACTTCTCCGGCTACTCGGACATGGCCATCGGGCTCGCCCTGCTCTTCGGGCTGTCCCTGCCGCTGAACTTCAACGCGCCTTACACGGCCGCGTCAATCAGCGAGTTCTGGCGTCGGTGGCACATCACCCTGTCCACCTTCCTGCGCGACTACCTCTACATCCCGCTGGGCGGCAACCGGCACGGTGTCGCGCGCCAGTACCTCGCGCTCATGATCACCATGCTGCTGGGCGGCCTGTGGCACGGCGCCGCCTGGACCTTCGTGGCCTGGGGCGCGCTCCACGGGGCCGCCCTGTGCCTGAATCACGCGCTCCGGCAACGCGGGATCTCGCTGCCCGCCGGGTCCGGCCGCGCGCTCACCTTCCTGTTCGTGATGCTCGCGTGGATCCCGTTCCGCGCCGAGGACTTCGGCTCCGCCCTGGTGGTGTTCCAGTCCCTGTGGTGGCCCGGCGGTGCGGCAGGCCTCGCGCTGGAGCGGGTGTGGCTCATCGTCCCGGCCCTTGTCCTCGCGGTGCTGGGCCCGACCAGCCAGGAGCTCGCTCTCGAGCGGGCCCGGCCGCGGCGAGCCTACGCTGCCGCGGCGGGCGTGCTGCTGACGGTCCTGGCCATGGCCACCGGCGGCTGGCACACGCCGGAGTTCATCTACTTCCAGTTCTGACAATGGCGGCGATCGAGCCCACAGCGACGAACCGGTGGCGGCGCTTCAACCGCGTCCTGCTGGGCTGTGCGCTGGCGCTGGCGGTGGTGCTCTACGGGTTCATCGTGCTGGTGGATCCCCACGACCACCTGGCGCTGTCGCTGCCCGCCGAGCGGGTGCCCATCAACCAGAATCAGCGCTTCTCCTACCCGGCCCTGGCGCGCAGCGAGCGCTTCGACTCGGCCGTGATCGGCACCTCCACGTCGCGCCTGCTGCGACCGTCGGAGCTGGACCGGTCGCTGGGGGCGCGCTTCGTGAACCTGTCCATGAACAGCGCCACGGCCTACGAGCAGGCGCGGATCCTCGAGGTCTTCCTGCGTCACCACCCCGCGCCGCGCTACCTGATGTTCGGAATCGACGTGGTGTGGTGCACGACGGGCCCACCGCCGCCACGATACACGTTCCGGGAGTTCCCCGAGTGGCTGTTCGACGCCAATCCCTGGAACGACTACCTGCACGTTTTCAACGGCAAGGCCCTGGAGCAGGCCATCCGTCACGTGCAGTTCTGGGCCGGCTGGCGGGAGCCTCGTTACGGCTCCGACGGCTACCGCAACTTCATGCCGAGCCCCGGGGAGTACGACCTGACCCGGGCGCGCGAGCAGCTATACGGTGCCCTGGGCGTGCGCGAGCGCCATGTGCCCGACTCGCCGGATCAGGTTTCCGAGTCGGAGCGCTCCGCATGGACCATGCCCGGCATCGAGCTGCTGGACCGGAGCCTGGCCGGGATCCCCTCCGGGACGCAGGTGCTGCTGTTCTTCGTGCCGTACCACCTGTTCAGTCAGCCGCATCCCGATACCCGGGAGGGCATTCGCTGGCAGGAGTGCAAGCGCCGGGCGGCGCGCCTGGCGCAAGGGCGCCCGGGCACCCGGGCGGTGGACTTCATGATTCCGTCGTCCATCACCCGCGAGGACGCGCACTACTGGGACCCGCTGCACTTCACGACGGACATCGCCTCGCGGCTGGAGGCCGCGCTGGCTGCCGCGATCCGCAACGAGCACCACCGCGACGACTCCTTCGACTGGCTCTACCCGGCAGCCGCGACCGGCAGTCGCGGCTCGGCGTCAGGAGAGGTGAGTCGTCCCCGGTCCCCCGGGGACGCGCGTGCCGTCAGCCGCCGGAGAGGGCCTGCATGACGTAGATCTCGGCGCCGGGGGGTACCGGGTCGGCCAGGGTGCGGCGATCGCGGACGGCGAGCCCGTCCACGAACACCACCATGTGCCGGCGCAGGGCCCCGCGGTCGTCGAGCACGTAGCCCTTCAGGCGCGGGCGCTCGGCGAAGGCCGCCTCCAGGGCCTCGGCCACCGTGGCCGCCTCCACCGACAAGGTGGGACAGTCCACGTGGCGGGCCAGGTTCGGCGTGAAGTGGATGGTGGGCATGGCCGTACCGGAATGTCCGCCCGCAGAGGATTCTAGACCTCGGCGTCCCGCGAGCCTACGGGGGGCGATCGCCCCGGCCCGGGCGCACGGCTGCCATTCCTGCGCCGTTCCCGTTACCTTGGCGCCACCGGCGCCGGCGGGGGAGGGCTGCATGAACGAGATCTTCGACCCGGATCGGTACTCGCAGGCCATGGACAGCGTGCGCGCGTGGCTGGACGCCAACGTGCTGCACCCCCACGTGCTGCTGCAGCTCGCGCTCATCGCGCTCACCTACGCGGCAGCGCGGGCGCTCGGCTATCCACTGCGGCTGCGCCTGCGCTCGCTCATCTCGCGGCTGCCACCGGCGATCGCCGGCAGCTCCGCCATCGAGACGGCGCTGCGCCAGGTGCCGGTGCTGCTGTTCTGGGTGATGCTGGCCACCGAGGTGGCGGTGATGTGCGCCATCACCTGGCCCAGCCGCAGCTACCTGATGGGGGTGGCGGCCACCCTGGCCCTGGTGTGGGTGGTGGTGCGGGTGTGCACCATCGCCATCCGCAACCGGCTGCTGGCGCGGCTCATCACGGGCGTGGTCCTGGTGCTCGCCGCGCTCAGCATCACCGGCACGCTCCAGAGCACGCTGGCGATGCTGGACAGCTACCAGTTCGGGGTCGGCGACCTGCAGCTCACGGTGCTCTCCCTGCTGGAGGGCACCCTGCTGCTGGTGCTGCTCATCTGGGGATCCCGGGCCGTGTCCGGCGTGCTGGAGCGGCGCCTGGAGCGCGCCGCCGACGTGGCGCCGTCGGCGCGGGTGCTGCTCGGGCTCACGCTGCGCATCGGGCTGGTGTCCCTGTCGGTGGTCATCGGGCTCAACAGCGTGGGCATCGACCTCACCGCGCTGGCGGTGCTCTCCGGTGCGGTGGGCATCGGCATCGGCTTCGGCCTGCAGAAGGTCATCTCCAACCTGGTGAGCGGGGTGATCCTGCTGCTGGACCGCTCCATCAAGCCCGGCGACGTGATCCAGCTCGACGACACCTTCGGCTGGATCACACACCTGGGCGCGCGCTACGTGTCCCTGGTGACCCGCGACGGCAAGGAGTACCTGGTGCCCAACGAGGACCTCATCACCCACAAGGTGGTGAACTGGTCCTATTCCGACGACCTGGTGCGCATCGAGACCTACATCCGCGCGTCCCACGACTCGGACCCCCACACGGTGCGCCGCGTGGCGGTGGAGGCTGCGCTCAAGGTGCGCCGCGTGCAGAGGCATCCGTCGCCCGTATGCCACCTGCGCGAGTTCGGCGAGAGCTCGCTCGAGTACCTGCTGCGCTTCTGGATCCGCGATCCCAAGAACGGAGTCGAGAACGTCACCGGCGAGGTGCTGCTGGAGGTGTGGGACGCGTTCCAGGAGCACGGCCTGAAGGTGCCCTACCCGCAGCACGAGGTGCGCGTGCACCCACCGGTGACCATCACCCGCGACGGTGCGCAGGCCTGAGGGCGCGCGGGGGGTATCCTGGAGTGCGGGCGGCCCTGCGCGGCCACAACGCCGAGGGGGAGGACATGAAGGAAATCCGGATCGATCGCGCGAAGCGCCTTCGCGACGAGCCCCGCACCGGGCACAACCGCTGGCATCCGCACATCGAGCCGGTGCTGGAGGTGGAGCCGGGGGAGGACGTGCTGTTCGAGACCCGCGACGCCGCCGACGGGCAGATCCGGGATGGCATGACGACGGCGGACCTCGCGAAGCTGGACGCGTTCGTGGCCCACCCGCTGACCGGGCCGGTGCACGTCGCCGGCGCGAGGCCCGGTGACCTGCTGGAGATCGAGTACCGGGACATCGTGCCCGAGTCCTACGGCTGGACCCGGGTGCGCCCGGGGATCGGCTTCCTGCGAGACCTGTTTCCCGAGCCGTACCTGGCGCACTGGCACATGGCGGACGGCCACGCCACGTCGCCACAGCTTCCCGGCGTGCGCATCCCCGAGGCGAGTTTCATGGGCACCGCCGGTGTCGCCCCGTCGCTGCGCCAGCTCGAGCAGTGGACCGCCCGGGAGGCGGATCTGGTGGAGCGCGGCGGCATCGCCTTCCCGCCCGAGGCCCGCGACGCGGTACCGGCCACCGAGCCCATTGCCGGCAGCGGGCTGCGCACCATCCCGCCACGGGAGAACGGCGGCAACCTGGACATCAAGCAGCTCACCCGGGGCTCGAAGCTGCTGGTGCCGGTGGCGGTGGACGGCGCGCTGTACTCCGTGGGCGACGGCCACTACGCCCAGGGCGATTCCGAGTGCTGCGTCACCGCCATCGAGATGGGCGCGACGGTCACGGTGCGATTCCGCGTGCACCCGGGCGAGGCGGAGCGAAGCCGCATCCGCTTCCCGCGCTTCGCGCACCCGGATTTCTTCACCGCGCCGGCGGCGGCCGCGCCGCGGAATTTCATCGCCACCACGGGGCTGCCCGTGCGCGAGGACGGGACGCAGGAAGGCGAGGACCTGACGCTTGCCGCGCGCAACGCGCTGATCGACATGATCCGGCTGCTCCAGGAGCGCGGGTGGAGCATGGAGCAGGCGTACGTGATCTGCAGCGTGGCGGTGGATCTGCGGGTGAGCAACGCGGTGGATCTGCCGAACGTGACGGTGTCGGCGCTGCTGCCGGAGGACATCTTCGCGGGGTGAGGGCGGCGACCCCGCGCGACGCACCGCGGCCGCACGCGGGTGATGTCGTACATTTCGTGGATCGGATCCCGGGAGAAGAGCGATGCCACACGTCAATGCGGACGACGGAGTCCGCCTGTACTACGAGGAGACCGGCACCGGCTCGCCGGTGCTGTTCGTGCACGAGTTCGCCGGCGACTGCCGGAGCTGGGAGCCGCAGGTGCGGGTGCTCGCCCGCCGACACCGCTGCATCACCTACAACGCCCGCGGCTACCCGCCGTCCGACGTGCCCCTGGAGCCGGCCCGCTACACGCAGGAGCGGGCTCGCGACGACGTGCGCGCGGTGCTCGATGCCCTGTCCATCGACCGGGCCCACGTGGTGGGCCTGTCCATGGGCGGCTTCGCCACGCTGCACTTCGGGCTCGGGTATCCGCAACGCGCCCTGTCCCTGGTGGTGGCCGGGGTCGGCTACGGTGCGGAGGCCGCCGAGCGCGAGAAGTTCCGCGGCGAGGCGGATGCCATCGCCGCGACACTGCGCCGCGACGGCATGGCCGCCTTCGCCGATCGCTACGCCGTGGGGCCCACCCGGGTGCAGTTCGAGAACAAGGATCCGCGCGCCTTCGCGGAGTTCCGGGCCATGCTCGCAGAGCACGATGCGGAAGGCTCGGCGCTCACCCAGCAGGGCGTGCAGAAGGAGCGCCCGTCGGTGTACGCCCTCGAAGACGAGCTCGCGGCCCTGGAGGTGCCCACCCTCATCGTCACCGGGGACGAGGACTGGCCGTGTCTCGCGCCGAACGTGTTCATGAAGCGCACGATGCCCGCGGCGGCCCTGCTGGTGGTGCCGAACACCGGGCACACGGTGAATCTTGAGGAGAGCGAGGCGTTCAACCGGGCGGTGGGGGAGTTCATCGCCCAGGTGGAGGCGGGGCGCTGGCCGCGGCGGGATCCGCGGGCGGTGAGCGCGAGCATCACGGGGATGTGACGGCGTTACGCAGGGTATCAGGGTGCGGTGCGCTGCCAGTCAACCCGGCTCGACCGCGGGCGCATCGCGCTGTCGCGCCGAATGTTCAATCGTTCCCGGCCAACAAGGCCACCAGCTGGTCCGTGGCCTTCGACCAGCCCTCTTCGAAGCCCATGGACTCGTGGGCTTTCCGGTCCTCCAGCGACCAGTGCTTGACGGTTGCCGTGTATCGCGTGCCGCCGCCTTCCTCTTCGAACGTGATGATCGCCGTCATGAACGGCTTGTCGGACGGCTCCCAGGCCTCCGTGTACGCATCCGTCACCACCAGTCGACGGTTCTCCACGACTTCCAGATAGACGCCCCGGTTCGGAAACTCCCCGCCTTCCGGGCTCCGCATGACGATCAAGTTCGAACCCCCGGGGCGAACGTCCAGCTCGGCGTGGGCCACCGCCCACGGGCGCGGGCAGAACCATTGCTGGAGAAGCGCCGGATCAGTCCACGCGCGGAACACCTCCGCGGGCGCTGCGTGGATGTATCGAGTGATGCTGAGGTCGCGGCTTTCCAATGGATTGGTCTCCTGGGTGCGTGGTGTCTGACGCCTGTTCCGCCTGGCGACAGCGACGTCATGTTGCGAATGGCACTTGCCCCGGAATCACTCTGCCACACGACCAGCCAGCTGTGTCATGGTGAACGTGATGGTCATCGTGTCGGGTCGGGCCAGATGGTCGGCCACGCGGGTGATGAGGGCGCTCAGCTCTTCGTTCTCCATCAAGCCGTGTGAGGTGATGGTATCGCGCATGGCGGCGAGTGTGAGCGGCACATGCATCGTCATCGGATCGGCGGATGTCTGCGCATGCACGCAGAGCTTGACCTCGATGTCCGTCAGGCCCTTCTCGCGAAAGATCCGGCGCAAGGACACGCCCAGGTTGATGTTGGCGCCCACTGCGGTGAAGGTGTCCCGACAAAGCCGCACGGCACGGTTCCAGTCGTCGCTCGGGGGATCGCATTCCATCGAGGTCGCATTGACCTCCTCGACACAGATGACGCCGCCTGGTCTCGCCAAGGTGAGCATGTGGTCGAGTATGCCGAGGCCGTCCGGGATGACGCTGAGGGCGAAGCGCACATGGACCAGGTCGAACGACCGTGGTGCAAGTCCGCTGTCGAAGGCGTCAGCCCGAGTGAACGTGACGTTGTCGAGGCCGAGCGTCCCGGCCCACTGTCGGGCATGGTCCAGCTTGGAGCGATCGAGATCGGCGCCGATGACGGTCCCGCTACTCCCGACCCACTCGCTCAGGACGTCAGTGATGCCGCCGATGCCGCAGCACAGATCGAGGGCGCGCAAGCCGCGGCCATCGCCAATCCGGGCCAGCATGGCTCGGGCATCGTCCCGGAAGAGATCCGACTGTATGGCGAGACGTGTGTATTCGTCGGCGGTGGTCTTGATTGGATAGCTGTTGTGCGCCATTCATCTCTGTCCGGCATTGCCGGGTTTGCTCAGTGAGATTCGTCGGGCCATGGTAACCGCGAAGCGCTGGAGCGGTCCGGCGTGCGCAGCGCGCGGACTCGAAGGGCTGGGAATGGCGACGCGGGGCGAGGACAACCGGCAGGACAGGCTGTTCAGCCACCTCTCGCTCAAGGCGCGGATTCCGATAGCGCACCCGCTGCGGCCAGTGTGGTCAGCGTGGAGCTTACCCCGCGACCGGCCTTGCCGAGCGTGAGATGGCGCTCGCGTCCGTGGGCGACCTGCCCGCGAGGCCGCGTATCACCCTGGGTGCCGACAAGGCCTAGGATGTTGGGAGCGTACAACCTGGTGCGAACGCGACCGCTGCTCGCAGCGACGCCCGCCTGAACCGAGGGGCGAGCCGAACATCAAGGCACGCGAAGACGCAACGATAAACGGAATTGGGGGATCATGCTGCTCCAAAGCTGCCGCCCGCCTGCGGTGCGATGACCGAGGCTGGTTGAACTTCATGTGCTTTCTCAAGAAGCGTTCCCGCGGCAACGCCGCACGACGGCAGATTTCAACGGCCTGTTAACGACCAAGCCTGAGGGATCCCCGCGATTTCACGCGAGGCGCGCTCGCTTGGCAATCAGCAATGATAGTCGTTGAAACGCATCGAGCAGCTCCGAGCAGGTAACCGCGAGATGGTCGCTTCTCCACAGTTCTTGTCCGAGGAAAACGGTGGAGAGGACCGGACGTTTGGTCTCGGTGTTGGCTTGGAAACGACGTGCCCAGCGACGGGCACGCGCAGCAAAGCCCATCAGCCAAAGAACGAGAGTGGCAAGCACTGCGATGAGCAGCAGCATCTCGAGACGCTCGGTGCGAGCGGTTCGGGCGTACCGCAGGGCGAAGCCCCATCGGTGGTTCTTCAAGTCGCGGAAGGTCTCTTCGACCTCCATGCGCTTTTCGTAGGCCCGCACGATCCGGGCCGCGTTTCCAGGCGTGTGCGGCAACGACGTGGCCAACAGCCACGGCGCGCGATGAAGTCGTCGATACAGGCCATCGTTGGTACCGTAGACCTTTCGCTTTCGCGGCCGCCCCGGTTCTCGGCGATAGGCCCGCACGAGGTAGAGGCGACACCAGTATCGATGTCGCTTCGACAGGCATCGCCAGCCAAGGTAACGGACCCGCGAGGTGGCCTCGGCGTAGAGCGAATGGGTGAAACACCAGCGACCCGTGTCCGGCTTGAAGTACTTGATGCGGTTACGAATTCGTCCAATCCAGTCCCAGCCGTAGGACTCCACCTCGCGGAACCAGGGGCCACGCAAGCCGGCGTCGGTAACGATGATGGGTCGGCAGCCCTCAGGCAACACGCGCTTGAGCGTGCGCAGGAAGCGTCGATGCGTCTTCGGGCTGTTGTAGCGACGAAGCGGATGCACCTCCTCGTAAAGGGTCACGCCACGACCGCCGATGGGCACCACCGCCTTGATGATGAGCAGCTTACGATCGAGTTCGCAGTCCGCCCAGTCGACGATGATGAGGGGGCGCTCGATGTTCGACAGCATCGTGCGCGCGAGAGCGGCATAGATTCCGATGCGTTCCCGATGAAGGTGTTGATTGCCGAGGAGGCGGTCGACAGCCTTGATGTGATGCTTCACGAACGCGTGCCCGCGGCGATAACGCCCGAGGTGCGTGAGCGCCAGCTTACCGCCGTCGAGCAGTGCGTTCACGACTCGAAGCAACGCCCCGAGGCGCGCGCGATGACCAATGACACCGTTGCGTTCACACCATCTTTCCAACAAGCTGAGTGCGTGCATGTTGCCCTCTCTGGTCTCGATGGATGTCTAGCACCACCCATTCGATCAGATGGCAACATGCACGTCGATCTCCCAAGCGACTGTATTGCCTCGAACAATCTCCAGAGTTCGTGGGGATACCTCAGGGCGCCTTGTTGGGCGGCTGCATATCCGATCCACCTAGTGCCCGCGCCAGAACGCACTAGCCCCACCTTTTGGCCGGCCGTGCATGTTTCTCACCGAATCCCCATCATCCGCGCCTTTTCAAGCAAAGCCTCAGCATCGCGGACCTGGGGCATTAGGATCGGCTTACCATCGAGTAGGAAGCTACGAGCTCCGGTGTTGGACCTTGCGGCTTCCACGATCCGGCGCGCCTTTTCCACCGCAGCTTTCGATGGAGTAAAGGCCTCGTTCGCCAATCGCACAGTCTCGTCGCTACTCGCCCACTTCCCTTCGAAACCGAGAACCGCAGCGCGCCTCGCTGCCGCAAAGAACCCGTCCGGATCGTCGGGATTGATAAATCCCACATCCATCGGGCGCAAACCATGAGCGCGCGCTGCACTTGCGACCCGGCAAAGCGCGTAGTGCCATGGGTCATTCCAATGTCTGTCTCTCCCTCCGGCTTCATCCATCCCCGTCAGCACGCTGTACTCGGAGTGTGGTCCGCCGAAAACCTCGATCTCCATTCCCATTGAGGTTGCGTAATCGTTCTCACCTAGATGCAGGGCCTCAAGTCTGAGACTTGCCTCCGCTATTGTATTGATGTTGGTCATTCCCAAGGCGGTCTCAATCATGACCTCTAATCCGATCGGATTGCTCCTGTTTGTAGCTTGCTCGAGCTGCGTTACCAGCATATCAACTGCGTAGATATCTGCGGCGGTCCCAACTTTTGGAACCATAATCGTGTCCAGTCGTTCGCTCGGCCCCTCGAGTACGTCGATCAGGTCCCGATACATGAAGGGGGAGTCAAGGCCACTGATTCGAATCGAGACGGTCTTGTCACCCCAATCGATGTCATTAAGTGCCTCGAGTACTGCCTTTCGGGCGACTCCTTTCTGGTCGGGCGGGATTGCATCTTCAAGCTCGAACATCACGACGTCAGCACTGGAACGGGCAGCAGCCTCAATAGACGACGGGTCAGTGGTGAGTATGAACCAGTGACTACGGCTAACCCGGCTACGGGCATATCGGGTCTGCTTGAAGCTCATAGACTGACCTCGCGAGGCGTCCGGACGTGGGTCATCTTTCTCTTCTCATTCGCCGCCCAACGATGCAGCTGAGCGGCCGACAGACCGGGTAGCGGGCTGACGGTCCGACGGCGCGTAGCGCCCGACTCGAGCTGCTTGTTATGTGAATCCCCCTTTACCCAGTTCTCGTTACAAGTGGCGAATGGGGTATCCCACTAGGGGTTTGAGAAAATTAATCGGAATGGACGGCGCGTTTCGGTAACGTCACGAACAATAATGCCCCAGTATCGCTATAGACATCGTCCGAGCTGCCGGGTGGGGAATACAGGTAGTACCCAGCCTCGTACCAGGTATCTTCGAATCGCACGCGCCCCTCCAAGACGAACGCTTCCTCGCCGGCAGGATGCATGTGTCGAGGCATCTGCGCACCCGCATCGAATTTGAGGAGTGTTGCAAATGCGCCCGTCTCGTCGTCGTCTCTCAACAATTTACGATGGATGCCTTTCCAAGGAGTCGGCGCCCACTCCAAAGTATTCGTATCGATCTCTATGTCTCTCATACCTAAGCCTCCCAGAGCTGCCGTTGCTCCTGGCTTTGGAAATTCGTCAACTCGTTGCCCGGCCGCGTAGCTTACTGCCCATCGCTTCGCTCCTGTGCCACATAACGAAAGGGCTGAGCGGCCGCCGCGCAGCAACGCGGAGCGGCGGCCCGGCGCCCGGAGG